>JBIOYB010000572.1:0-22709 GCA_044869915.1 Allorhizocola sp.
CAGTTGTGGACCCGGCACGTGGTGCCGCCCGAGCCGTATGCCGTCACGATCACGTTGGTGTCGTCCACGGACGGCATGCCCGACAGCAGGACCTCATAGACGCCGGGATCCACAGTGCGCCGGGCCCAGACCGCGCCGCCGCTCGTGTTGAAGCGCGGGCTGGCCAGATACCACGCGGTGCTGGTGGCGTCGAACGCGAGCCCGTAGGCACCCTTGCGACCGCTGGGCACCTCGCCCGCCGTGTAGGCCACCGTGAAGACCGAGTCGGTGAGGGTCCCGGCCGCGTTGTGGCAGCCGACGATCACCCGGGTCTCGATCGCCGTCGTGCTGGTGCTGCGGACTTTGCAGTACTCGGTGGTCGTGCCGTAACCCGTGACCTGGGCGTTGCCCCCGCCACGGGTCAGGCCCGGGAACGTGACCGTGTAGATGCCCGTGCCGGGGGTGTGCGTGACGGTGTTGACCGCGCCGGAGGAGTTCGCCTGGTACAGCATCGACGGCGTGCCCGCGCCGCCGACCCACGCGTAGCCCGAGTCGGCCCCGTCCCGGACGGTCTCGTTGGCCTGATACAGCACGGTGTAGCGCGCATCTGCCAGTACGCCCGCCGGGGTGTGGCAGCGCACCCGCACATGCAGGTCGCGTCCGCCCACGCCCCAGCCCTGCACCTTGCAGCGCTCGTTGCCATCGCCGTATGCCGTCACCTGCACGTTGCCGCCGCCCACCTGGTTGGTCGCGGCCTCATATCCACCGAGGTTGGGCAAGCGCACCAGGTACACGCCCGTGCCCTCGCGCGTGATCGTGTTGGTGGCGCCGGTCGAGTTGGCTTGGTAGAGCGCGTCGGGTGTGTACGGCACACCTATGACCGTGCTGGGTCGGTCGGCCCAGACGAAGCCCCACCCGGCCATGGCCGCGCTGAGCCGCAGCCGTGGCACGGTCACACTGTTGCGCGGGTCGGTGACCGGCTTGCCGGTGGCGCGCAACGCGTTCAGCACCGTGTCCACAGTGGACCCCGGGAACCGTTCCAGGTATACCGCCCACGCGCCGGCCACGTGCGGCGCCGCCATCGAGGTGCCGGTGAAGGCCGCGGTGCCGCCGCCGGGGACCGACGACGTGATGGCCGTTCCGGGCGCGAGCAGCTCCACCTGCGGGGAGGAGTTCGAGCTCGGCCTGACCGTGTCGGTCTTGGTGGTGTTGCCGACGGTGACCGCCGTGGAGATGCACGCCGGGGTGCTCACACCGGTCGACGACGAGCTGTTGCCCGACGCGATGACGGTCGGGATCCCGTTGGCGCGCAACGCATCTATCGCGGGCTTGCGTGCGTCGCCGTCGCACGCCAGTGGTGTGGTCGCGACCGTGCCCAGGCTCATGTTCACCGCCGCCACGGGCACGCCCTCGGCCACCCGATCGAGCACGTGCTGCAGCCCGGCAATCTGATCGGACACAAAGGACAGCGCGCACACGGTGGCGGGCGGCGCCCCCACGAAGCACTCCCCGCCGGTGAAGCGGCTGAACACCTGCACCGGCATCACCTTGGCGTCGGGCGCCACGCCGTCGTAGGCCGCGCCCGCGTGGCGGCGGCCCGCCGCGATGCCCGCGACGTGGGTGCCGTGTTGGCAATCGTCGGGCGCGAACGCGCAGGGTGCGCCCGCGCCCACGCCGACCTGGCTCGTGGTCCCGGCCGGGCAGTTGGCCCGCAGCGAGAAGCACGCCTCGTGCACGATGCGCCCGGCGAGGAACGGGTGGGTGCGGTCAACGCCGGTGTCGAGCACGGCGACCACCCGGCCGGTGCCGTCAAACCCGTGCTGCGTGGCCTCTTTGGCGCCGACGATGCCCGTGCTGTCGGCCAGCGCCGGTATCGACAGCCCATCCTCCTGGATCGAGGCCACCTGGGGCGAGGCCCGCAGGGCGCCGAGCGCCTTCGGCGAGACCTCCAGGGCAAGCAGAGGGAACGATCGATACCGGTGGGTGATTTTATGGGGTACGCCATCGAGGTTTGCCAGCGCGGCGTCGACCGAGGATCCCGCCCGTAGCGTGACGATCACCCGGACCGGGTCCGCCACGGTGTCCGATGCGGCCCGCGCCGGGACCGCGGCCATCCCCGCCGCGACCAGAGCGGTGGCCACGCAAGTCCAGAGC
Source organism: Allorhizocola sp. (assembly GCA_044869915.1). Classification (GTDB taxonomy): domain Bacteria; phylum Actinomycetota; class Actinomycetes; order Mycobacteriales; family Micromonosporaceae; genus Allorhizocola. The sequence continues at coordinate 2,134 of JBIOYB010000572.1, forward strand.
AACTTCAGTCTTCTCATGCCGGCACGGTGCGCCGCATCGCTGGGCGCTAATCTTGCGCCGTTCTTGCGCGCTGCGGCAAGAAACCGGACAGCGCCCGGAAGGCGTGCCCGGCTTAGGCTCGTCAGGGAACACAGTGGGGGTGCTGTGCAGATCTGTCTACTGGGAGAGATCCGGTTGGTGGCGCGGGGCGGCGCCGTCGAGATCGGACCGTCGCGCCGGCAGGCCGTGCTGGCCGCCCTGGCCGCGGACGCGCCGCAGCCGGTCCTCGCGGAGACGATCATCGACCGGGTCTGGGGCGAGCAGCCGCCCGACAGCGCCCGTGACACGCTCTTTTCGCACATCTCCCGGATCCGGCGGCTGGTGCCGGTCAAGCGCGCGGCGGCCGGTTACGCGCTGCAGGTGGACGACGGTGTTGTGGATATAGACATACGCCTGTTCCGGCGGCGGGTCGAGCAGGCGCGGGCCATCCCCGATCTGGCCGAGCGGGTCGAGCTGCTCTCGCTCGCGCTCGGCCTGTGGCAGGGCACGCCGCTTTCCGGCATCCCGGGCCGGTGGGCCGATGCCTTCCGCGACCACTGGCACCAGCAGCGGATCGACACGGCGCTGCTGTGGGCCGAGGCCGCGCTCGAGGCGGGTCAACTGCACACGCTGATGGACGTGCTGCCCAGGCTGGCCGCGGAGTACCCGTTCGTGGAGCTGCTCGAGGCGCTCATGCTGCGGGCGCTGCACGCCGGCGGGCGCGCGGCGCAGGCGCTCGACCGTTACGGCAAGGTCCGCCGCCGGCTCGTCGACGAGCTGGGCGTCGAGCCGGGCCCGCGGCTGCGCGCCGCGCACCGGGAGCTGTTGCACGCCACGGCCGGCGGAGAGCGCGACGGGAAGCCGGAGCCGGATATCCAGCCGCACACGCGCGAGTGGGCGCCGTTCGTCGGCCGGTCGGGCGAGGTCGCGACCGCGCGGGCGGCGTGGGCGCGCGGCGGCATTCTGCTGGTGGAGGGCGAGGCCGGGGTCGGCAAGACCAGATTCGCCGATGAGGTCGCGCAGCTGGTGTCCAAGGATGGCGGGCGCGTGTTGTGGGGCGCGTGCCGGGAGTCATACACGATCGCGTTCCAGCCCATCGTGGAGGCGCTGTCCACGCCCGCGGCAGTGCGCGACCTCGCGGCGCTGCTGCCGGAGTCCACTCGCGACACTCTGAGCTGGGTGGTGCCGCAGCTGCGGCCGGCGCTCGCGCACGGGGTCGACGACGTGGGGGCGGAGCGGCGCAGGTCGGCGCTGTTCGCGGCCGTGGCCGAGGCGCTGGGCGGGCTGGCCCGGCTGGGCGGGCTGCTGCTGGTGCTCGAGGATCTGCACTGGGCCACGACGCCGACGCTGCAACTGCTGGACTATCTCGCGTCGGTGGCCGCGCCGCCGCGCACCCTCATCGCGATCACCCTTCGCGACCCGCCGGCCGATCTGGCCGACCTGCTCGGGCGCGTGCGCCGGCTGCCGCAGACACACGAGGCGGCGCTGGGCGGGCTGAGCCTGGCCGAGGTGGGGGCGCTCGCCGAGGCCCTGCGCGTCACCGATCGCGATCCGCTGCGCCTGCTGCAGGACACCGGCGGCAACCCGCTGCTGCTCGGCGAGGTGCTCATGCGCTCCAATGTGGACAGTGTGTCGATGGGGGTGCGGGAGCATGTGCGCGCCCGCACCGCCGGCCTGCCCGAGCCGGTGCGCGAGGCGCTCGACTGGGCCGCGGTCATCGGCGAGGACGTCGAGCTTTCGTTGCTCGCGGAGGCTTTGGGCGTACCAGATATAGATGTTTTGCTCTTGATGGAGGCGGCGGTCACCGCGGGGCTTCTCCGGGAAACCGGTCCGGGGCTGTTTTCCTTTGTCCACGCGCTGATCCGGCGGGCGTTGCTGGACGGCCGATCCGCCAGCCGCCTGGCGATGCAGCGGGCCCGCGTCGCCGACGCGCTGGAAGGGTCGCCATCGCTTGCGCCGCAAGGACGATTGGCCCGACTGGCCGCCTATCGCCTGGCCGAGGTGGTGCCGGGAGCCGAGCGCACCGCCGCCGAGACAGCGCTTGCCGCCGCGAAAAACGCCATGGCGGAGCTCGCCTACGAGGACGCGATCACCCTCGCCGCGGCCGGGCGGGCCGCGCTGACCGCCGGCCCGCCACAGGCCGCCGATCTGCCGGTGCTCGCCGAGCTGTGGCTGATCGAGGCGCAGGCCGCGATCCCGCTGTCGCGGCACCAGCAGCGAGTCGCGGCGACCAAAGCGGCCGCGACGCTGGCCCGCCAGCTCGGCTCGTGCGTCCTGCTGGCCCGCGCCGCATCGCTCGGCCTCGGCCGCTGGGCGCACGGCAAGCTCGACCTCGAGATGGCCGAGCTAGCGTGGGAAGCGTTGGCGTGCCTGGGAGACGGGCACCCCGCGTTGCGCGCGCAGCTCACCGCGGCGCTGGCTGGCGCCGTGGCGAGCGCCGGCGAGTCGGCCCGGCAGTGGTGGGGTCCGCCGGCGCAGGGCCTGGCGTCGGAGGCGCTCGCCCTCGCCCGCACCGGCGGCGGGCGGGAAGCGTTGGTGCGCACCCTTTTCGCGCGCCTGGTCACCCTCTTCGGCCAGCCCAACCTGGCCGAGCAGCTCCGGCTCGCCGACGAGCTCATCGGGCTCAACGAGAGGGAAGGCCTGCGCTGGCGCGCGCCGCTGCGGCTGATCACCGGCGACCGGCCCGGGTTCGAAGCCGACCTGGCGCGGATGTCGGTGCTCGCGCCGCAGTGGCACGACAACCATCTGCTGGCGTTCAGCCTGCAGTTCCAAGCGATGCTGGCCCTGCTCGACTGCGACTTCGACCGGGCCGCACAGATCGCGATGCAGTCCAATATGGTCGGTCAGGGCCATCCCGATTTCGTCAACGCGCACCAGACCCAGATGTTCTGGAGCCACTTCGAGCGCGGCGAGCTGGCGGCGTTCGAGGCGATCGCGCTGCGGGCACAGGAGGTCAACCCGGAGCTGCCCGTGCTGCGGGCGCAGCTCGCGTTCATCTACGCGCACCTGGGCCGGCCCGAGGTGGCCCGGCCCATCCTCGAGGAGCTCGCGGCCGACGACTTCGCCGCGCTGCCGCGCGACATCACGTGGCAGATAGCCATCGCGGGCGCGGCCGAGGCGGCGACCCTGCTGGGCGAGCGCAAGGTCGCGGCGAGCGCGGCCGAGCTGCTGGCACCCTATTCCGGGCAGCTCATGCTGGCGGCGGGCGGCGCGTTCTGCTTCGGCGCGGTCGACCGGATCCTCGGGATGGCCGCGGCCGCGCAGGGTGATCCGGTGGCCGAGCGGCACTTCGCGGCGGCGCTCGCACTCGAGGGCTCCATTTCGGACGCGCTGCGGTTGCGTACGCTCTGGTGGCAATGGCACCTTGGCCGGCCCCCGGCGCGGCAGGAAGCCGAAGCGGCGGTCGCGTTGGCGCGCCGCCTCGGCCTCACCGACCTCGCTCGCCGACTGGAGCAAATCGTCTGACGGGGCAAACTCATCTGTCGCCGGATGGCGGCACGTGACCATGCTCGGCAGCCCAGGCGCAAATCGCGGCAAGCGGCGCCTCGAGCGTCTTGCCCAGGGCGGTCAGCGCATACTCGACGTGCTGCGGCGGATTTTCCTTGAGCACCCGGCGCTCCACCAGCCCGTCGCGCTCCATCTCGCGCAAGGTCTCGGTCAGCACCTTCTGCGTGATGCCCGCGACCCGGCGGCGTAGCTGCGCGTGCCGCTGCGGCCCGGCGAGCAGCGCATAGATGAGCAACACGCGCCACTTCGAGGCGAGCCGCTCGAGTGCCTGCCGCGTGGTGCAGGCCTCCTCAAGCACGTCCGGGATCACCAGCGACATGAGTCCCCCTCTGCGTGCCAAAGGCACCTCAAAGTGCCTTCTGTCCGGCGATCGGATCGCGACCTAGCGTCGGGACAACGGTAGGAGGCATACCGGCGGTCGCTCTTGTCCTTCATCGAGCGCTTCGACGACGAGCTGCCGGCGGTCGCGCCCGGCGGTGAGCCGGCGGCGATGGGCGGAGACGAGCCGTATGCCTACTACGGCACATCGCGGTCGGCCTCACCGCACTGGGAAAACCGGGTCACCTACGGGTCGCTGCACGCGCTCATGACGTTTGACGCCCTCGGCGCCGCGTCGCTGCTGGCCGCGACCCCGCTGCTGGTCGTGCACGGCCGGGCCGACGCCTATTGCGCGCCGGAGCTCGCCGAGGCGTTGCACGCCAACGCCACCGGGCCCAAGGAGATCCTGTGGCTCGACACCGAACGGCACATCGACCTCTACGACGTGGAGCCGCACGTGACCAGGGCCGCCGGTGCGGCAGCCGGCTTCCTGCACCGCCGGCTCAGCCCGTCTCCTCCGCAGCGGCAGGGGCCGCAGGGGTCGTAGGGCGCCGGCCCGCCTGCCCGGCCAGGAAACGCTCCACGAGCGTCCGGATGATCACGGCCATGCTGAATCCGTTTTCGCGAGACCAGGTGCGCAGGCGTTCGTAGTCGTCGGCCGGCAGGCGCACCGGAAGGAGTTTGAGATCGCCCGATGCCACCCCGAGCGTCGTGGTGATCTGCTCCGCGAGCATGAGCCGCTCGGCCGGACTCGGCCGGGCGCCGGGCGGCATCCCATGCGGCGAGCCGAGGATCATCGAGGACGTGCCGCCGATCAGCAGGTGACCGAGCACCTCGTCCTGCTCGGACTGATCCAGCGAACGCACGGCCTTGAGCAACAGCTCGCGCAGACGATCCGACATCCCAGCCTCCCGATATCGCAGAAGATAGCGTGAAGATATCGCAGCGCGGCCGCGCCGTCGATCCTTATGACGTAAATCAGCGTTGATCTTCCCAGCTGGGAGGGCTATTGAACGCCCAGCGTGCTCGCGATCGCGGCCGCGATCTGCTCCGCGTCCAGTGCTTCCGAGTCGAATGCCAGGTCAGCCGGGATCGTGGGCAGCAGCTCCCGGAAGCGGCGGTGTGCGCGGTGGTGAAACCCCGGGTCGCGTGACAGCCCGCGCCCCGGATCGGCCTGGGCGCGCGCCAACGTCACGGACTCCGTGGCGTCGATGACCACCCACAGCAGGCAAGCGTCGCCGGAAAGCGTGCGGGTGAGCGCGGCCCGTTCCTCGGTCGTGTGGAAGGGGCCGATCGCCACGACGTAGTCGACGTTGGAGCGCATCCACTGGCCGACGAGTGCGCCGTGCGCCTCGTGCGCGGCGAACCACAGGCCGGCCTTGCCCGCGCCGGGCGAACCCACCATCGCAGCGACCTCGTCGACGTCTGCCACCACGACGGTGCGACCGTCTCCGGTCAGGCGCCGGGTGAGCTTGTCCGCGACCGTGTTCTTGCCGGCCGCGATCGGGCCTGTGAGGATCACGAGTTGGGGCATGGCTCAAATCTGCCACATCGCCCGGACAGCCTCGGCTATCCGTAAGGTTGGTCATCTGGCGGGCAGGGTCACCTGCACGGTGAGGCCGCCGCCCGCGTGGGGGGTGGCTTTGACGGCGCCCCCGTGGGAGCGGGCGACCGACTGCACGATGGACAGACCGAGCCCCGCGCCGCGGGCGGAGCCGACCCGGTCGGACAGCCGGCGGAACGGCTCGAACAGGCGGGGGATCTCGTATGCGGGCACCACCGGCCCGGTGTTGGTGACCGTCAGTTTGACCGTGCCGTCGCCGTTGCGCGTGGTGACCGAGACCCAGCCACCGTCGGTGTTGTAGCGTACCGCGTTTTGCACGAGGTTGAACGCCAGCCGTTCCAGCATCACCGGATCACCCATCGTCGCCGCGGAGTCCAATGTGGACTGGATGCGTACAGCCCCGGCGCCGACCTGTTCCAAGGCGTGCGAGGCGATGTCGGCCAGATCCACCCGCTCGACCGACGTGGGTGTGGCCTCCGAACGGGCGAGCATCAGCAGCCCTTCTATCAGCCGTTCGTTGCGCCCGTTGACCTCCAGCAGGGTCTCGCCCAGCTGGCGCAGGCCGGCGCACACGCCCGGCCGGCCGAGCGCGACCTCGATCAGCGTGCGGTTGATGGCCAGCGGCGTGCGCAGCTCGTGCGAGGCGTTGCCCACGAACCGGCGCTGCCCGTCGAACGAGCGGTCCAGCCGCTCCAGCATGGCGTCGAACGTGTCGGCGAGCTCGCGCAGCTCGTCGTGCGGCCCGGTGAGCCCGATCCGCTCGTGCAGGCTGCGGTCGGCGACCCGTTTGGCGGTCTCGGTCATCCGCTTGACCGGGCGCAGCGCCCGCCCGGCGATGACCCAGCCGAGCCCGACCGCGATCACGCCGACCCCGCCGAGCGCGATGCCGCCCTGGGTGAGCAGCGCGCCAAGGGTTTCGGCCTGGAATTCCTGCTGGGCCTTCAGATAGGCCTCGCGGTATTGCCGCTTCTCTGCGGCGGCGGTGACCGGGTCGGAGGCGTCCACGGTCTTCTCGAGGGTGTTGGCCAGCTCACCCCTGATCGGCGGCTCGACGGTTTCCAGCCTTTTGGCGACCAGCCAGTAGGTGACGCCCAACAGCAGCGCGCCGGCGAGAAGGAAAAGCGCGCCGTAAAACGCGGTCAGGCGGACCCGGATGGTCCAGTGGCGCCGGATGAAACTCACGGCACTGCTCATGGCACCCTATATCCCACTCCCGGCACGGTCTGCACGATCTGCGGCTCGCCGAGCTTGCGCCGCAACGTCATCATGGTCACCCGGACCACGTTGGTGAACGGGTCGGTGTGCTCGTCCCACGCCTTCTCCAGCAGCCGCTCGGCGCTGACCACGCCGCCGCCGGCCAGCAGCAGCTCCTCGAGCACGGCGAACTCCTTTTTGGACAGCGGCACGTAGCGCCCGTCGCGCACCACCTCGCGCCGGGACGGGTCGAGCCGGATGCCGGCCCGGTCGAGCACGGGCGGTGCGGCGGGCCGGGCGCGGCGGCCCAGCGCACGCACGCGCGCCTCGAGCTCGGCGAAGGCGAACGGCTTGGGCAGGTAGTCGTCGGCGCCGAGGGTGAGCCCGGCGACCCGGTCGACGATCTCGGCGGCGGCGGTGAGCATGAGCACGCGCGTGTCGGCGCCGGACTCCACGATGGCCCGGCACACGTCGTCGCCGTGGACGATCGGCAGGTCCCGGTCGAGGATGGCCACGTCGTATTCGTTCACGGCCAGACGCTCGAGCGCCGCGTCACCGTCATAGACGACGTCGACGGCCATCGCGCATCGGCGCAGGCCCTCGGCGATGGCGTCGGCCATCAGCTGTTCGTCCTCGATCACCAGTACGCGCACGGAGCAATACTGCCCGTGCCCCGCGTAAGGCTGCCATAAGGAAATGCGCTAACAACGGTCTTACGCCCGTGCCGCTGGACTGCGCCCATGAAGATGAGACACGGCGTGGTCGTGCTCGCCCTACTCGCCCTCACCGCGCCCAGCGCCCTGAACGCCTGCGCCAAGCAGGACGGCGAGGGCATCCCGACGGCGAACGGGCAGGGCGGGCAGGCGCACAACGATCCGGACAAGCCCTCGGACAATCCCGAGGAACGCGTGCGGCAGTTCGTCGGCTGCATGCGCGCCGAGGGCATCGACGTGCCCGACCCCGAGCCGGGCGACGCGACGGGCAAGTCCGCGCTGCGGTTCGCCCACGAGGGCTCGATCGACAAGACCAAGCTGAGCAAGGCCATGGAGAAGTGCGACCGGTTCATGCCCGGCGGCGGCGAAAACGTGCGGCTGACCCCGGAGCAGATCGACGCGCAGCGCGCGTTTGCCCAGTGCATGCGCGACAACGGCCACCTCGACTGGCCCGACCCCGACCCGCGGACCGGCGGCTTCGGCGCGGACTTCCAGGTCAACAAGGACGACCCCAACGTGCGCGCCACCATCGAGAAGTGCCGCGGATGAGAAGAAGGATCTTTATCGCGGCCGGAGGGGTGCTCGCCCTGGGTGGTGCCGCAGCGGCTGCCGTCGGTTTCGGTGGCTCTTCAGGGGGTACGCCGAAACGCTCCACTCAACCGGCGAAGACCGCCGACGTGACCCGGGCGACCCTGACCGACTTCGAGGAGGTCGACGGGGAGCTCGGGCACGGCGAGCAGTTCACGCTTCGCTCCGCGGGCGGCCAGGGCGTCGTGACGTGGCTGCCGCCGATCGGGTCCACTGTGGACCGTGGCTGGCCGCTGTACCGGGTGAACAACGAGCCGGTCGTGCTGCTGCTGGGCGAGCTGCCGCTCTATCGTGCGCTGGCGCCGGGCACGGAGGGGCCCGACGTCCGCCAGCTGGAGGACAACTTGAAGGCCTTGGGCCACACGGGCTTCACGGCCGACGAGAAGTTCAACGCCGCGACGGCCACGGCGGTCAGGCGATGGCAGAAGGACCTGAAGGTCGCCGAGACGGGCGTGGTCGCGCCGGGACAAATCGTCTACGCGAGCGGGCCGATCCGCGTCGCGGAGCACAAACTTCGCGTCGGTGACGCGGCAGCGGGCGAAGTGCTCGGCTTCACCGGTACCATAAGAAAGGTGATTATCAATCTCCCGATGAGCCGGCAGCGATACGCGGCGATCGGCGTCGCGGTGCGGGTGACCCTCCCGGACGGGAAACCGTTGCAGGGCTTGGTGGAAGGTGTCGGCACGGTCGCGTCCTCGCCGAGCGGCGGCGAAAGCAGCGGGCCGGGTGGTGGCGGTGGCGGCCCGGCCACGATCGAGGTGACCGTGTCCCTCGCCGATCAGGGCGCGATCGGCGCGCTGCAGCAGGGGCCGGTGAAAGTGCGGTTTGTGGCCGAGGAGCGCGAGGATGTGCTGACCGTGCCGGTCGCGGCGCTGGTCGCGCTGTCCGAGGGCGGTTATGGCGTGCAGGTCGTCGACGGTGCGCCCGCTCACAGCACCGCCCGTTATGTGGCCGTGGAGACGGGCATGTTCGCCGGCGGCCGGGTCGAGGTGCGCGGCGGCGGGCTCGAGCCGGGCATGAAGGTGGGTGTTCCCAAGTGACGGATCTGGTTGCGCTGGAACGGGTTTCCAAGACCTACCCGGGCGGTGTCACGGCCCTCGACGAGGCGTCGCTGACCGTACACAGTGGAGAAATGGTGGCCATCGTGGGCCCGTCCGGGTCGGGCAAGTCCACGATGCTGCACGTGATCGGCACGCTGGACCGGCCGACCTCGGGCAGCGTCCGGATCGCCGGGCACGAGATCGCACGGCTGTCCGATCGCGAGCTTTCCGCGCTGCGCGCGAGCACGATCGGCTTCGTGTTCCAGCAGTTCCATCTCGCGGCCGGAGTGTCCGCTGTGGACAATGTGGCCGATGGCCTGCTCTATGCGGGGGTCGGGATCGCGCAGCGGCGCCGGCGGGCCGAAGAAACCCTTGCCCGCGTGGGGCTCGGGCACCGGCTCACGCACCGGCCGCACGAGCTGTCCGGTGGCGAGAAGCAGCGGGTGGCCATCGCCCGCGCGGTCGTCGGCGAGCCGGCGTTGGTGCTGGCCGACGAGCCCACTGGCAACCTCGATTCGGCTTCGGGCGCGGGCGTGATGGAGCTGCTGCACGAGCTGCACGCGGGCGGCACCACGATCCTGGTGATCACCCACGATCGGGAGATCGCCGGGGCGCTGCCCCGACAAGTGGAGATGCGCGACGGGCGGGTGCTGGCGTGACCACACTGGCACCGGCCCGCCTGCGACCGTCCGATGTGGTGCGTTCCGGCGGATCGGGCCTGCGGACCCGCCCGCTGCGCGTGTTCCTGTCGGCGCTGGGCATCGCGATCGGCATAGCCGCGATGCTGTCGGTCGTGGGCATCTCCACGTCGTCGCGCGCCGAGCTGGACCGCACCCTGACCCGGCTGGGCACCAACCTGCTCACGGTCGGGCAGGGCAACAAGATGTTCACGGCAGACAAGGCCCAGCTGCCCAAGGAATCCGTGTCGATGATCGCCCGGATCGGCCCGGTGCTGTCCGCCACGGCAACGGCGACACTGCAGGGCGCGCATGTCTACCGCAACGACCGGATCCCGCCCGGCCAGACCGGCAGCATCGCCGTGTCGGCGTCCTATCTGGACCTGCCCGGCACGGTCGGCGCGACGGTGGGCGACGGGATCTGGTTCAATGAGGCCACCGCGCGATATCCGGCCGTCGTGCTGGGCTCGATGGCAGCGGATCGGTTGGCGGTCAACGAGTCCGGCACCGACGTGCACGTGTGGCTGGGCAGTGATTCCACAGCTGAGTGGTTCACCGTCATCGGCATCCTCGACCCCGTCCCGCTCGCGCCCGAGCTCGACCTGTCGGCGCTCGTCGGGTGGGAGGCCGCGGCACGCTATCTGGGCTTCGACGGGCACCCCACGACCATCTACTCGCGGGCGCGCGAGGATCAGGTCACGGCCGTGCAGCGGGTGCTCGCGGCGACGGCCAACCCGGCGGCGCCGGCCGAGGTCACGGTGTCCCGCCCGTCTGATGCGCTGGCCGCCAAGCAGGCCACCGATGCGACGTTTACCGCGCTGCTGCTCGGGCTCGGCGCGGTCGCGCTGCTCGTCGGCGGCGTGGGCGTGGCCAACACGATGGTCATCTCGGTGCTCGAGCGGCGGGCCGAGATCGGGCTGCGGCGCTCGCTCGGCGCGACCCAGGGCCAGATCCGCGCGCAGTTTCTCGCCGAGTCGCTGCTGCTGTCGGGGCTCGGGGGAGCGGGCGGTGTGCTGCTCGGCATCGGCGTGACGGCCGCCTATGCCACCACTGAGGGCTGGCCCACCGTCGTGCCGGCCTTGGCGATGCTCGGCGGCCTGTGCGCCACCCTGCTCATCGGGGCGATCGCGGGCCTCTACCCGGCCGTGCGCGCAGCCCGGCTCGCGCCCACCGAGGCCCTTGCCACGACGTGAGCCAAGCCTCTGATGATCATCAGCTTCGGGCAAAGTGGACAGTGAGATCGAGGCCGCCCTCCGGCAACGGGGTAAACCCGATGCGCCCGCCGTGGGCGACGACGATGGCGCGCACGACGGACAGGCCCAGCCCCACGCCGCCGCCATCGGTGCGGCGGCGCGGTGCGCCCGCGCGCACAAACGGCTCAAACAGGCGCGCGGCCGCGTCGGGCGCCACGCGCTGGCCCGTGTTGGCGATGCGCACAAACGCGTGCGTGGGCGTCGTGCCCGTCGTGACCGTGATGCTGCCGCCGGGCTCGTTGTAGCGCAACGCATTGTCCACGAGATTGCCGGCCATGCGCTCGATGAGCACCGGCTCGCCCGCGATGGGCGCCGGCCGCAGGTCGGCGTGCACGGCGATGTCGGCCGTCTCGGCCAGCGCGGCGGCGAAGACGGCGGCAAACACGTCCGCAAGGTCGATCGGGCTGTGCCTGGTCGGGCCCGCCTGGCTGCGCGCCAGCGTGAGCAGCCCGTCCAGCGTGCGCCGGCTCTGCTCGACCGCGCTGTGGATGTCGGCGGCCATGGCCAGCAGCTCACCCCGGCTGGGCTGCCCGTCGAGCGTGACGTCGATGGCGGTGCGCATGGTCGCCAGCGGCGTGCGCAGCTCGTGCGCGGCGTTGGCGACGAACATGCGCTGGCTTTCCAGCAGCCGATCGCGGTCGGCGATGCCCGACTCGATCCGGTTGAGCATGCCGTTGATGGTGCCGGCGAGCGCGGCCAGCTCGTCATCGGGCCGGTTGACCGGCACCCGCTCGGCGAGATTTTCGGCCGAAAGCCGTTGCGCCGTGGCCGAAATGGCGCGGATCGGGCGCAGCAGCCGCCCGGCGATCAGCCAGCCCAGCACGGCCGCGAGCACGGTCACCACCGCGAGCGCGAGGATCGAATAGGTGAGCATCTGCGAGAGGGTGTCGGCGCGCAGCCGCTCCGTCCGGTCCAGCAACTCGGCCGGATCGGGCAACGGGCTCGGCGACGATGACGGGTCGGTGCTCAGATAGACAAAGCGGTGCGCCGTGCCGCGCCGCACGAGCACGTAGGTGAGCACGACCACCACCACACCCGCGCCAAACACCAGGCCGGTGTAGAGGATCGCGAGCCTGCTGCGCGCCGTCATCCGTACCATATAAAGCAAATCTTCTCATCCGGCACCTATGGATTGCGTATGGCAGCCGGATCGGCAGACCATTCACCCAGCACTGAGGCGGTATCCGGCGGCGGTCACGGTCTGGATCAGCGGCGGGTCACCAAGCTTGCGCCGCAGCGTGCCCACGGTGATCCGGACCGCATTGGTGAACGGGTCGGCATGCTCATCCCACACCTTGTCCAGCAGCGTCTCGGCGCTCACGACCGCGCCGCCCGCGGCCAGCAGCTGCTGGAGCACGCCAAACTCCTTGGGCGTCAAGGACAGCAGCCGCCCGCCGCGCTCGACCGTGCGGCGGGCCGGGTCGAGCACCACATCGGCGGCGCGCAGGATCGGCGGCATCGCGGCGCAGGCGCGCCGCGACAGGGCGCGGACCCGGGCGACCAGCTCGGAGAACGCGAACGGCTTGCCCAGGTAGTCATCGGCGCCGAGGGTCAGGCCGTCGACGCGATCCTGCACGGCGTCGGAGGCGGTGAGCATGAGGATGCGCGCCGTGCCGGCCTCGGCCAGCCGCCGGCACACGGTGTCGCCGTGCAGCACGGGCAGGTCGCGGTCGAGCACCACCACGTCGTATGGCGTCAGCTCGGCCTTGTCGAGCGCGCTCTGCCCGTCGCCCGCGGTGTCCACGGCGAACCCGTGCTTGCGCAGCCCAGCCGCGATGTATCCGGCAAGCGGCACCTCATCCTCGACCAGCAACACACGCATCCGCCGACAATACCTTCCGTTAATGTGCGGCGAGCCGGGCCCGGCCGTGAAACACTGGCCCGCATGGCTTTTCATGTCCGCAACGTGGCGTTCGACTGCGCCGACCCCTATGCGCTGGCCCGGTTTTGGAGCGAGGTCATGCGCGCGCCGCTGGCCGACGACGACTTCCCGGGCGATCCCGTCGCCACGATCGCTCTGCCGCAGGGCTTCACGCTCTATTTCGCGCGGGTGCCGGAGCCCAAGGTGGCGAAAAATCGGCTGCACCTGTGCCTCACGCCCGACGTGCCGCGTGACGTCGAGGTGGAGCGCATGCTCGCGCTCGGAGCGACCATTGTGGACGATCGCCGCGACGATCCCGACGACGGCGGCTGGGTGGTCTTCGCCGATCCGGAGGGCAATGAGTTCTGCGTGCTGCGCGGCCCGGCCGATCTGGCCGGCACGGGCCCGCACGCCTGAGCGATACCCCCGCCGGCTGTCAGCGGGTGTAGGAGCTCTTGACCCCGTTGACCTCGATAGCGGACAGACAGGTTGCGCCGTGCGGCTGCACTGCCAGGTCGGGCACGGCATCGCGCGGGCGACACGATGAGCTGCCTTGCCGCGGTGCACGCCGACACCGGTCGCCTTCCGGAAGCCACGCGGCTGGCCGAGCGGCTTTGGCGCTGGCCCGTGAGGCCGGACACAGCCTGCGTCGAAGCCAACGCGCTCAACGTTTTGGACCGTGCCTGCGGTCAGCTCGGTGAACACCAACGGGGTTGGGCATCATCGTGAGGCGTCGCAGTCGGAGCAGAGCCTGACGCCCTGACCACAAGCCGCCGCCGCCATGCCGTCAGTCTTCAGGCGTCCGCGGGCTCGGGGGCCAAACCGTCCCCGGCGACGCCGACTCACCAGGCCATTTTCGAGCGATGTCGACACACTCGTCGAAGTCGTCGGCCCAGGCCGCGTCCCGGCCACGAACGACGAGGATGTCGCGTTCCTTGCGGGGATGCTTGGCCACGAAGGTCTCCATGCAGTTGTGCATGAAGTGCCAGAAACGGTTGCCGTCGTTGTCCTCAACCCTGCGCTGGCCATCTCCGAGGCTGCGTATCACCGCGTCGAGCTTGTCCTCGCATGCTCGTCCGGCTGCTGCCAAGGCCGGGCCGTCCGAGTCCACGAGAACATATACGCCTACGACGCTGGTGACCGTTGCCCCGTTTGCCGTCAGGCACTGGGAATAGGCGGCTACCCGTGCGCTGGGCTCCGGGATCAAACCGGATAGCGGCCTTGACGACGGCCGCGGTGGGGGCGCTGGCTCGGTCGCGGTGCAGGCCGAGACGAGCACACCACTCAGAATTGCCGTGGCCGTAGCGAAAAGTTTGACTGCGGCGCTCACGGCTACCCTCCCCACTTCGCTGCGTTGCGCAGTTCGGTGTCGAGCAACCGCTTGAGTTCTGTCAAACCCTCCCTGTGCTGATCGACAAAGCGTTTTTGATACGCCGTATCGACCGCGATCCAAGTGGCGACGAGGTTCGTTTCGCGCTTGCAACGGACATCGGCCACCGCCGTCCTGATCTCCTCCGGCGTGGCCGATTCGGTGCTGAAGACCCGGTCGTCGTTGGCAGCCCATGGATCTTTGTAGTCGAAACCCGACCGCTTCATGCACCCGCTCCACTGGCCAAACGCTGCGCGCACCCTGCTGTCGGCCTCGGATTTCTTGTGCGCCTCGGCACTGAGCCGCTGCGCCAGGTCTCGGTCGATGCTTCCGGCCGCGCCGTCGCCAAGCCGGCGTCGCGCTTCGGCATCGCACCCACCGGGCGGGATCGTTTTGCCTCCCGGCGAGCCGGACGCGGTGCCGCGCAGCACCGCCAACGCTTCGGGTGTCAGCTGTGGATCCTGGCGGGGCTGCGCCTCGTCCGCGCGCGGCACGTGGTAGCCAGTTGCCGCCGCTCCCGTCTCATCCACCAGACCGTACCTGCGCTCATTGCGCGTTATCACCTTGGGCGCCAGCGCTTGCGGCATCTCCACGGCGAAGCCGAACTCCTTGAGGCAGGTGATGGTCAAGCGGGCTTTGGCTTGCTCCAGCAGGCGCTCCTGTCGCGGATCGACCAGGTATGGGTCAAGCGGCAGGACCAGAGCCCGGACGTCGACCGTGCTGACCGCCTCGATTGGCGGCTCGGCGGCCTCGGGCGCCGATTTGGCGTCACACGCCGAGACCGTGATGGCCGCGAGGAGGCCGACAACAACCAGCGCATCATTTCTAAGCCAGGACAATCTCACGAAACTTCCCGCTCCCCGTATAATGATTCTGCGGGCCTCCAAGAGGATACGCGGATGGACGAGTTGTTGTCCGAGCTGTCGTCCAGATTGGCCGATGGGATCAACCAGCGCGGCGGATCCCGGAACCCAGCACCGCCGCCGCGCCCACCACCCGCCTCGCCGGGTCGCCGAGCACGCGCAGCCGCCCGCGCACGGCGACGGCGAAGGACGCGGGCACGGCGGGCCGCAGCCGCCCGCGGTCGACCCGCCAGCCACCCGCGCCGCGGCCGACCGGGTCGGGACACAACATCTGCATGAAAGTCACCGGCGCCGATGAAAGGTCGCTTCCTCAGCGTACGTGTGTCGTCCCGCCCTGTGTATCGGATACGGGCGCCGGAGTGTCCGGAAAGGACACCCCGGCCGCGTCACGCCGGCCGGCCGGCTCAGCCGCGCTCGAGTACCAGCAAATTTTGCGACTGGACGACCGACACCGAAAGCGTGCGGTAGCCGACATCGTCGAACAGGACGGTCATTCGATCCTTTTCATAGCCCAGCACCGTGCCCGCGCCCCAGTCCGCATGGCGGACCGTGCTGTGCAAGGGGAAGGGGCCCGAGTCAGGCAGGACCTCGGCCGTGCCGCCGTGGCAGCTGTCGCAGTGCCCGCACGGGTGGCTCAGCTGCTCGCCGAAGTAGCCGAGCAGGGCCTGCGTGCGGCAGCCCCGGCTCTCGGCGAAGCGGCGCATCATGTCGGTGCGTGACCGCTGGCCCGCCTGGTGCCGTTCGTGCTCGGCGAGGGCCTCGCGTGCGGCCTGGTCGGGCAGCGGCGCGAACGGCGGCACGGAAAGCTCTCCCTTGGGCCCGACCGCGACCGCGCCGACCTGCTCGAGCAGGCTGATCAGGCTGGGCAGCTTGCGCGGGCCGAGGCCGGTGGCCTTGCCCAGCGCCGTTTTGCTCTGCGGGCCACGGTGCAGCTCGGACGCCACCTTGCGCAGCTCGGCCGCGTCGGGCGCACCGCCGGCGAAAAACCGCTGCAGCGCGATGTCTTCACCCCGGTAGAGCAGCAGCGCACGGGACTGGAGCCCGTCGCGTCCGGCGCGGCCGATCTCCTGCAGGTAGCTGTCGGGGGAGTCGGGCAGGGCGACGTGTGCGACCCACCGGATGTTGGGCTTGTCGATGCCCATGCCGAAGGCGGAGGTGGCCACCATGATGGGCACGCGGTCGGCGAGGAAGTCCTCGTGCCGGCGCTTGCGCACGCCCGCGGCCATGCCGCCGTGGTAGAAGGCGGCCTCGTAGCCGGCGTCGGTCAGCCGTTCGGCCAGCTCCTCGGCGGCTCGCCGGGTCGGCACGTAGACGATGCCGGGCGGGTCGGCCTCCTTGAGCAGCGTGAGCAGGCGGCGCCAGCGCTGGTCCTCCGACGGGCAGTGCGACGCCTCGATGAACAGGTTGGGTCTGTCCAGCCCGGACACCACGACCAGCGGCTTGTGCAGGCCGAGCCGCTGCATGATGTCCTCGCGGACGGGCGGCGACGCGGTCGCGGTGAGCGCGACCACCCGCGGCTGCCCCAGCCCTTTGATCAGGTGCCCGATGGTCAGGTAGTCGGGGCGGAAGTCGTAACCCCACGACGAGATGCAGTGCGCCTCGTCGACGGCCACCAGCGCGGGCTTGAGCGCCTTCACCTCCGCCAGCCGCTCCGGCGAACCGAGTTGCTCAGGGGTGATGAACAGGAACTTCGCCGCCCCGGAGCGAAGCTCCTCGAGCGCGGCCGCCTGCTTGGCCGGCGTCTCGGCGGAGCTGATCCGGACCGCACGCAGCCCTTTGTCATTGAGGTTGGCGATCTGATCCTGCTGCAGCGCGAGCAGCGGCGAGATCACCACCGTCGGTCCACTCAGGAGCGTCGCGGGCACCTGATAGATCGCCGACTTGCCGCCGCCGGTGGGCAGGACGACCAACGCGTCACGGCCCTTGAGCAGGGCACGCATCGCCTTCACCTGCGCCGGGCGCAGCTTTTGCCAGCCAAAATGGGCGCGCGCCGCCCGGCGGGCCCGCCATGAGGGGAACAACATCAAGTGCATCCTACCTGTGGGTCTGGACCGTGCTAACGGATGATGCCCGTTCCGCCGCAGGCCACACATGTCACGTTCCCGTCACCATCGCTATAGCCGAAACCTTGACACTCTCCGCAGCGGAGCCCCCGCAGCAGTCCGGTGCCGCCGCAACGGGGGCAGCCCCGGCCGTTGCATCCCCGGCACGGGCGGAATCTGGCCAGCTGGCTGCGGCCCGCCCTGCCCGTGCCGTGGCAGGCGTGGCAGGGCACCGTTTCCGGGTCGCCAAAGGCATGCTCCCAGGTCAGCCACCCGCTGCCGCGGCACTTCGGGCATTTCGGATTGTCGCTGCGCGGCAGCAGGCTGCGCACCCGGGCGGCGGGATCCCGCTTGTTGCGCAGGAAAATGATGGTGGTGCAGGTGTTTTGGGCCGATTGGGCGTCCTCGGACCGGCCGGCCTCGCGGAAGATGGTGATCGCCTCGAGCACGTGACCGAGCCCGTCGCCGAGTCGCTGCCGGATTTCCGCGCTGATGTCGGCGAACAGGTGCAGGACGCGTGCGCGGTCGATCCGGAACCGCTCGGGCAGCGGGACGCGGATCGCCTCGTCCAAAAGCGACAGGTCCTTGCGCTGCTTGGCCAGGCGGGCGAGCGCACGGACCAGGTGCGGCCGGTAGGTCACGTCGGCCGAGGCCAGCCGCCGATAGATCCGGACGGCCTCGGCGAGGTCGCGCTCGCTGCCCGTCCGGGTCAGGGCGAGCGCCAGCCTCGGCTCATACAGCCGCGGCGCTTGCGTCGCTATCCGGCGCCACTGCGCCACCGCGTCGGACCACGCCCCCAGCAATTCGTAGGACGTGGCCAGCCTGCCGGCGAAGATGGCGTTTTCGGACGCGAGCCGCTGCCAGAGAACGAAGGCCGTGGCGGCCGCCCGGTGCGCCTCCTCGGCGTGACCGGCCCGCGCCTGCAACCGGCTGAACAGCTCGTTGTCCTGGGCGAACGCGACCGCCTGCCGCATGGTGCGCTCCTCGACCCGCTGCCAGATGCGCAGCGCGGCGTGCAGGCTCGTGAGCGCCTCCGCGTCCTCGCCGAGCCCACTCAACGCGCGGCCGAGCGTGCCGAGCGCCTCGGCCAGCTGCGGGTTGGGCTCGGGCGTCGATCCCCGGCGCAGCAGCGCGACCGCCGACCGGGCCGCGGGCAGCGCCTCGTCGAACCGGTCCACGGCGGCCAGGCGGGCCGCATGCCGCAGGTGCAGCGGCGCCAGCTTCGCCGGGTCGGTCTCCCGCTTGAGCAGCCGCTCCACGAGCAGCGAGCTCAACGTGGCCAGGGCCTCGTCGAGATCCGGATTGGTGCCCGGGTGCGAGTCGTCGATGGCGTCCAAAACGGACAGATCCAGCTCGGGCAGCTCGGCCAGGGCCGACAGGGCCCGGCCCCCGGCGCGCAGCGCCACGTCGGGCCGCTCGCGCAGCAGCGGGAACAGCTGCCGGTGCGCGACGTGCGGCCACCGCCGCGCCACCTCGATCAGGGTGAACAGAAGGCGCGGCGCGCGATCGGCCAGGGCCTGCGGCACGCCCATGGTCCAGGGGTCGGGCTGGTGCCTGTCGTGTGCGTGACCCGGCGTCTGCAGCGCGTAGAAGTCCTCGCCCAGCCGGTCAGGCGCCATCGGTTCGAGCACGGCCACCGGATCCGTTGGCGGATAGGCGATCGCGTGGTCGTCGAGCACCCGTCCGGCCGACTCTGCGGTGCTCGTGACGCCGGCGTCGCCGAGCGCCTCGACCGCGACCCGGTAGGGGAGCGCGCGGGTGAGCAGCGACACATACACGGCGCGGCCCATGGCCTCCGGCCGGGTGGTGCCATCGTGCATGAGCTGCCAATATTCGCGTTCGCGGCGCAGCAGGTCGATGGAGACCGCGGCCGGGTCGGCGCCGAGCCGTTCGCCGTTGAGGCGCGCATAGACGGCCGCGAGCGCCGACATGTGCACGCCCAGCACCGAACCCTGCGCGTCACCACAGCTGGACCGAAAACGCCGGGTCGGCCGCGTCGCGCCAGCTCCGCAGGCCGGCGAGCTCGGTGTGCCGGCCGTAGAAGTCGACGATCCGGCTCGACGCGGACAGCAGGCGGCTCGGCTGCGCCGCGGGGCTCGCGGGCGGCACCGGTTCGGCCGCGAACGCCTCGAGGTGATAGCGCGGCTCCCACTGGTGCACGTCGATGTTGCCGTGCTGGGCCGCGACGACCAGCCCGCCCGCCGCCGCCGAATTGATCTGGCTAGCCATCGCGCCCCAGCCGGATCGAGCCCTGCCGCACGATGAACTGCACGGCGTTGCCGCTCGACAGCGCCGACACCGTGCCGAACCCGTGATGCAGCTCCCGGAACCGCAACTCCTGCCGGTATTTCCAGCGGGGGAACCCAGCGAAATGGACAGTCACCGGCTCCGGTCGATGCTCGTCAATCCGTCCCGGCGCGACTGATTCCGTACCGGATAAAGAATCGATTTTTAAAAGAGCCAAATCACTATTTGGTACCCGGTGGGCCTCAAGGACCTCGATCGGCGTCCGAGCACTGAACCGGACCCGCACGGTGCCGCCCGGCACCACGACATGGGCGGCGGTCAAAACGGTGTCCGGCCGCACGAGATAGCCCGAGCCGCGCCGATCCCGGCCGATCACCTCCGCCACCTGCCCCGCACGCACTAGCGCTCCTACTCCTCACCGGGGAAAGCGCGGCCGGAAACCAGCGGCGAGCCGTCACCCATGCGCGGCTGCAGCGTCAGCTTGATCCGGTGTGTCACCGAGTTGGTCCGCTGCCAGTCGCCGCCGATGTCCACGACCAGCACCCGGGCCTTGCCACCCGCCTGCCGCGCGCTCTCGACCGCCACCTGAAACTCGAGCTCGATCGGCCCCAGCTCGAACCGCAGCTCCTTGCCCTCGCCCTCCCACGCCGCGAGCGCCAGGTCGCCGCGCAGCTGCCGGATAAGCTCGGCCAGCTCGATCCCACCATCCATACCGGACATCATTGCGCCTGCACGCCACCGCCCGACAGTCCACTTCGCGTCACTAGCGGGCATTTGTTTACCTGCCGGACCTTCCCACGGATGGATGTTGCCCCTAACGTCGCGTTATGGACATCGAGCTGCGTCACCTCAAGGTGATCTGCACGATTGCCGATCTCGGCAGCCTGACCAGGGCGGCCGCGGCCCTCGGCCTGGCGCAATCCGCCCTGACCGCGCAGCTGCAGCGGATCGAACGGGCGCTGGGCGGCCGGCTGTTCGAACGGGATCGCCGTGGATCCCGGCCGACGGAGCTCGGCGAAATGGTGCTCGCCCGCTCGCGCGTGCTGCTCCCGGCGGTCAAGGGGTTGCAGGACGACGCCAACCGGCTGAGCAACTCGGCGGGCGGCGGTATGAGCCGATACCGGATCGGCGCGACCAACGGCCCGATCGTGGGCGGCCTCGTGCAGCGCCTGACCGCCGCCCACCCGCAGGCCGGCGTCTCCACCCACACCAGTTGGTCGGCCGAGGAGCTGGCCGACATGGTCCGCACGGCCCGCCTGGACTACGCGCTCATCGGGGTCTGCGGCGACGCCCGGCCACCGTCCGAAAGCGACCTCACCTGG
>JBIOYB010000573.1:0-5199 GCA_044869915.1 Allorhizocola sp.
CGTGCTCGCGGCGGGCGAGTGGTATCTCGTGGCGCTGCGCGACGGGCAGCGGCGCACCTATCGGGTGTCCCGCGTGCGTTCGGTGGAGTCGCTCGACGCGCCCGTGGCGCGGCCCGCCGGGTTTGACCTCGCGGCGCAGTGGGCCCAGGCGCGCAGCGAGCTGGAGGACGAGCGCTCCCGCTCGGTGGAGGTGACCGTGCGGGTCGCGGCGCGGGCACTGGGGCGGCTGCGCAACCTCGTGCCGGTGCACGGGCAGGATCGCGTGCCGCTGACGGCCACCGGCCAGGTCGAGCTGACCGTGCCGTTCGACGACGACCATTGGGCCGTCACTTCGATCCTCAGCCTGGGCTCGGCCGCCGAAGTGCTTGGGCCGGAGCACATCCGGCGGCGCGTCGCCGAGGAGGCGCGGGCCGTGACCTCGCTCTACGATCTAAGCGTGGTTCGCGGCTGACTGAGTTGCGGCCGCCCGAGTTAAGGAGCCCTCCGGCCATGGCCACACGGCAAACGCACCCGCTGGACGATTCGGCCTACCCGGCCTACAGCATGGGCGCGGCGGCCGGGGCGCTAGGCGTCACCCCGGCGTTCCTGCGCTCGATCGAGCAGGCGGGACTGTTCGACGCGCATCGCTCCGGCGGCGGGCACCGCCGCTACAGCCGCGACGACCTGCAGCGCGCCGACCGCGCCCGCGAGCTGGTCGCCGACGGCACGCGGGTGGACGCGGCCGTGCGCATCGTCAGCCTCGAACATCAGCTCGCGGCGGCCAACGCGATGATCAAGACGCTGCGGGGCAAGCTGGCCACGCGCCGCGGGTCCGCCCGATGAGCGGCGACTGGGCGGCCTGGTGCGAGCAGATGTTCGGCGACCCCTACCTGGTGTGGCACGAGGGGGCCGACTTCCGGCGGCTGGTGCGCACGGCGAAGTCGGATCCCGCGACGGTCGAGCGCATGCTCGCCGCCGGGCTGCGCGGCGGCGATCCCGTTGCGGCCCAATCGTTTGCGGTGTTGGCCGACGCCGAGCTCGCGCCGGCCGGCTCCGAGCAGCTGTTGCGGGCGGCCATCAAGCGGGCGCGGGCGCAGTTCCGGGTCGCGGTCGCCGTGTCACTGTTTCGCCTGACCGGCGACGTGGCCTGGGCCGGCGAGATCACGCCGGTGCTGCTCCGGGGGCGGTCATGGTCTGCTCGCATCGACGCGGCGCACGCGCTGCGCCACTTCCCACCACAGCCCGAAGTCATTGCGGCGCTTGGCAAGGCGGTGCGCGACCGGGAATACCTCGTGCGCAACCACGCGGCCAACACGCTGCTGCACTATGCCCGGCCCAGCAAGGCGATCGACTCGCTGCACCGGCGGCCGAAGCTGTTCCGGCTCGTCGCCTCCGATGATCCCGCCGAGTGGGCGCAGGCCGCGGCCAAACTGATGGACTTTTAACCCTCGATCGGGATCTGCGGGGCGAGGCGCGCGATCGCCGCCCGCACCTCGACCGGCCGCAGGCGCTCGTCCAGCCGGTGGCTGGCCCGCCTGCCGTCGGCCAGCTGCAGCAGGATGTGGTCATGGCTGGGCGAAAAGGTGCCGCCGCCCGAGCGGTAGAGGCCGACCAGGATCACCGACTCCCACGGGATGGGCTCGTCCTGCTCGCGGAAGCGGATGCCGTGCTCGGTGATCTCGGCGAGCAGGTGGTTGTGGTCGCGGGCGCGGATCCGCCAGTTGGCGACGCCGAAGGCCACAATGGACAGTGCCAGCACGCCGATCACCCACGGGTCGCCGATGAACATCAGCGCCAGGCAGGGCAGGGCGTAGAAGAGCGTGCTGCCCACCGCCCACAGTTTGTCGGCGCGCGACCAGGTGACCCGGCGAATGAACCCATCCACGCCTATAAGCGTGTCAGAGGCGGCGCGCCGAGCGGGAGTGCAAGTCGACACCGATGCGGTCGGGAAGGCGTAACCGCGCCCAGAACGCGCCGGGATCGGCGAGCCCGAGGCGCTCGCTCAGCCAGACCGTCATGACCATGCCGTGGGTCGCGACGACGAGCGGCCGACCGGCGGCGGTGGTCAGGTGCTCGGTGAGCGCGGCGTCGAACCGGGCGGCCGCCCGTGCGCGTGGCTCCCAGCCGGCGTGCTCGGTGCCCTCCACATAGGAGCGGCGCAGCTCGCGGAAATCGCCGTCGAAGGGCTCGCCCGTCCGTTCGATCTCGTTGAAGCGGGCATCGCGGGTGACCGGCCCGGCGGGGGAGAGGGTCTGGTGTGCCTTGGGCTCGGCGCTGGACACGAGGTGGGCGCCGGGCGGCAGGAGCGGCGCGAGTTCGCGTGCGGCGGCCAGACCCTCGGTGCCGAGCCCCCCACTCGGCGGGGGCGATCGCCGGATCGACGGTCGGCATGGCGTGCCGGACGAGGACTATCATCCGATCATGTTAGTGGTGCGCCACACCGATGAGCTGTCCGCCGGCGAGCTGGGCGAGATCCGCGCGCTGCTGCTGGACGCGTTCGAGGACGACTTCGGCGACGAAGACTGGCACCACTGCCTTGGCGGGCAGCATGTTCTGGCCTATGTGGGCGAGCGGCTCGTGGCGCACGCCTCCGTGGTCGAGCGGACCCTGCGCTGCGGCGACGTGCCGCTGCGCACGGGCTACGTCGAGGGGGTGGCGGTGACGCCCGGCGAGCAGGGCCGGGGGCACGGCCGCGAGGTGATGGCCGTGTCGGCCACGTTGATTAAGCAGGGTTTCGAGCTGGGCGCGCTGTGCACCGGCAGCCCCGCCTTCTACGAGCGGCTCGGCTGGCTGCTCTGGCGCGGGCCCTCCCATGTGGATGCGCCGGACGGCCGGCGGGCCACGCCGGAGGAGGACGGGGCGATCCTGGTGCTGCCGGTCGGCCGATCGATGGATCTCCACGAGCCGATAATCTGTGACTGGCGGGAAGGGGATGTGTGGTGACGATTTTAGTGCCAGGCGGCGAGCTGCATGCTCATAGGTGGGGCGAGGGGCCGCGGGTGGTGCTGGCCGCCCACGGGATCACGGCGTCGGGCATGGCGTTCGGCGCCATCGCCCGCCACCTGCCGCCCGACTGGAGCCTGATCGCGCTGGATCTGCGCGGGCGGGGCGAGAGCCGCGACCAGCCGGGGCCCTTCGGGATCGACCGGCACGCCACAGATGTGTGCGCGGCGGCGGAAAGGTTGAAACCATCCGTCCTGATCGGACACTCGATGGGCGCCTACATCGCGCTGCGTGCGGCGGTCGCGGAGCCGGAGCTGTTCCCGCGGGTGGTGCTCATCGACGGCGGCGTGCCGCTGCCCGTGCCCGAGGGTGTCGACCCCGATGCCGTGTTGCAGGCGACGCTCGGCCCGGCATTGGCCCGGCTCAGCCAGACGTTCCCCACCGAGGAGTCCTATGTGGACTTCTTCCGGGCGCATCCGGCGCTCGCCTCGCACTGGAGCGACGATATCGAAAGGTATGTGCGCTACGACATCACGGGCGTGCCGGGGGCGTTCCGGTCGAAGGCGAGCCCCGAGGCGGTCGCCCAGGACGGGCGCGACCTGGTGGTCAACGCGGCCTCGTTCGGCGACGACCTGGTGCGCGTCGAGGTACCCACGCTGCTGCTCTATGCCACTTTGGGCATGCTCGGCGAAGCGCCCGGCATGCTGCCCGAGCCGATCGTGCACGAGTGGGTGGGCCGGGCCGCCAACGTGACGGCGGAGCTGGTCCCGGGGGCCAACCACTACACGATCCTGCACGACGCGAGCGCCGCCGCGATGGTGGCCGATAGGGTGACGAAACCATGAACCTGGCAAACGTCTTGGTGCAGACGGCGAGCCGCTTCCCGGAGCGGGTGGCCGTGCGGCACGACGCCGAGTCATTGACCTACGCGGAGTTTGAGCGCCGGACGGCGCGTGTGGCGGGCGGGCTGCGCGAGCGCGGCATCGAGCCGGGCGACCGGGTCGGGCTCATGCTGCCCAATGTGACGCTGTTTCCGGTGCTCTACTATGGGATTTTGCGCGCCGGCGGTGTGGTCGTGCCGATGAACCCGCTGTTCAAGGAGCGTGAGATCGATTACTACATGGGCGATTCGGGCGCGAAACTGTTGCTGACCGGCCCGGTCGAGGATGGCGAGCCGATCGGTGTCACCGAGCGGTCCGATGTGGACACGGCGGTGATCCTTTACACGTCGGGCACGACCGGCAGGCCCAAGGGCGCGGAGCTGACCCACGTCAACCTGGCGCGCAACGCGCACGTCAACGTGACGACGCTGCTCGCGCTGACGCACGACGATGTCGTGCTGGGGTGTCTGCCTTTGTTTCACAGTTTTGGCCAGACCGCCGCGATGAACAGTTCTATCATCGTGGGAGGGGAGCTCAGCCTCGTACAAAAATATGATGCTCTTAAAGCTCTTGAAGTTATCGCGCGGGATGATGTGACCGTTTTCATGGGGGTCCCGACAATGTATGCGGGGCTGCTCAACCATCCAAACAGGACCGATTATGACGCGTCGTCTCTGCGCGTCTGTGTTTCCGGTGGGGCGCCGCTGCCGGTCGAGCTGCTGCACGGGTTCGAGGCCGCGTTCGACACGATAATCCTTGAGGGATATGGGCTTTCGGAGACGTCGCCGATCGCGTCGTTCAACCATCCGCAGCGGCCGCGCAAGCCGGGCTCGATCGGCACGCCCATCGAGGGCGTGGAGATGAAGCTCATCGATGTCGCGGAGGGTGGCGTCGGCGAGATCGCGATCCGCGGGCACAACATCATGAAAGGCTACTGGGGCAACCCGGCCGCGACGAGCGAGTCCATCGACATCGATGGATGGTTCCGCACCGGAGACCTGGCCAGGCAGGATGAGGACGGCTACTTTTTCATCGTCGACCGGAAGAAGGATCTGATCATCCGGGGCGGCCTCAACGTCTACCCGAGGGAGATCGAAGAGGTCCTCTACGAGCACCCGGCCGTGGCCGAGGCGGCAGTGATCGGCATCCCGCACGACATGCTGGGCGAGGAGGTGGCCGCCGTCGTCGCGCTCAAGCCGGCGACAACCGCCACGCCCGAGGAGCTCAGCGCGTTCGTGAAGGAACGCCTTGCCGCGTATAAATACCCGCGCGTGGTGCGGATCGTGGACACGCTGCCCAAGACCGCGACCGGCAAGATCCTGCGGCGAGAGGTGAAGGCGGGCCTCGTCTAGGCCGGGCGTGGCCTTTGTCATGCCTCGGCTTTACCTAAGGGGGG
>JBIOYB010000574.1:0-4523 GCA_044869915.1 Allorhizocola sp.
GACCCGGTCAGAGCAACTTCCCCGACCCGGTCAGAGCAACTTTCCGGACCCCTGTCGGAGCAACTTCCCGGACCTTGTCAGAGCAGCGGAAGGTGCCCGCAGGCCCGGTCCACGTCGGGCGCCGGTGCGGGCCCGACCGCGCAGCAGGTCAGGGTCCCCGGGGCCAGCTGTGTGAGCCCGCCGTCGTGGATTTCCGTCACGCTGATGCCGAGCCCGGCCGCGGCTTCGCGCACCTCGATGAGTGCGGGCTCACTCGGTACCCGCAAAATAATTTTGGGTTGACCGGAAGAAAGCCACTCGGCAAGCGGGGGCGAGCCCCAGTTTCGCAGGACCGCGGAGACGGCGGCGTGGGCGACCTGGGCCGCGGTCTTTCCCTTGCCCATGCCGAGGTCGGTGCGCACGACGATGGCCATCTTGTGACTCATACCGAACAACTTACTTCGTGTAGTTTTGGCTCATGGACGAGCGGCTGGTGCGGG
Source organism: Allorhizocola sp. (assembly GCA_044869915.1). GTDB lineage: Bacteria > Actinomycetota > Actinomycetes > Mycobacteriales > Micromonosporaceae > Allorhizocola. Next base: position 480 of record JBIOYB010000574.1, read on the forward strand.
CGAAGGAATGGTATGAGCGGGCGGTCTTCGGCGGCGAGGACGAGGCGGTGCCCCGCGGTCATTCCGAATTGGACGGTGTGGAGGCCGATCTCGCCCTGGCGCGCGGGCGCCTGATTCACGCCCAGTTTCTGGCCGAGCGCAACGCCTATCCATCTGATCTGTTCGAGCGCGCGGTCGAGCTCTACAACCGGATGGGCGACACGCGCGGCGAGGCGGAGGCGCTGTTCTGGCTGGGCATCTATCACCAGGTCGTGCATGGCGACCACGATACGGCGCTGCCGCACCTTGAGCGCGCCCGCGATCTGGCGCTGGCGGTCGACGACCGGCTGACGCTGTCCTATGTGGTGCGTCATTTGGGATTCGTCGAGATGGCACGGGACAACATGGCGGCAGCGCGGGAGCTGCTGGAGCAGTCGGTCGCGCTGCGCCGCGAGCTGGACTTCCAGCCGGGCGTCGCGGCAGGGCTGCTCGCGCTCGCCGAGCTGGCCCAATCCACGGGCGACCACGACGCCGCGCGGGCCCTGCTGGACGAGGCCGCGACGATCGCTGCCGCGTCCGGTGCCAAGCGCGTCGCTTTTTGGATCGACTCGGCCCGCGAGGGCACCGACGACAATGCTTAGCAACGAGATCGGCATCGAGATCGGCAACGAGATCGGCAACGAGATCGGCAACGAGGATGGCAACGAGTATGGCGCGGTTTGGGGGCTGCATCATGGCGGCAGACTGGTCGCCAGTCTGGTGGTGACCGGCGGCGACTGGCCTTGGCTGCATGGCCGGGTTGAGCGGCTGCCCGGGTTCGATGCCGTGCAGCCGATTTTCGCCGATGACGAGGCGGCGCTCGACAGCGACGACCCCGAGGCGATGGATGCCACCTACGAGCGGGTAAGGGCGAGCACCGTGCTGACCCGTCCAGATGGGACGGTCGTGGCAGAGTACCTGTTGCACATCTTCGCCGACGGCACGTGCGGCTGGCGGTGGAGCGATCGGCCGTTCGAGGAATGACCCGCGCGAAGTGGGCGGTCGCGGGTGTCGCCGTCGTACTCGCCGCGCTCGGCGGGTTGCTGCTCGTACGGGCAGAAACCGGTCTCCAGACGCATCAGGTGACGGTTCGCGGGGTGCCGCTCTACGAGGTCAGGGCTTCTAGCTCGGCCGCGCTTTCGCCGGCGCCTGCGCCTTCGCCGGTATCCGCGCTCGCAACGGTGCCTGTGTTTTCGTCGGTGTTCGCGCTCGCGCCGGTGCCTTCGCTCGCGCCGGTGCCCGCACTCGCGTCGGCTCCCGCGTCCGCGTCGGTGCCCGCGTCCGCGTCGGTGCCCGCGTCGGCGCCCGCACTGGAGTCGGCGTCCGCGTCCGCGTCGGTGCTCGCGCTTTCGCCGGGAGTCGTGGTGGCACACGGTTTCGCCGGGTCGGCGCGGCTGATGAGACCGTTCTCTGACAGTCTCGCCCGGCGCGGGTTTGTGGTCGTGTTGCTCGATTTCGGCGGCCACGGCGCCAACCTTCACCGGCTCGACCCGGAGTCCGATGTGGACACCGCCGTGCGTCACCTGCGTTCGCTGCCCGGGGTCGACCCGAGCCGGATCTCCCTGGTCGGTCACTCCATGGGGGCGGCGGCCGTGACCCGTTATGCCGCGGGGCATCCCGACATCGCCGCGACGGTGGCCATCTCACTTCCCGAGGAGGCCCAGGGGGCCGGGGATTCCGCCGATCCGCTGCCCGCTCGCCTGCTTGTGCTCGTTGGGGCGCTTGAACTTCCCGAGTTTCACCGGGCCACCGGAAGCAGGGTGGTAACGATTCCTGCCGCCGATCACGTCCTGATTCTCTACGCCCCGCGCACGTATCAGGAAATGCTCGACTGGCTCGGCGCTCCCGCCGGTCCGCCACCGATGCCGTTCACCCGGGTGCTCGGCGCAGGACTGCTGCTGGTCGCGTTTGGACTGGGTTTCTATCCGCTCGCGTCTGTTTCCTTTAAACCTTTTCTTTTTGGGTACGCGGTAGGCGCCGTCACGATACCGATACACCTTGGTGTCACCCATGCCATCCCGAGCCTGCCCCGTTTGGCGCTCATGGCTGTGCTGATAGGCGTTTCTGCGGCGTACGCTTGCGGGTGCATGCTGCTGACCGGCGGCGCATTCTGGCGCTCCATGGCCGTGTATGCGATGACTCTTTCCGCCATGACCGTTGGCGCGCTCGTGGGCGTCGTCCCCGGGTTCTTCCTCCTGATCGTGCCGCTCGTGGCCGTCCTGCTCACGTGGCAGGCCTCGTGGACCGCGATCCTCGCGCGCGAGCAGGCCCCACCCTGGCTGACGGCCACGGTAGCGTCCGTCCTCCCGGCGATCCCGGCGGCGCTTGCGCTGCCGCTGCCCATCCTCTAGAGACCGTTTGCGGGCTGTATCCACATCTCGTCAGGTTCCATAGCAGTCTGTCTCATCAGCATGTCGCTTACTGGCCCGACCACCGTCACACCACCCGGCTGTCTGGACCACCGTCACACCACCCGGCGGTCTGGACCACCGTCACACCGCTTCGCGGTCTCGACCGCCGACATGCCGCCTATTGAACGAGGCGTAGCAGCACTGCGCTGTTGGGGGTGGGGAGCCGCACTCGGACGGTGCCGTCGTGCCAAGCCGCCTCGACGGGTCTGGGAAACAGCGCCTTCACTGCAACCGGTTCCTGCCACGGCAGCTCAATCACGTCATCGGGGCAGTCGCGCCGCCACACGGCCACATAGGACACCGCTCCACAGTCGATGGCCAAGGCGAGCTTCTCGTCGCGCCAGCCGGGCATTCCCAGCGGCCAACGCGGCACGCCGTGCGCCAACTCGTGCCGGTATCCCTTGTAGACGGTCAAGGCGTCCGCAACCTGTGCCATCTGTGCGTCGTCGAGCAGGTCGAGGCGGCCGCTGAGGTGTACGCGGCCCAGCATCGCGGTAACCATGGCGAGCGCGACCCGATCGCCCTGCGGGTACGCCCACATCGCCGCCTGTTCCGGCGGCGCAACGGTCGGCGCGGCCGCCGCAATCGGCGGGAGCAACAGCGTGTCCTGCTGGTCGGTCATGGACTGCAGGCACACGCGGGAAAGCGTGGCGCCGTCGAGCCGCATGCCGCCCGCGGCGCAACCCTCGATCACCAGTCGTGGGTGGCGGTCGCGCACCGCGTCGAGCCAGGCGAGGAACGCGCGGTTGTGCTCGAGCAGCCCATCGCACGGTCCTATGTCGACGTTATAGTCGAGTTTGAAGTACCCTACGCCGAATCGCGCGATCAGGCGGTCCACCGTCTCATCGAGATGGGCGCGCGCGGCGGGGTGGGTCAGATCGAGCTGATACCGGTCCCACTCGGCGATCCGGATCCCGTCGCGCCGAAGGAAGGCGTCGTCTGGCAGCTGTGCGGCGATCGGGCTGCGCACGCCGACGATTTCAGGCTCGAGCCACAGTCCGGGCACCATTCCCGCTGCCCGGATCGCGTCCATCACCTCGCCCAGCCCATTCGGGAAACGCTTGGTAGACGGTTCCCACTCACCGACGCTGTCCCACCAGCTAGGCACGCCACCGGGGCCGGGCGGGCCGGCCTCGTCGTCATACCAGCCGGCGTCGATGCAGAAGACCTCGGCGCCGGCGGTCGCGGCGGCCCTGACCAACGGCTGCAGCCTATCGGCGGTGGGATCGCCCATGAGACAGTTCATAAAATCGTTGAAAACCACCGGGAGTTCGGCATTGTCGGGGTGCGGCCGGCGGATCGCCCGCCGATACCGGGTGAGCGCGGCCATCGCGGTCTCGGCGCCGCCCGCGACCAGGCAAACCGCCACCGGCACGGTGCGCCACGTCTGGCCCGGTGCGAGCCGCACAGACCACTGATGCTCGCGCCGCGCCGGTCCGCCGAGAACGAGATAAACGTCGTCAAACCGGTCACCGATTTCAGCGTGCCACGAGCCGTTATGCTCGATCTGCCACGCGAGCGTATGGTGCGCGCCCTGGATCCAGCCCATCGGCAGGTGCTCCGAGGATGGCCACGATCCCGTGCTGGATAAGGAAATCCTGTTTTTGGTACCGGT
>JBIOYB010000575.1:0-22169 GCA_044869915.1 Allorhizocola sp.
CAGCGACCCCATCAAGGATGCCGATCCCACTTGACATCTGCTTGACAGCAAGGGCGCATTGGGGCCACTCGATCATTCGAGGTTCGGTATCCTGACCGGCGTATTGGAATTTCTCCTGCTCGGGCCCTTGGAGGCGCGCCGCGACGGGCGATCACTCCTGCTCGGGCCACGACGTGCGCAGCGGTGCCTCCTCGGTCTGCTGCTCCTCGAGATCGGTCGCATGGTCCCGGTCGACCGGCTGGCGGATCTGCTGTGGGACGATGCCCCACCGGACAACGCCCGGGCAATCCTGCAAACGCACGTCTCGCGCCTGAGGTCGGCGCTCGATCCGCACCGCGACGGCAGGAGCGGGGTCAGGCTGATCGGGCAGAAGACCGGCTATGAGCTACATGCCGACCCGCACACCGTCGACGCGTTCCGGTTTCGCGCCATGGTCTCCAGCGCGGAGGCCACGACCGGCCCCGTCCCACGGGCACGGGGCCTGCGCGAGGCGCTGGCGCTCTGGCGCGGGCCGTTCATGGCCGATGTCGCGACCGACCGTCTGCGCGATCGCGTCGGCACCGGGCTGGCCGAGCTGCGGCTGCACGCGTGGGAGGCGTGCATGGAGGCCGAACTGGACAGCGGGCGGCACCACGAGGTGATCGCCGAGCTCAGCGACCTGGTGTCGGCGAACCCGCTGCGGGAGCGCCTGGTCCAGGCGTTGATGATCGCTCTTCACCGGGATGGCCGCCCGGCGGACGCGCTCGACGCGTTCCACACGGCCCGCGAGCGGATCGTCGAGCTCACCGGCCTGGATCCGGGTCCCGATCTCATCCGGTCGCGCGATGCGATCCTGCGCGGCGGCACGGCGGCCACGCCCGGCGATGCTCCCAAACCCACTGGGCCCCAACAGCTTCCGGTCGACATCGCGCACTTCGTCGGCCGGCGGGCCGAGCTTGCGGAGATCATCGGGCTGGGCTCCGCCGAGCACGGCTTTCCGATGATCGCGGCTGTTTACGGCACGGGCGGCTCCGGCAAGTCCGCCTTGGTGATCCGGGCCGCGCGTCACCTGGCCGGCCGGTTCCCGGACGGACAGCTATACCTGGACCTCCAGGGCTCGACTCCGGGGATGGTGCCGCTGCCGCCGCACACCGCGCTCGAGCGAATGCTGCGGGCGCTCGGGGTCGACGGCCACGACATCCCCAGGGAGCAGCCCGAGGCCGCGTCGCTGTTTCGCGAGATGTCGGCCGAGCGGCGGCTGCTCATCGTGCTCGACAACGCGCGCGACGCCGCTCAGGTCAGGCCGCTGCTGCCGTCCAACCCGGGCTGTTTGGTCATCGTCACGAGCCGCACCATGCTGTCCACATTGGATAATGCTCGCCAGATCCGGGTGCACACCCTCGACCAGGACGAGGCGCTCGGCCTCCTGAGCCATTTCGACGCACGCGTGCTGGACGCACGGAACGGGAGCCTCGCGGCGGCGATCGTGCGGCACTGCGGATACCTCCCGCTGGCCATCCGGATCGCCGGCGCGCGGTTGGCCGCGCGTCCCGAGTGGACACTCGCGCATGTGGAGCAGCGGCTGGCCGGTGGCCGGCTCGACGAGCTGGAGCAGGACGACCTCAGCATCCGGGCCAACATCGCCATCAGCCATGACGGTCTCGCCGCCGATCCGTCGGATCGCCTGGCCGCGTCCCTCTTCGAACGGATCGGCATCCTCAACTGTCATCACCTGACCCCAGCAGTGGCGGCGGCGCTGGGAATCGCGGCGTCCCAGGAGAACCTCGGCTGGACGCTTCTGCGCTCGGGCAGGTGGGAGGAGGCCGTACGAAGCTTAATGATCGCAGCGGAGGTGAGCGAAGAGATCGGCTACCTCTCCCTGCGGGCCGGGGCGCTGTGGGGTATGGGGCTTGCCGAGGACGCGCGGGGAAACACGCATGCCGCGCGCGAGGCCCGGCGCAGGGCGGTGGACGTGCTGCTCGGCCTGGGCGCCATCACACCGGACGAGGCCGCGCGGGCGCTGTCGCAGACTACTCCAGAAATGCCGAAGGCCTTGCGCAGGCTGCAAAACTGAGGCGCCGCGGATAGGGTGGTGTGCATGTTGGTGAGCGCGCGTGGGTTCGAGTTCAAGGTTCATCCGGGCGGGCCTGACACGGGGCCGGTGGCCGTGCTGCTGCACGGGTTTCCGCAGCATTCCGGGCAGTGGCATCTGGTGACGCCGCGGTTGCACGCCGCCGGGGTGCGCACGATCGCCATCGATCAGCGTGGATATTCGCCCGGAGCGCGACCGGTGGAGGCGGCCGATTATGTGGTCACGGAGATGATCGCCGACACTCTGTCCATTTTGGATGGGCTGGGCGTCGAGAAGTTCCACGTCGTGGGGCACGACTGGGGGGCCGCGGTCGCGTGGGGGGTGGCGGGCGACCATCCCGACCGGGTGCTGAGCCTGACCGCGATCAGTGTGCCGCACCCGTCGGCCCTGTTCATGGCGATGGCCGACAGCAACGCCGACCAGGCGCAGCGCTCCGAATACATGGGCTTTTTCGCCAAGCTCGACGAGTCGGTGCCCGCCCTGCTGGCCAACGACGGCGAGATGTTCCGCAACCTGTTCATGGGCAGTGGACTGTCCGATGAGGAGATCGAGCGCTACCTGGGCCCGATGCGTGATCCAGACGCACTGCGCGGGGGGCTTTCGTGGTACACGGCGATAATCACCCAGCCGCCCAGGATCTATCAGCCGGTCAAGGTGCCGACCACATATATCTGGAGCGACCAGGATATGGCGCTCGGCGGCGATGGGGCGCGGGCCTGCGCCCAGTTCGTCAGCGGCGACTATCGGTTTGTGGAATTAAGAGGCATCTCTCATTGGATACCGGATCAGGCGCCCGATGCAGTCGCCGAGGAGATCCTGGCGCGGGTGCGCTGAGCCTCCCGCCACTCGTCGGCCAGCACCGACCACACCTCGCTGTCGTGCCGCTGCCCATTGAGCGGGAAGGTCGAGCGCAGCACGCCCTCGCGGGTCATGCCCAGCCGGGCGGCCGCGGCGCGGCTGCGCTCGTTGCGCGGATCGGTGCGCCACTCGACGCGCTGCATGCCGCGCTCGTCCACTGCCCAGTCGATCATGTGGGTGACGGCGCGGGTGATCAGCCCCTTGCCGGTGGCCCACGGGGCGAGCCACACGCCCACCTCGCAAATGCCCGTCTGCGCGTCGAACTCCTTGAACAGGGTGCCGCCACTGAGCTCGCCGCCCAGCCAGATGCCGTAGAGCCGGCCCTTGTCGGCCACGTAAAAGTCGGCGAAGCGCTGCAGCAGCACACGTGCCCCGTCGGCGTCGTAAATCTTTGACGCGAACGGGATCCACGGCTTCAAATGGTCGCGGATCCGGTCGACGTGCGCGGCGAACTCGTCGGCGTGCCACGGCTCCAGCGCACGCAGTTGCGCGCCCTCCCCCAACTCGAGTGCAAGCATCCTCAGATCGTAGTCGTACCGGGTCGCTACGATCTGCGCCATGGATCTGACGGATGCGGTACGCGAGCACGAGCGGCTGTTCAACGATTCGGTCCGCTCGGGCGATTTCGACGATTTCGTGGCGACCTTCGCCGAGGACGCCGTGATGCGCTTCGATGATGTGCCGGTGGGCCCGTTCAAGGGCCGCGCGGCCATCGCCAAGGCCTATGCGAGCCAGCCGCCCAGTGACACCATGTCCATCTGGTCGATCGAGGAGGTGGCGCCGGAGACGGCGGTGGCCAAGTTCGACTGGGACGCGGGAGGCTCGGGCACAATGCAGGTCACATGGAATGATGGCCAGGTGGCGGACCTGACGATCGCCTTCAACAGCTAGCGTGCAGGTCATGAGCGAGAGCATCGTGCCTGACACGAAGGACTGGACGTGGGTCCTGCAGCGCCCGTGCCCGGAGTGCGGCTTCGAGGCCGCCGGCATCGACCGATCCGAGATCCCGGGGATCATCCGCACCAACGCGCAGGGCTGGCGGGACGTGTTCGAAGCGGGCGGCGACCTGGGCGCGAGGAAGCGCCCGGATCAGTGGTCGCCGCTGGAGTATGCCTGCCACGTGCGCGACGTCTTCCGCCTCTACGAGTATCGCCTCGGGCTCATGCTCAACGAGGATGACCCGCACTATCCCAACTGGGATCAGGACGAGACGGCGGTCGAGCAGCGCTACGGCGAGCAGGATCCGGCGCAGGTCATCGTGGAGCTGCGCCTGGCCGCCGAGTCGGTCGCGGCCGCCTTTGCCCGCGTCGAGGGCGACCAGTGGCAGCGCACGGGCGTGCGCAGCGACGGCGCTCACTTCACGGTGGAGTCGTTCGGGCGCTACTTCGTGCACGATCCGATCCATCATCTTCACGACGTGACTACCCAGCTAAATTAGAACACGTTACAGTTTGGTCCATGAAATTCACGCTCGGCATCGCGCTGAACCCCGTGGACCAGTGGATCGCGCTGGCCCGCGCGGCCGAGGAGTCCGGATTCGCCTCGGTCGCGCTGCCCGACTCCATCTTCTACTCCGAGCAGGTGGCCGCCGACTACCCGTACACCAAGGACGGCAGCCGCTTCTGGGACGCCGACACCCCGTGGGCCGACCCGCTGATCGCCGCGGCCGCGATGGGCGCCGCCACGACGCGCATCCGTTTCTACACGCAGGTGCTCAAGCTGGGGCCGCGCAATCCCGTGCTGCTGGCCCGGCAGGTGGGGTCGGTGGCCAACCTGACCGGCAACCGGTTCGGGCTTGGGGTGGGGCTCGGCTGGACGCCCGAGGAGTTCGAGTGGTGCGGCGCGCCGTTCACCGACAAGGGCGCGCGGGCCGATGAGGCGATCGACATCCTGCGCCTGATTTTGGGCGGTGGCATGGTTTCGTACGAGGGCGCGCACTACGGCTTCGGCAAGCTGCAGATGAGCCCGGCCCCGTCCGCTCCCGTCCCGATTTACGTTGGCGGCCATACGGATGCCGCGCTGCGGCGGGCCGCGCGGGTGGGCGACGGCTGGACGTCGGCCATGATGAAGTTCGAGCGGCTGCGCGCCACCATCGACCGGCTCGCCACGCTGAGGGCGGAGTACGGCCGGACCGGCCCCTTCGAGATCCAGGCCGTGTGCGTGGACCGATACGGCCTCGACGGCTACCGGCAGCTGTCCGGCATCGGCGTGACCGACGCGATCGCGGTGCCTTGGCTGTTCTACGGAGCCGGATTCGACAGCGACCTTGAGTCCAAAGTGGATGGCATCCGCCGGTTCGGCGAGGACGTGATCTCGAGGATGGACTCGTGATGACCGGCGAACACCCGGCACGCGCCGCCGCGCGCCGCTCCATGGACGCCGTCATCCGCGGCGACAAGCAGGGCTGGCTGGCCCTCTTCGCACCCGATGCCGTCATCGAGGATCCGGTCGGTCCGTCCTTTTTCGACAGCGAGGGACACGGCCACCACGGGCACGAGGGCATCTCCGCCTTTTGGGACAAGGCGATCGCGCAGGCGCGGCGGTTCGAGTTCGACATCCGCGACTCGTTCGCGGCCGGATCGGAGGTCGCCAACGTGGGCACCATCACCGCATTTTTGCCCGGAGGCATGCGCGTGGACACCGAGGGCGTGTTCGTCTATCGCGTCCGCGACGACGGCCTGATCCTGTCGATGCGTGCCTTCTGGGAAACCGAGCGCGCCATGGCCACCCTCCGCCCCGCCGAGTAGGCGGCGGCGGTCACGGCTGATGGTCGAGGGCCTGCGCCCAGCGGGCGGACCAGACCTGCAACGGCTTGATGGCCCGGCCCAGGTCGTGGCCGAGCTCGGTCAGCTCATAACGGCCGTCGTCCGTGCGCTGGATCAGCGCGACGTCTTCGAGCTCGGCCAGCCGCTGGCCCAGCACGCTGGAGGACATGTTGTCGCATTGGCGTTGCAGCGGCCGGAACCCCAACGGCCCGTCTCGCAGCTCCCACATGATGCGCAACAGCCAGCGCCGCCCGAACAGGTCGAGCGCGGCCATCAACGGGCGGCCGGTGGACGACCCGCGCGCAGGACTCCCGGGCCTGCTCATCGCAGCATGGCGAAGGTCGGCGCGCCGTCCTCCAGCTCAACGCCCGCCACACGCGCCACGAAGCTGATCGCGTGATACCACCCCGCGAGCATGAGCATGTCGAGCAGTTGCGGCTCGGTGAACATCGCCGACAGCTCGGCCCACAGCGAATCGGCAACGGTCGACGTGTCGTGCAGCTCGTCGACGAGGCGGATCACCGCCCGCTCCCGTGGCTCGGCCCAGCATGGGTCGTCAGCGCCGCCGAAGGCCAGCGACCGCAGCTGCTCGGCGGACAGACCGACCCGGTCGGCGAAGCGTGCCGCATGCACGCCGAACTCATACTCGCACCCGCATCGGCCCGTGACCCGATCGATGATGATCTCGCGTAGGCGCATGTCGACCGAGAGGTTGCGGCTCAGGCAGTAGGCGCCCCACTCCCGCATCGCCGAGGTCATGGCCGGGTTTTTGCCGAACGTGCGAAACAGCCCGATCGGCGGCTGCCCGGCCGGCATCATGGCCCGCAGCATCGGCCCGACGTCCTCGCCGAGCGGCTCACGCAAGGGTGCGATACGCATGGCGCCACCGTAGCGCTTCGAAATCCGAAGCACAACACATCGGTCGAAGCTAGAAGCGGGCGGCGACTTCCGGCTCCGTGAGGCCGAAGTCGGCTAGATCGTAGCGGTGGTCACCCGCGGTGCCGCGCAACGCCTGCTCCAGGACGGATGCGGGCGGGGTGGTGCCGAGCCGTTGGTAGATATCGAAAAGTACGCCGGCCGGGTCGCGCACGAAGACGTCGTAGTCGACGTCGACGAACTGGGCCGGATCGTGTTTGGCGCGATCGGCGGCGAACGTGTGGTATCCGCGCGCCCAGAGGTCGAGTTGGGCGCGGCCGAGCAGCGCGCCCTCGAAGGTGGTCGACCAGCCGGCCGAGGCACGGGCGTTGAGGCTGCAGACGGACGCGATGGCGGTGACCGGGTCGCGGTGGGTCTGGATGATCAGCGCGTCGGGATACACCGCGAGCAGGGCGTCGAGGGCGAACAAATGGCTGGGGTTCTTGAGGATCCAGCGCCGGCCGGTGTCGTTGAGCCCGATCAGCTGAAGGTTGCGGCGGTGGCGGCGGTAGGCGGGCGTCCAATCCTGTGCGGCGAGCCAGTCCGAATAGGAGGGGATGTGCGCCAGGCACTCGAACGAGATGGACATCATGGACTGACGTAGGAGATACCAGCACTCCTCCACCTCGTCGGCGCCGATCCGGTGCACGCCGGCCAGATCCGTGCGCTCGCGGTAGGCCTGCTCGAGCGCGACATATACCGGGTTGTCGGGCCATGTCGCCACGGGCGGGCGCGGCTGCGGCACGTCGGCGAGCCAGACCTCCAGCCCCTGGTGTGCCGGGTCGGCGCACAGCAGCCGGTGCAGCGCGGTCGTGCCGGTGCGCGGCAGGCCCGTCACAAAGACCGGCCGCGTGATCTCGACGGAATCGCCGGTATATCGGGAAAACGCCGCCTCACTGAACAATCGTGCCATCAGGGCGGTGCGCACGAACATCCGCTGGATCTTTTCGCCCAGCGGGGTGAGCGCGGCCTCGTCCACATAGGACTTGGCGAGAACTTCCAGCCCCGGCAGGTAGTCGGCGTCGCCGAAGTCCGACAGCCCGGTGACCCGCGCCGCTGTCTCGTGCAGCTTTTCGATAATCATCGGTGAAACTCGCCACCGTTGACGTCGATGCACTGGCCGGTGATGCCGCGTGCCAGATCCGACGCCAAAAACACGGCCACATCGGCGATCTCGTCGGGCTGCAGGATCCGCCGCAGGTCGATGTTTTTGGCCGTCTCCTCGTAGTAGGCCTCGGGCGTGACGCCCCGCTTGGCGGCCAGGAAGGCGAAGTAGGCCTCGAGCTTGTCCGACCAGATGAAGCTCGGCGCGATCGAGTTGACCCGGACCCCTTGCGGCCCAAGCTCCGTGGACAGGCTCTGCGCCACCGCCAGTAAAGAAGCCTTTGTCATCTTGTACGCGCCGAAGCTGCGCCGGGAATGGCGAAGCACCGCCGAGTTGACGAACACGACCGACCCGCGCGATTCAACCAGCGCCGGCGCGAGCTGCTGCGTGAGCCGAAGCGCCGCGAACACGTTGACCTCGAAGCCCTCCAGCAGGTCCGCCGTGTCCACCTTGGACAGCTCCCGCATCGGCGGCATCGCGAACGCGTTGTGCACCAGCGTGTCCACCCGCCCATAGGCGGCGAGTAGCGCCTCTCCCGCCGACGGCGACGTCACGTCCAGCGGCACGGCCACGCCGTCCAGCTCCTTGGCCAAGTCCTCCACATAGGACGCCGTGCGCGCGGCAAGCACCACGCGAGCCCCGGCCGCGGCGCACTGCCGGGCGAGCGCCTGCCCCAGGCCCGGCCCCACGCCCGAGATGGCAACGACCTTGTCGCGCAGCATCGTCATGCCAGCATCCTTCGCGCCACCGCCGCCTGCCGGGCGGCGATGCGCGCGGCCCAGTCCTGCGGCGAGATCGGTTGGTGGTAGGGCAGTCTCGACTCGAGCGAGGCGAACGGCACCAGCTCGACGGTCGGCCCGTCCTCCTTCGTGAGCGCGCGCGACAGGCGCTGCCACCGCAGCTGGAGGTATCCGCGCTCATGCCCCAGCAGCTCCAGCCAGTTGGCGACCCCCGGGTCGCGCTCGCTGATGACGAACCGGATCATCCCGTCGGGGTCGATCGACGCCTGGTCGCGCGTGAGGCTGGTCTGGTGGTTGATGTAGTCCAGCGAGACGTACCACATGCTGCCCAGCTGGATCCCCTGATAGGGCGCGTCCGACGCGGGCACGGTCACAATCATCGCCTGGTCCTCGGCCAGGTCGAAGTGGCCGACCGACGAATACTGCGTGGACAGGCCGCCCGGTGTCATGCGCGGTTCGGTCAGCGTGTTGACCGGCAGCTTCAGGTAGAACCACTCGGGGAAGGCCAGGAATGTCCTGAGCCGGCTGAGCAGGATCTTGCCCGCGACGCCGTAGCGCTTGGCCGGGTCGCCCTGTTTGGGCGCGAGCCCGAGCTTGTCCGGCCGGTGGATCCGGATGACGCCCCGCTCCTCGCGCTCCCAGTCGGAGTAGACCTCGCGCACGATGAGCATCGCCGATCCGGGCGGCAGCGGCCCGAGGTGCAGCTCGAAGTTGCCGTCGTCGTCGATGGTCAGGGACCGATCGTCGAAGGCGGTCAGCGAGTCGGGCACGTCGACGGGCGTGTAGTCGCCGTTCATCACCTGGAAGCTCAGGTCGGCGGTCGTGCCGCGCTTCCCGGTCACCACGTATGAGGCGTCGTCGCGCACATAGGAGTGGAAGTAGAGCGTGTCCGGGTTGTCCAGGCCCATCTTCGTGTACGGCCCGGTGGACTGCACGAAGAATGGGAAGTCCCGCTCATACGCCCACGCCAGCTGCAGCGAAGCGCGGATCGAGCCGGCCAGATAGTCGTATCCCTCGACGAGGTCCTGCTCGGTGCGCACGTGTGGCGCCGAGGCGATGACCTTCTCGGCTTCCAGGAGCGCGTCCGCAAACGCCTGCGTGAGCATTCTGCTAGATTAGAACCTGTTCTAGTTTCGACACAAGGTGGTAGTCGATGCGCGCATATCGGTTGACCGAGTGGGGCGGCGCCCCTTCGCTGGAAGACGTCGACCCTCCGCAGCCCGGCCCCGGCCAGGTGCTCGTCAAGGTCGCGGGCTGCGGGCTGTGCCACTCCGACTTCACCATGCGCAAGATGCCGCGCGCGATCGGTGAGCAGCTGGGCTGGGCGATGCCGTTCACGCTCGGCCACGAGATCGCGGGCTGGGTGGACGGCAAGCCCGTCGCACTCGCCGCCACCGCCTCCTGCGGCGCGTGCCGATCGTGCCTGCGCGGCCACGACAACCTGTGCCAGGCCTCGCTGACCGGGCGCGGCTACGGGCGCGACGGCGGTCTCGCGGAATATGTCGTGGCCGACCGCCGTGGCGTGCTGCCGCTCGGCGCGCTGGACCCGCGCACCGCCGGGCCGCTCACCGACGCCGGCGCCACCGCCTACCACGCGGTGCGCCGCGCGCTGCCGCGCATCGAGCCGGGCGGGCGCACCGTCGTGATTGGAGCGGGTGGGCTGGGCGCGTTCGCCATCCAGCTTCTGCGGGTGCTCACCGCCTCCGACGTCCACGCCGTCGACACCAACCCGGCACGGCTGGCCTACGCGCAGGAGCTCGGCGCACTGGTGAAGACGCCGAAGCGGGCCGATGCGGTCCTCGACTTCGTGGGCACCGACGAAACCATCGCGACCGGGATCGGCCTGCTGCGGCCGGGCGGGGCGTTCGGGCTCATCGGCTCGGGCGGCGGCAAGCTCGACAAGCCGTGGTTTGGCGGGCTGCCCAAGGACGGCGAGGTATTCACGTTCCAGGGATCGAGCATCGCCGACGCGCAGGACGTCATCGCGCTCGCGGGGGCGGGCCTGATCCGCAACGACGTGGAGGAGTTTTCCTTCGACCAGATCGACGAGGCCTACGCCCGCCTGGCCGCGGGCACGCTCAAGGGCCGGGCGGTAGTCGTACCAGATTAACTGGGTTACGAGACCGCGAGATCAGAACAGATCCACCCCGGTTGAGGTCAAGCCTTCCCGGCCCAGCCCAGGATCTGCTCCGCCACCTGCTCGGGCACCTCCATCTGCGGGATGTGCCCGGCCTCCAGCTCCACGTAAGTCCACGCGGGTAGGCGCTTGGCGGCCTCGCGCGCCGACTGGATGGACACGAGCCGGTCATGCGTGCCGTGCAACAGCAGCACGGGCTGCGGGATGGCGCGCATGCGCCGCCAGTATGACGCCGGCCACGCCAGCCCGTAGACGATCGACCGCGCGGCCGCCAGGTGGACCGCCGCGTGATCGCGCTGCGCCGTGAGCTCGTCCTCCAGCTTCACCAGCGCCTCGACCATGTCGGCGGGCACGCGCGACGCGTCCAGGCAGCAGCGCGCGAGCACCTCGGCCACCCGCTGCTGCGCCGACACGGTGGCATAGCGGCGAGCCAGCACGCGCTTGCCCACCCACGGCAGCCCATGCAGGAAAAACTGCTTGCGCACGGCCGGGTCGACGCGCGCGCCCCGGGCCAGCGGCAGCGTGGGGTCGATGAGCACGAGCCGATCGACGGCCGCCGGATCGTTGACCGCGACGGTCATCGACAGCAGCGCGCCCATCGAGTTGCCGATCAGCATGGCCGGCTCGCCCACCACGGTGCGCAGGAACCGCCGCAGCAGCAAAGCGTTGGCGCCCACCGATGTCTTGCGCCCGGCGGCCGGGGTCAGCCCGAACCCGGGCAGGTCCACCGCGACGGCCCGGACGTGCGGCTCGAGCAGGGGCGCCAGTGCGTTCCAGTTGAGGTGGGAGCCGCCGAGCCCGTGCACGTAGACCGCCCGGGGCGCGCCGTCGGCGCCCCCATAGTCCACGTAATGCACGGGCCCGTTGAGGTCAACGTTCACGGGTCAATTCTCGCTTGGCCAGGGACATCTTGTGTACTTCATCGGGCCCGTCGGCGAGCCGCAGCGTCCGCGCGGCCGCCCACAGCTGCGCGAGCGGGAAGTCCTGGCTCACGCCACCGCCGCCGTGCACCTGG
Organism: Allorhizocola sp.; assembly: GCA_044869915.1. Taxonomy (GTDB): domain Bacteria; phylum Actinomycetota; class Actinomycetes; order Mycobacteriales; family Micromonosporaceae; genus Allorhizocola. The sequence continues at coordinate 11,607 of JBIOYB010000575.1, forward strand.
ATCGCCTTGTCGATGACCCACTCGGCCATCGCCGGAGTCGCGATCTTGATAGCTTGGATCTCGGTGTGCGCGCCCTTGTTGCCCACGGTGTCCATGAGCCACGCGGTCTTGAGCACCAGCAGGCGGGCCTGCTCGATGCGCACCCGCGACTCGGCGATCCAGTCGGCGACCACCCCTTGCGCCGCAATCGGTTTGCCAAACGCGACGCGGTGCGAGGCGCGCCGCACCATCAGATCGAGCGCGCGCTCGGCCATGCCGATCAGGCGCATGCAATGGTGGATGCGGCCGGGGCCCAGCCGCGCCTGCGCGATCGCGAAGCCTTCTCCTGCTCCCGCAATGATATTTTCGGCCGGTACCCGGACGTCCTCGAACAAAACCTCGGCATGCCCGCCGTGCGCCTCGTCCACGTCGCCGAAGACGCGCAGCGGGCGCACCACCGTGACCCCGGGCGTGTCACGCGGTACCAAAATCATGCTTTGCTGGCGGTGACGGTCGGCCGAGGGATCGCTCTTGCCCATCACGATGAAGATGGCGCAGTTGGGGTTCATCGCGCCCGACGACCACCACTTCCGGCCGTTGATGACGTAGCCCTCGGGGGAAGGCGTGATCGAGGTCGAGATGTTGGTCGCGTCCGACGACGCCACCTCGGGCTCGGTCATGCAAAACGCGGAGCGGATCCGCCCGTCCAGCAACGGTTTGAGCCACCGATCCTTTTGCTCATCGGTGCCAAACTGTGCCAGGACCTCCATGTTGCCGGTGTCGGGCGCGCTGCAGTTCATCGCCTCGGGCGCGAGATTGGGGCTGCGGCCGGAGATCTCGGCCAGCGGGGCGTAGGTCAGGTTGGGCAGCTCGTGGAAGAGATTCCACAGGCCGCGCTCGCGTGCCGCGGTCTTGAGCTCCTCGACGATCGGGCGGGTCGTCCACTTTGGACCGTCGGCGAGCTGTTGCGCGAGCACCTGCTCGGCCGGATAGACGTGCGAGTCCATGAAATCGTTGAGCCGCTTGCACAGCTCGAGGGTCGCGTCGTCGTGGGAGAAATGCATCACGCCTCCTGTTGGGACAGTAGCTCGTGGCCGCGCGCGATCAGGTGGGGCACGCCCGCGCCGACCCGCTCGAACCCTTCACCCACGGTCTGTCCGGCCTGGAACCGGTAGTGGATGCCCTCGGCGATGACCGCGAGCTTGTAGTTGGCGAACGCCACATACCAGTTGAGGTTGGGCGTTTCGCGTGGGTAGAGGGATGGGAGGTCGGTCGGGAAGATTGCGTCCGGCGGCGGGACGCCGAACAGGCCGCGCCCGGTGACCATCAGCTCCCAGTACATGAGCAGCAGGCCGACATCCGTGAGCTGGTCGCCGAGCGTGGCCATCTCCCAATCGAGCACCGCGGCGACCTGGTCGCCATCGTCGAGGATCAGGTTGTCCAGGCGATAGTCACCGTGAACAATTCCTATATATGTAGAGTCAGGGGTGGCCGCCACCAACCGCGAGTGGAGTTCGTCGATGCCCGGCAGCTCGCGGCTGCGCGACGCGTCCAGTTGCTTGCGCCACCGGACCAGTTGGCGCGCAAGGTAACCGTCGGGCCGCCCGAAGTCGGCCAGCCCCACGCTCGCCGGGTCGATCTCGTGCAGCCGCGCGAGCACCTCCAGCATCGAGCCTGCCGCATTCGAGAGTCGAGGAAAGCCCAGCGCCGCCGCCTGCCCCGCCGTGCGATAGATGTTGCCCGGCACGAATTCCATGATGTAGAACGGCGCACCGATGACCGAAACATCCTCGCACAGCGCGAGCGTGCGCGGCACCGGCACGCCCGTCGGCCCGAGCGCCGTGATGATCCGGTGCTCGCGGGCCATGTCGTGCGCGGTCGCCAGCACGTGCCCGAGCGGCGGCCGCCGCACGATGAACGGACCGTCCGGACCCAACACCTGATAGGTGAGGTTGGACTTGCCACCCGCGATCAGCTCGCCGGTCAGACCGCTCACGCCCAGGTGGGCGCCGAGCTTGTCCAGGTCCAGCCCGATCATGGGGTGACCACCAGCCGCCCGACCGTCTCGCCCGCGCCCAGCCGCGTCAGCCCCTGCGCCGCGTCCTCAAAGGACAGATGACCGCCGACGAGCGGCTTGATAACGCCCGCATCGGCGAGCCGGGTCAGCTCCGCATGTGCGTCCACAATGGACTGAGGATCCTTTTGCCGGTACAGACCCCAGTGCACGCCCACGATGGAATAGTTTTTGATGAGCGCGTGGCTCAGCGGCGGTGCCGGGATGGTCCCACCGGCGAAGCCGATGACCAGGATCCGCCCCTCAAACGCGACACACTTCGCCGACCCCGCATAGGCTTGGCCGCCCACCGGGTCATAGATGACGTCCGCGCCGCGCCCGCCCGTGACCTCCTTGACGACGCTCACGAAATCCTGCTCGCGCCGGTCGATGACCACATCGGCGTCCTTGACCGCCGCCGCCTTCCGCGCGCCGCCGACGACCGCGATAACCGTTGCGCCCGCAGCCTTTCCCAATTGGACGGCCGCACTGCCCACACCCCCGGCGGCCGCGTGGACCAACAGCGTCTCGCCGGGCTGCAGCTTCGCTCGCCGATGAAGAGCGAAATATCCTGTCTGGTACGCGATGAGCAGGCTCGCCGCCTCCGCATCGTCCAATGACGACGGCGCGGGCAGCACCTCCGCCTCGTTCATGACCGTGAACTCGGCCAGCGCGCCGTGCGGCAGCACCGGCGACCCGATGACCCGCTCACCCGTCCCGACCACCTCGCCGCACAGCTCCACACCCGGCGTGAACGGCAGGGGCGGCCGGATCTGGTATTGCCCGCGGGCCAGCAGCACGTCCGGGAAGTTGAGCGCGACCGCGCGGACACGCACCAGCACCTCACCCGTCTTGGGCGAAGGGGTGTCCACGTCGGACAGTCGCATCACCGATTCCGGCTCGCCGTTCTCGAGCACCTGCCACGCGCGCATCAGGAGTAGCTCCTCGACACGGTCTCGGCCACGCACACCGGTTTGTCGCCGCCCTCGCGCTCGATCGTGACGTTGGTTACGACCTGCACGCCACCCTCGATGTCGTCCACCGACACGAGCTCAAACGTCGCGCGCACGCGCGAACCCGATGGCACGGGCGCCGGGAAGCGTACCCGGTTGAGTCCGTAGTTGACACCCATGCGCGCGCCCTCCACCGCGACGACGTCGGCGGCGAGCATCGGGATCAGCGAGAGCGTCAGATAGCCGTGCGCGACGGTCGTCTTGAACGGGCCCTCGGCCGCACGCGCCGCGTCGACGTGGATCCACTGGTGATCGTCCGTCGCGTCGGCGAACGTGTTGATCCGCCCCTGATCGATGCTCACCCAGTCGCTCTGCCCGACGGTCGTGCCGACGGCCGCCTTGAGCTCTTCGTACGAACTAAACATTGCCCTCCTCCTTGGGCGCCAGGCCGGCCAGCACGAGGTCGGCCAGCTCCTGGGCGATGTCACGGGCCGATTTGGGCCCGTCGGGGCGAAACCACGTATGCAGGGAGGTCACCACGCCGAAGACCGCCCACGACACGACCTCGGGCGAGGCCGCCGACGCGAACGTGCCTTCGGCCTGCGCCTCGCGGATGAGCGCCCGGAACGTGTCCTGATAGCGCCGCCAGTCCCGCTTGAGCAGCTGATGCCGGCCGCTGTCCACATGCGACACCTCGCGGGTGAAGACGTGCGCTGCCTTGGCGGACGCGGCCGTGCTGACGACGAGGCTCTCGACGACGGCGCGCAGCTTCGACATCGGATCGCGGTCGGTGGCAAGGATCCGGTCGAGGTCGGCCAGCTGCTCGCCGAGGACCTCCCCGTACAGATCGAAGAGAATGTCCTCTTTGGACGCGAAGTGGTGGTAGAGCGCGCCCTTCGTCACCCCCGCCCGGGCCACGATCTCCTGCACGCCCGTGGCGTCGAAGCCCTTGTCCGCGAACAGGTCAAGGGCCGCGACGAGGATCTTGTCACGTGCGTTAGAACGACTCACCAGGCACATCCATCAGCGCGTTGTCGGTCTGCTCGACAATGCGCCGGTTGGTGGACAGATTCGGGAGCACGGTGGTCTCGAAGAACCGCGCCACGGCAGCCTTGCCCTGATAGAACGGTTCGGGCCGGTCGCCGGCGACTTCGGCCTGCCGGTGCAGGAGCCAGCCGACGAGCAGGTCGCCGACGCTCATCAGCAGGCGGGTCGTGTTTTGCCCCACCTTGTAGATCTCGGCCGGCTCCTGCCCGGAGGCCTTGGTCCAGCGCAGCATGCACTCGACCATCGCGCGCACGTCGGCCACGGCGCCGGGCAGATCCACCGCCACCTCGTCGAGCAGCACGTTGAGCGCGGCCGCGTCGTCGCGCGCGATCTTGCGGAAGAAGAAGTCCTGCGACTGGATCCCGGTCGTACCCTCGTAGAGGGTGTCAATCTTGGTGTCGCGGATGTATTGCTCGATCGGATAGTCCTGCAGGAAGCCCGATCCGCCAAGGGTTTGCAGCGACAGCGCGAGCATCTCGTAGGAACGCTCCGACCCGAAGCCCTTGACGATGGGCAGGAGAAGGTCGTTCATGTTGCGCGCATAGGACTCCGGCCGGTCGAACCAGCTGGCCGCGTAGAGGTAGAGCGCACGCAGCCCCTCGGCATAGGCCTTCTGCAGCATCAGCATGCGGCGCTCGTCGGGGTGGCGGTCGATGGTCACGCGCGGCGCGGACTTGTCGGTCATGCGCGTCATGTCGGCGCTCTGCACCCGTTGGCGCGCATAGTCCAGCGCGTTGAGGTAGCCGGTCGACAGCGCGGCGATGGCCTTCACGCCGACCTGCATGCGCGCGAACTCGATCACCTTGAACATCTGCGCGATGCCGTCGTGCACGTCGCCCACGAGCCAGCCGGTCGCGTCCTCGAAGGTGAGCTCGCACGTGGTCGAGACCTTGATGCCCATCTTCTTCTCGACGTTGGTGGCGAAGACGGTGTTGCGTCCGGCGAGCTCTCCCGTCTGCGAATCAAACAGATGTTTTGGTACCAAGAACATCGACAGCCCTTTGGTCCCGGGACCGTGCCCTTCGGGGCGGGCGAGTACAAAATGGACGATGTTCTCCTCGAGATCGTGCTCTCCGGACGTGATGAACCGCTTGACCCCGTTGATGCGCCACGACCCGTCCTCGTTTTGCGCCGCGCTCGTGCGTCCGGCCCCGACATCCGAGCCCGCATCCGGCTCGGTGAGCACCATCGAGGCGGCCCAGCGGCGCTCGAGCATGATCTTGGCGATGTGCTGCTGCTCGGGCGTGCCGATGGTGTGCAGCAGCCCGGCGAAGGCGGGGCCGCCGCCAAACATGAAGACGGGAGCCTGCGCGCCCTGGATCAGCTCGACCATGGCCCACCACAGCATGCGCGGCGCGGGCGTGCCGCCCACCTCGGCCGGGATGTCGAGCCGCCAGAACTCGGCGTCCATGTAGGCGCGATAGGACCGCTTGAACGCCTCGGGCATCGTCACACTCTTGGTGGCCGGGTCGTAGTGCGGGGGCTCGCGGTCAGACGAGGTGAAGGACTCGGCGACCGGGCCGCGGGCGAGCCGGTCGACCTCGGTGAGCATGTCGTCGACCGTGTCCACGTCGAGGTCGTAGCGGTCCAAGACATCGCCCATCTTGAACACCTCGAAGAGGTTGAACCGCAGGTCACGCAGGTTGCTCCGGTAGTGCGTCACGTCCATCCTTCCCTCACGAACCGATCGATCCCCTCAAGTGTGCTTCCGCACAGACCGACCGGTCGGTATGCTACTCCGTCATGCGGGTCGAGGGGAAGCGAATCGTCATCACGGGCGCGGCCGGGGGCATCGGGGAGGCGCTGGCGCGCAAGTTCCGCGAAGAGGGCGCGGCACACCTCGTGCTGTCGGACGTGCGGGCGCCCGACGGGCTCGCGGCCGAGTTGGGCGCCGTGGCGGTCGCGTGTGACGTGGGCGACCCCGAGCAGGTCTCGTCGTTGGTGGTGCGCGCGGGCGAGATCGACCTGTTCTGCGCCAACGCGGGCGTCGCCTTCGGGCGCGGGCTCGACGCGGCCGACGAGGACTGGGCGCAAGCCTGGTCGGTCAACCTGATGGCGCACGTCTATTCGGCGCGCGCCGTGCTGCCCGGCATGCTCGCGCGTGGCGAGGGCTATCTGCTGCACACCTGTTCGGCGGCCGGCCTGCTCACGTCGCTGGGCGACGCGCCCTACACGGTCACCAAGCACGCCGCGGTCGGCTTCGCCGAGTGGCTCGCCGCGATGTACGGCGATCGCGGGATCCGGGTCAGCGCACTGTGCCCGCAGGGCGTGCGCACGCGCATGCTCATGGAAGGCTTGGAGCGCAACGATCCCGCCGCGCTCGCGGTGGCCGCGGCCGGCACGATCCTCCAACCGTCCGAGGTGGCCGATGCCGTGGTAGAAGGCCTTGCGGCGGAACGGTTTCTCATCCTGCCGCACCCGGAGGTGGCCATGTTCCAGCAGCGCAAGGCGAGCGACCCGGACCGGTGGCTGGCCGGCGTGCGCCGCCTGGCACGGGCACCTGAAACGGGCTGAGGCCGCACCGGCGGCAGGATCTCGGCCCGTCCGGCGGCCACGCATCTCGGACTGCCTACCGCCTCAACTACCACCTTGCGGCGGTAGTGTGCGGCGTATGGCGATCGCTCCCATAAAACGGACATTGTCCATGCAGCCCGAGGTCGACGCGATCAGCAGGGGCGAAAACCCTCGCCTTCGGCTAACGGTCAGTCACTGACGCCGTTGGCCAAGGACACAGAACTCGTTACCTTCGGGGTCGGCCAATACCACCCACGATTGATCACCCTGGCCAATATCCACACGCTGTGCGCCATGAGCCACCAGGCGAGCCACCTCGGCGTCCTGGTCATCAGGCCTGAAGTCGAGATGCAGCCGGCTCTTCACCTTCTTGCTCTCATCAAGCCGGACGAAGTCCAACCCCGGCAGGCGATCCGGCTCCGGGCGGATCTCGAACTCCTCATCGGAGGAGTGGACCACGACCCATCCAAGAGCCTCGGCCCACCACTGCCCCAAGGCCACCGGATCTATCGAGTGAACAATTACCTGCTCCCATTCCAAGGTCACCAGCCGAGCTTAGACCTTCAGGGCTTCGACAACTCACTCGCCTGAAGAGAGCCGACCGGCCTGCGGTTTCGGTTGGTCCGGAGAAGGATTGGCAATCACCCATATGATGCGCGGTGTGCTGAGGCGACTGCGCGGCGCCGGCTCTTTTGTAGAGCATGCCGGCTGATGGCGGACGGCACGATGCGGCGCGGGCTGCCAAGGAGCTTCATTCGCCTGGTGGTGGGCCAGGGCGCGTCATTGCTGGGCGATTCGTTCCGGTTTCTCACGTTGATGCTCTGGGTCTACGACACCGGCGACGGCTCGACCGTCCAGCTGAGCCTGGCCGTTTTGGCCCAACTCCTGCCGCAGGTCATCCTCGGTCCGGTCGCCGGAGCCATCACAGATCGGCTCGACAACATCAAGGCCCTGATCGGCGCGGACCTTCTCCGGTTTGGTCTGGGCATCGTCCTGCTCTTGTGTGCCGTGACCGGCAACGTGCCCGTCGCGCTCATCACAGTCGCCTTTGCCTCGGCGGTGAGCGCGGTTTCCCAGCCGGCGATTCGCTCAGCGGTTCACACGCTGGTCAGCGCCGGCTCGCTCGCCCGGGTCAACACCATCATCAAAGTGATTGAGCAGTCGACGTTTCTCATCGGCCCGGCCGCGGCGGCGATCAGTTACAGCCGGTGGGGCGCGCCGGTCGCCCTGGCCGCGGACGCGGCAAGCTACCTCGTGGCCGCCGCGGCCGTGCGGGGCATGCGGGCGGCACCCGCCGGCCCCGTCCGGCCCACGTCCGTCCGGCTGATCAATGCGACCGGCGAGGGGCTGCGCTATGTGATGCGGCACCAGACGCTGCGTATCGCGCTGATCGTGAGCCTTGGCATGGGCGTGACGGCCGGGGTCTACCAGACGATCATGATCCCTTTCATCGCCGAGGATCTGCATGAGGCGCCCGGCTGGGTCGGCGCGCTCACCGTGACCAACGGCATCCTCCAGGTGGCTGTCGGCGGGCTCATCATCGGGCTCGCCCGTGGCATGCGGACCGGCAGAACGCTCATGCTGGCGTGCGCCATCACAGCCTCCGGCGCGATTGCGGTGACCGCGTCGCAGAACCTGCCCATGCTGGTGGCGGCGATCGCCGTGCTGGCCGTGGGAAACATGCCTTACAACGTTGCGCTGACGGGTCTCCAGCAGACCGTTCCCGACCGGGAGTTTCGCGGTCGCGTGGTCGGCATCTTCGAATCCACCGAGGGCGCGGTCTTCGTGGTCTGCTCCCTGGCCGCCGGCATCGCCGCGCAGGCGTTGCCCGCGCGGGTCATGTTCGGGGTCGCCGCGGGCGTGGTGGTGCTGGCCGCGACCCTGTCTTTCCGCCTGCGGTCGGTGCGGACGGAGCGGATAAACGGGGAGCAAGGCCAATAAAACTGGGCGACGCGAAATTCGTGTCGCGGCGGGGCGGCTCGGGTTTCGGGCGTGGGCTGGCCTACCCTCTTAGCCGTGACCGAACTCTTGATTGAAGACGCCACCATCGAGTCGCTGGACAGCGAGACCGTGATCTACAAGGGCTACCTGTCCTCGATCGACGAAGTGATTGAGCATGTCAAGGCGGCCGACACGCTCGGCCTGGGCTTCCGCGTGGAGTCCTACGCGCTGAACGGAGCCGAAGAGGACGGCGACGGGCAGCACGAGTTTGAGTTCACTCTGCTTGGCGAGCTGCCGGTGCGCCAGGAGACCGGGGAATAATCCGGGCGGCCCGGGCTCATCAAAAGGGCCCGGGCCGGTCACAGCGACTGGGCGAAGGTGAAGACCGAGTCGGGGTCGTACTTGGACTTGATGGCCTGCAGGCGCCGCAACTGGTGGCCGTAGTAGGCGCGTCCCCAGTCCGGCAGGTCGGGATCGGGGTAGCCCTGGTAGACGTGCCCGCTGCCGTAGGGGTGCAGGTCCGCGTGCGAGCGGGCGAGCCAGGTTTCGGCGCCACGCAAGCGTTCCGGTGTGGCGTTGGATCCATTGAGGACGGTGTGGCTGATGAGGCTGTGCGGATCCCGGTGGATGAAGGCGCTTTCGTGCCCGGCCAGGCGAGCGTAGGCGCCCCGCCAAGGGGTGAACTCGACATCGCGATACTCGCCGTAGGCCCGGTCGGCGACCAGCGAGTCTGCCAGCGCGGCGAGCGCCGAAGCCGGTACCAGATAATCAAAGAATTCTGATTTTACGTAGGCGCGGGCCGGCCGCTCGAAGGGACCCTCGGGCACCCACAGCGGCTCGTTGTCGCGGATCGTCCACCCGCAAAGGTATTTTGCCGCCTCGGTCGGGCAGAGCTTAAAAACCCTTGATTTTTCAGCCGGTACGCCGACGAGCGCCGACGCTTCGGCCAGAAGCCCACTGCTCGTGGTGACACCCCAGATCTCCACGTGAGCCGGTTCGTCATCGTAGTCGGACGCGACGAGGTAGGCCTCCACCGTGGAGTTTTCCGGCAGGTAGGGCGCCCAATGCTGCCACGTGTCGAGCACGGTGACCGCGTGCTCCAGCGGCCAGCGGGCATAGAGGCCGTGCAGCCCGGTCAGCGGATAGGTGCGCAGGGTCACGCTTGTGACGACACCGAAGTTGCCCGCGCCCGCACCGCGCAAGGCCCAGAACAGCTCGGCGTCGTGCACGTCGTCGGCCGTCGTGATGGAGCCGTCGGCCAGCACGATGGTCGCCCGCACCAACTGATCGGCGGTCAGGCCGTGCATCCGCCCGCGGAAGCCGAAGCCGCCCGCGAGCGCGATCCCTCCGATCGCGACGGTCGGGCACGACCCGGATGGCACGAGTTTGCCGTGCAGCGCAAGCTCATTGGACAACCGGCCCAGGATCTGTCCACTCCCGACGGTCACCTCGTGCCGGCCGACGGCCATGTCGCGCATCCCGCTCAGGTCGATCAGCAGCCCGCCGGTCGACGAATGGTCGGCATAGCTGTGCCCGCTGCTGCGCACCGCGACCCGCAGCCCGCGCCCGTGCGCGTAGCTCAGCGCCTCGGCCACGTCCCACGCCGAACGGCACCGCGCCACCGCGCCGGCCAGCCGGTCGTGCCGCCCGGCGTAGCGCCGCCGCGTCCACACATACTCCGGGTCGTCCGGCAGGACGAGCCAGTCAGGCCGGGCTGCCAATGTGTTCTCCATACATTCGTGCCTGCAGCTGATACAGCTCGGCGTAGCGGCCGCCTTGTGCCAGCAGCGAGGCGTGCGTGCCTTGCTCGGCCAGCCGCCCCTCGTGCAGCAGATAGATCCGGTCGGCGTGGCGGATGCTGGCCAGCCGGTGGGTGATGAGGATGACCGTGCGCCCGTCGGCCATCGCGCGCAGGGACTCATACACGGCGAACTCGGCCTTGGCGTCCAGCGGCGCCGTGGGCTCGTCCCAGATGAGCACGGGCGCGTCGCGATACAGCCCGCGCGCCACGGCGAATCGCTGCCACTGCCCGCCCGACAGATCCTGCCCGCCCCTGAAGTATTTGGACAGCAGCGT
>JBIOYB010000576.1:0-5361 GCA_044869915.1 Allorhizocola sp.
CCGTTCAAGTGAATGCGACCGCGGTTAGCTCAACCGTCGTCAACGCGGCCGTTCAAGTGAATGCGACCGCGGTTAGCCCAACCGTCGTCAACTCGGCCGTTCAAGTCAATGCAACCACGGTTAGCCCAACTAAGGAGGACACAGTGAAAGGATTTGCGGTTGTCGCCGCCGGCCTGCTGCTTTTAGCGGGCTGCGCCAACGAGGCCGGCACGACCGGGGGCGCGGCGAACAAAAACGTCGTCCTGATGGTCGGCGTCAAGGGCGACCCCTTCTACATCTCGATGGAGTGCGGTGCCAAGGAGAAGGCCAAGGAGCTCGGCCTGAACCTGACCGTGCAGGGGCCGGACAAGTTCGACGCCACCCTGCAGAACCCGCTCATCGACGCGGTGGCGGCGAGCAAGCCGGCCGCGCTTCTGGTGGCGCCCAACGACGTCAAGGCCTCGGCCACACCGCTCAAGCGCATCCAGGACGCGGGCAGCAAGGTCGTGCTCGTGGACACGGTCGTGGACGACACGAGCATCGGTGTCTCGCGCATCGCCACCGACAACAAGCTCGGCGGCGCCAAGGCGGCCGAGGCGCTCAACCAGCTCGCCAACGGCGCGACCGGTAAGGTGCTGGTCATCTCGACCGACCCGGGTGTGTCCTCTGTGGACGCTCGCGTGGCCGGCTTCGAGGAGGCGGTCAAGACGAAGTTCACCAACCTCACCCTCGCGGCCGCGACGCAGTACTCGCACAACTCGCCGCAGGAGGCCGCGAAGATCGTGCAGGCGGAGCTGCAGCGCAACCCCGACCTGATCGGTGTGTTCGCCACCAACCTGTTCTCGGCGCAGGGCACGACGACGGGTGTGCGCGCGGCGGGCAAGGGCGGGCAGGTGAAGGTCGTCGGCTTCGACGCGGGCCCCGACCAGATCAAGCAGCTGCAGGCGGGTGACGTGCAGGCGCTCGTCGCACAGAAGCCATACGACATCGGCGTGCAGGGCGTGACCCAGGCCGCGGCCGCGCTCGAGGGCAAGACCGTCACGGCATCGATCGCCACCGAGTCGCTCATCGTCACCAAGGACAACATGACCAACCCCGACGTCAGCAAGTACATCTACAAGAGCAGTTGCTGACCGAAATCTGTTTCTAGAAAAGGTGTGACACAGTGGGCGTCGACATACAGCGGCTCGGCAAGGTCCGCCGCCTGACCAGGCTGGCGAGCGAGGACGGGTTCTTCCTCGTGGCCGCGCTTGACCATCCGGAAAACTACCTCGAGCTCTTCGACAAGGATATTTCTCTGGTACCACATGAGACTGTCGTTGAGTCCAAATTGGAGTTGCTGGCCGCGCTGTCGAGGCACGCGAGCGCGGTGCTGGTCGACCCGCTGTGGTCGCTGGGTCAGGGTGTGGCCACGCGCACCCTGCCCGGCGGCGTGGGCGTGATCGCGCCCATCGAGCGGTTGAGCTACACGCCGACCGGGTGGGGTCTGGAGACCCGTCTTCGTCCGGAGTGGACGGTCGAGAAGATCGCGGCGATCGGTGGCGACGGGGTGAAACTGTTCCTGTTCTATCGGGCGGAGCTCGCCGAGATCGCCGAGGGCCAGCGCAAGCTCGTGGCCGAGCTGGCCATGCAGTGCGAGCACTGGCAGGTGCCACTGATCGTCGAGCCGATCTGGTATCCGCTGGACGGCGAAGACCCGACCGACCCGGCGGTGCGAGAGGCACGCGCCGCGGCCATCGCGGCGTCGGCGGGGGAGTTCGCCCGGCTGGGGGTGGACATCCTCAAGATGCAATACCCGGGTTCGGCGAGCGCGTGCGCCGCGCTTGATGCGGCGGCGGGTGGCGTGCCATGGGTCCTGCTCAGTGAGGGCGCGGGCTACGCCGAATTCGAGACGCAGATGCGGACAGCCGCGCAGGCGGGCGCCTCGGGCTACATCGCCGGGCGGGCGGTGTGGGGCGACGCGGTGGGCAACCTGCCCGACGCCGAGCGCGCCGAAGGGCTGGCCCGTGCGCAGCGCAGGCTGGTGTCGCTCAACGAGGTCGTGCGCGAGCACGGCCGCCCGTGGAGCGAGGCCGTCCCGGTCGGCGAGGTAGCAGGCGCCATGCCGTCCGACTGGTATGAGTCCTTCCACCGATGACAGCGACAGCGTGGGTGGTGGCGGGGGCGCCGGGCGCGGGCAAGAGCGTGCTCGGCGCCGCCCTCGCCGGCCGGTTGCGTGCCGCGCTGCTGGATCAGGACGTGCTCACCGGGCCGTTGACGGGCGTGGTCGCCGAGTTGGTCGGGGCCGCGCCCGGTGATCTGGACGACCCGCGGGTGCGGGCGGCGACCCGCGACGCGACCTACGAGGCCCTGCTAGGCGTGGCCACCGACTGCCTCTGCGCCGATGTGCCGGTGGTGCTGGTGGCACCGTTCACCGCCGAACGGTCCAATGTGGACGCCTGGCGGCGGTTGGACGACAGGCTCGGCAGCGGCGCGTTGCTCGTCTGGGCGACCGCGCCCGCCGGCGAGCTCGTGCGCCGCCTGGCCCACCGCGACGCACCGCGCGACCGCCGCAAACTCGACGACGTCGAGGCGTTCCTGACATCGGGCGCGCTCGATCCACCGGTGGCGCCGCACGTCGCGGTCGACACCACGCTTACCCTTGTCGATCAGGTGGACCTCGTGCTTAAGGAGATGTCCGGTGCTCATCGCCACGCCTAACCTCACGGTCGACCGCACGCTGCGCCTGCCCGAGCTGCGGCCGGGCCACGTGCAGCGGCCGTCCCGCGCCGTCGTGACCGCGGGCGGCAAGGGGATCAACGTGGCGCGGGTCCGAGCCGCGTTTGGCGGGCGGGCCACGCTCGTGGGCTTCCAGCCTGACATCGACGCGGCACAGCTCGACCGGCTGCTTGCGCGCGAGCCGCTGGACTTCGTGGGCGTGCCCGTCGCCGGGGAGGTACGGGTGGCGACCATCTATCTGGAAGAATCGGGTCGCGTGACCGTTCTCAACGAGCCCGGCGCGGTCGTACCGGCCGACGCGTGGGCCGCCTATGAGCGGGCCATCGCGGCCTCGCTGGCGACCGGCAGGCACGCCACACTGGTGTGCACCGGCAGCCTGCCGCCCGGCGTGCCGGACGACGCCTACGGCAGGCTCGTAGAAATCGGTCACCGTGCCGGGGTTCGGGTCGTGGTCGATGCGGCGCGCTCGGCGCTCGCGGCCGCGCTGCCGTTCGGGCCCGACATCGTGACGCCCAACCTGGCCGAGGCGGAGGGCGTGCTGCACGGGCATCCGGACGAGTCGGTCGCCGACGACGCGCCCGATGTGCCGGGGCGGGCGCGTGAGGCGGTCGCGTTGCTGTGTGCGCGGGGTGCGGCCTCGGCGGCGGTGACGGCCGGCGCGGCCGGGACGGCGTTTGGGGATGCCGACAAGGTTTTCTGGCTGTCCGCCGTACCCGTAAAGGAAATAAACCCCATCGGAGCCGGAGATTCATTTGTCGGCGGTCTCGTCGAAGCCTGGGAATCGGGCAGCGAGCCGTTGCAAGCCATTGCTTTTGCGGTGGGGACGGCGAGCGCCTCCGTGGAGCAGGAATTGGCCGGGGGAGTGGACCCCGGACGGGCGCGCGAAATAGCGGCGCGTGTGGTGATTTCATGACGCGTGTGGTGATTTCATGAGACGACCGACCGTGCGGGATGTTTCGGAGCTCGCGGGGGTGAGCCCGAAAACGGTTTCGCGGGTCATCAACGACGATCCGGCGGTAGCTCCGGCGACGGCCGAGCGGGTGCGCGAAGCCATCCGGCAACTCGGCTTCCATCCCAACGCGGCGGCGCGTTCGCTGCGCGTGGGACGCGACGATGCAATCGGTCTCGTCGTAGAAAACATCGCCGACCCGTTCTTCGCCGAGGTGAGCAGCGCGGTGGAGGAAGCGGCCCGCGAGCGCGGCATGTTCGTGGTCATCGCCAGCGCCGGATACGCTCCAGAAAACGAGCGCACTGTCGTGAATGGACTGACCAACCGGCGGGTGGCGGGCCTGGTCATCACGCCTACCTCCGGCGACCACTCCTACCTGGCGCAGTCGGCGGTGCGGGTGCCGACCGTGTTCGTCGACCGGCCGCCCATCGGCTTCGAGTCAGATACCGTTCTCGTGGACAACGAGGGCGGGGCCCAACTCGCGGTGCGTCACCTCATAGAACACGGTCACCGCCGCATCGCGTTCGTCGGCGACCGGCTACACGTCTACACGACAAGGCTGCGCTACCAAGGGTTCCGGGCGGCGCTGCTGGAGGCGGGCATCCCGCCCGAAGACAAGTGGATCAGAGTCGACGTGATGGGCGAACAGAGCTCCACCGACGCCATGGCCGAGCTGCTCGACCTGTCCGACGGTCCGACCGCCGTGTTTTCGGCCAACGCGCGCAGCTCGCTCGGTGTCGTGCGGGCGTTGCATCTGCGCGACCGGACCGATGTGGCGCACGTCAGCTTCGACGACCTGCAGGGCGCCGAGTCGCTGAGCCCGCCCGTCACTGCCGTGCACCAGGATCCGCGGCGGATGGGGCAGCAGGCGGCCGCGCTGCTGTTCGACCGGATCGCCGGCGCGGACGTCCCGCCGCGGCGCGTCGTGCTTCCCATCAAGCTGCTCGTGCGCGGCTCCGGCGAGCTCCCACCCGCTTGATCCGCCTACCCGCTTGATCCGCTTGCTGAGCCGGCCCGTTTGCTGAGCCGGCCCGTTTGCTGAGCCGGCCCGCTTGCTCCGCGCCTGCATGCCGCCCGCCTTGGGGCCGGGCGTGCCGAGGCCGGGGAAGGAAACAGAGTAGACACCGGTCCCTAAGGGTGTCACGCCGTTGGCCATCGCGGCCGAGTTGTGCTGAGCCGCGATCGCGGCGCCGTTCCAATGGATGTAGCCGTAGCGGGCCGGCGCCGGTGCCGCACCCGTGCTGCGCGAGTACATCACCGAGAAACCGGCGTCGGGGTCGGGCATGCCCAGCGCCCGATAGCAGCTGATGAGCACGCGCTCGTCCGCGCCCATCTGCAACCACGAGCGGGCCTGGCACCAGCGGCCGGGCGGGCTCGCGACGGCGTTGTGCACCGCCGTGATGTGCACAACGCCGCCCGGCCCGCCGATGCCGGGGAACGTGACGATCCACTGGCCGGGGATGGCACCGGGATCGGGCGCGACCACCGTACCGGTCGGATGCGCTTGCGTGACAACGCCTCCCGAGTAGAGCGCGAAGCCGTAAGCGTCGGGCACCGCCGCGCTCGCCGGCTGCGGCACGGCGAGCACGGCGAGCACGGCGAGCATGGCGAGCATGGCCGGCACGGCGAGCATGGCCGGCACGGCCCGCGTGGCGAGCACGGCGAGCATGGCCGGCACGGCGAGCATGGCCGGCACGGCCCGCGTGGCGAGCACG
>JBIOYB010000577.1:0-30283 GCA_044869915.1 Allorhizocola sp.
TAGTTGCTGTTGCGGGGGTACTTAACCGTGAAGAACCAATGGGCGATGGCGTGGTCGGGGTCGATGCTGCCGTCGCGAAGGACCTTCATCATGGGCACCAGCTGCACGCCGACGACGGTGAAGGCCGGGAAGTTCTCGCCCTCCCGCGGCCCGATGACCATGTTGGTCCGGATCAGATCTGTGGCGACATTCGGCGGGGTCAGACCGGGCCTGCCGGAGCGGGGCGGTCGTTCCCCGCCTCCCGGGTTGGCCTGGGCGGCCGGGGCGTCCAGCAGCCCGGCGGCCAGCAACGCCGCCGTCAGCAGCGCCAAAGATCTACGTAGGGTGTGTGGCACATGGCCTCCATACCTGGAAAGGAAGTCGCCGCGCGGTCGCGGCGCCAGGCATTCGGCGCAGTGGTCAGCTTGGATGGGTCGATGTTGATGGGCGGCGATAAGCCGGACCTACTCGGCGAATGCGCCCAGGAGCCGCGCACACCGCAGCGGATCCTCGGTGAGCCCGGCCGACAGGCCCCACAGCCAGTAGTCGACCGTCCGGTACACGACCCAGTCCCGGGCGCGGTCACGCGACAGCCCTGCCTCCCGCACCACCACGTCAAAACAGGCCACCGGGTCGGTCATGTCGTCGATTCGCGTCCACAACACGCGCCCCAGGTCATACTCGATGTCGCCGCGCAGCAACCGCGGATCCACGGTCAGCCACGGCTCGCGCCCGCCGCGCAGCACCTGCCCGCAGTGCATGTCGCCGTTGGCCGCCAGCCCGGAGTCTGTCTGTGCCAGCCCCGGCGCCACGCGCATCGCCTCCCGCAGGAACGCCCGATCAAACGGCTCGCCCAGCCGGTCCCACTCCGGCGCGAGATCGCGCACCCGAGAGCCCGTCGACCGCACATCCGGCGGCGCGGGCACCCCCAGCCGTCGCATCATCCGGCCCAGCACGACCATCGCCTCGCCCACCGGCTCGGCGCACAGCGTGCCGCCCAGGTCGAGCCGCTCGAGCAGCATCGCGCCAACAGAAGGGTCGGCGTCAAACAGCCGGACCGTGCCCCGCCCAGCCCAAAACCGCAGCGCCTCCGCATGCCGCGCGACCATGTCGCCGGGCGGCTCCATGCGCAGCACAAGCTCCTCCCCGCCCCGGCTCACCGGCACGACCAGGGCGTTGGATCCGTGCACCGGCTCGCCCGCGACGCGCAGATCCCATGCGGCGCACTGCTCCCGGACCAGCCTCGGCAGGTCTGCCAGCCATGCCGCGCCCTCGGTCCACCAGCGCGGCATGTCCATAAAGGACCGTGGGACCTCCCTCACCCCAGCAGATCCCGCAGCAGCTGCGCGCACCACTCCAACAGTTGCTGATCGCGCATGGGCTCGCCGCCGACGCGCCGGGTCATCGGCGCGGGGAGGGACACCTGGTTGGTCGCTGTCTTATAAACGGCATCTGGATGGTACCGCTTGAGCCGCAACTGCTTCGAGTCCGGCAGCTCGATCGGTGAGAAGCGGAGGTGCTTGCCCTGCAACGAAATCTCCGTCAAGCCATATTCCCGCGCGAGCAGCCGCAGCTTGGCCACCGCCACCAGGTTGGCGACCTGGGCGGGCGGCTCGCCATAGCGGTCGCGCACCTCGTCGACGACCTCCTGCAGCACGACGTCCGTCCGGGCCGAGGCGAGCTTGCGATAGATCTCCAGGCGCAGCCGCTCCGAGTCGATGTATGACTCGGGCAGGTGCGCGTCGATCGGCAGGTCTATCTTGACCTCCACCGACTCCTCGGCGGCCGCGCCGTTGCCCTTGAACGCCTGCACCGCCTCGCCGACCATGCGCACGTAGAGGTCGAACCCGACGCCCTCGATGTGCCCGGACTGCTCGCCGCCCAACAGGTTGCCGGCCCCACGGATCTCGAGGTCCTTCATCGCCACATACATGCCCGCGCCGAGCTCGGTGTGCTGGGCGATGGTGGCCAGCCGCTCGTGCGCGTGCTCGGTGAGCGGTTTGTCCGGCGGGTAAAGGAAGTAGGCGTAGGCCCGCTCCCGCCCGCGCCCGACCCGCCCGCGGATCTGGTGCAGTTGCGCCAATCCCAGCAGATCGGCGCGCTCCAGAATCAACGTGTTGGCGTTGGGAATGTCCAAACCGGACTCGATGATGGTCGTGGCGACGAGGATGTCGAACTCCTTCTCCCAGAAGCCGACCATCACCTTTTCGAGCGCTTCCTCGCCCATCTGCCCGTGCGCCACCGCGACTCGCGCGTCGGGCACGAGATCGCGCAGCCGCCGCGCCGCCCGCTCGATCGACTCGACCCGGTTGTGCAGGTAGAACACCTGCCCGTCACGCAGCAGCTCGCGGTGGACGGCGGCCGCGACCTGCTTGTCGTCGAATGCCCCGACATAGGTGAGCACCGGGTGGCGCTCCTCGGGCGGGGTATTGATCTGCGACATCTCGCGGATGCCGGTGATCGACATTTCGAGCGTGCGCGGGATGGGCGTGGCCGACATGGTGAGCACGTCGACGTTGGCCCGGATCTCCTTGAGCTTTTCCTTGTGCTCCACGCCGAACCGCTGCTCCTCGTCGACCACGACCAGGCCGAGCCGATTGAACTTGGTGGACTGCTGGAGCAGCCGGTGCGTCCCGATGATGATGTCGGCCCGCCCTTCGGCGGCCATGTCGAGGGTCTCCTGCGCCTCCCTGGGCGTGGCGAAGCGGGACAGCTGCCGCAGCACCACGGGGAACTGGGCCATCCGCTCGGAGAACGTGTTGAAGTGCTGCTGCGCGAGGAGGGTGGTCGGCACCAGCACCGCCACCTGCTTGCCACCCTGCACCGCCTTGAACGCCGCTCGTACCGCGATCTCCGTCTTGCCATAGCCGACGTCGCCGCAGATCAGCCGGTCCATCGGGACGGGCTTTTCCATGTCGTCCTTGACCTCGTCGATCGCGGACAGCTGGTCGGGGGTCTCCTGGTAGGGGAAGGCGTCCTCGAGCTCGCGCTGCCACGGCGTGTCGGGGTCGAACGCGTGGCCGGGCGCGGCCTGCCTGGCCGCGTAGAGCTGGATGAGCTGGGCCGCGATCTCGCGCACCGCCTTGCGCGCCCGCTGCTTGGCCTTCTGCCAGTCAGAGCCGCCCATCTTGTGCAGCGTGGGCTGCTCCCCACCGACGTAGCGCGACAGCTGATCCAGCGAATCCGTGGGCACGAAAAGCCTGTCGCCCGGGTGGCCGCGCTTGGACGGAGCATATTCGATCACGAGGTATTCGCGGTCGGCCCCGTTGACCGTGCGCTGCACCAGCTCCACATATTTGCCTATGCCGTGCTGCTCGTGCACCACGAAGTCGCCGGCGCGCAGCTCTAGCGGGTCGATGGTGTTGCGCCGGCGCGACGGCATCCGGCCGAGCTCGCGGCTTGCCGTGCCGCGCCCGCCGGAGATGTCGGCACCCGTGAGCACGACCAGACCGGCCGCCTCCCACACCAGCCCGTTGCCCAGCGGTCCGGTGAGAATGGACACTCCACTTTGGACCTCGTCGGCGAGCGCGGCGCCGATCCCCGCGTCGCGCAACACCTCTTGGGCGCGCTGCGCCGGGCCGTGCCCCTCGAACACGAGCGCCACCCGCCAGCCGCGCCCGAGCCAGCCGCGCACGTCATCGACGAGCGACGCCGTCTGGCCGTGGTAGAGCGGGGCCTGCGCCGCGCCCAGCGCCACGACCGCCGCGGTGTCGGGCGTGACATCGGCGACGTCGGGCCGGTCCAGCCACGGCTCGTCGCTGTCCTCCGCTTTGGACTCGATCAGCCCGAACGGACCCGTCGTCCACCAGGGCATGTTTTGGGAAGCGGCGTGCGCGCGCACCTCCGCCAGGGTCTTGAACGCCGAAGCGCCAAGGTCGATCGGGGCCTTGCCGCCCACCGCCGCCGCGGCCCACGACGCCTCGAGGAACTCCTCCGAGGTGCGCACGAGGTCGTGCGCACGGGTGCGGATCCGCTCCGGATCGGCGAGCAGGACCATCGTGCCGGGCGGCAGGCAGTCCAGCAGGAGCTCGACGCTGTCGCGCCCGTGGTGCAGGGCCGGCCCGAGCGACTCCATGCCCTCGACCGGGATGCCTTGCGCCAGCTTGGTGAGCATCTCGGCGATCGCCGGGTGCTGCTCGGCCAGCTCGGCGGCCTTTTCCCGGACGTCGGGGGTGAGCAGGAGCTCGCGGCACGGCGGCGCCCACAGCCGGTCGACCTTTTCGATGGTCCGCTGGTCGGCGACCGCGAACGTCCTGATCTCCTCGACGTCGTCGCCCCAGAACTCGACCCGCGACGGGTGCTCGTCGGTGGGCGGGAAGATGTCCAGGATCCCGCCCCGGACCGCGAACTCGCCCCGCTTGGTCACGAGGTCGACGCGGGCGTATGCCAGATCGTTGAGGGTGCGCACGGTCTGCTCGAGCGAGGCCTCACGCCCGGAGTGCAGCTCGACGGGCTCGAGGTCGCCCAGCCCCTTGAGCTGGGGCTGCAGCACGCTGCGCACCGGTGCCACCACTATCTGGAGCGCGCCGCCGGAGGTCGGGTGGGCCAGCCGGCGTAGCACGGCCAGGCGCCGCCCGACCGTGTCCGAACGCGGCGACAGGCGCTCGTGCGGCAGCGTCTCCCAGGCCGGATAGACCGCGATCCGGTCCGCGTCCATGAACCCGGTGAGCGCCTCGGCCAGGTCTTCGGCCTCGCGGCTGGTGGCCGTGACCACGAGCACAGGGCGCTGCCGCGCGGCGACGGCGGCGATGAAGGGCCGCGCCGAGACCGGGGCCGTGATGTCGAGCTCGCTTGCGTCGGAATCGGCGATCCGAGCAAGGGCAGGGTCGGATAGGGCGGTGTCCAGCAGGGCGATCATGGCACTCCCACGCAGCACAAACGACCCGTTCCGGATCGGAGACGGGGTGTCGCACCCAGCATATATCTTTGCGAAATGCGGCTTGGAGCCCTTATCACCGTGGTCCTGGTGGCCGGGTGCACCGCGCCTGCCGCCGCGCCGCAGACGCCCGCAACACAGACGCCCGCAACACAGACGCCCGCAACGCAGGCGTCGATCGACTACGGCCGCTGGCAGGCCGGCCGGTCCACGCCGGTCGCCGACCCCGTCTATCCGCGGCACGGCAACCCGGCCATCGACGTCCTGCACTACGGTCTCGAGCTGACCTGGGCACCCGACGCCAAGACCCTGACCGGGCGGGCCACGCTGCGCCTGCGGGCCACGGCCGACGTCACCGAGCTTCGGCTCGACCTGTCCGACGACTACCGGCTGGGCGAGGTGCTGCTCGACGGCGTCAAGGCGACCGGCGCGACGCTCGCGGGCGACAAGCTCACGGTCCCCGGGCGCCTGCGCACGGACGCCCACGCCACCCTGATCGTGAGCTATGCGGGCACGCCCGCGCCGGTCCGCGCGCCCACCTCGCGTGGCGATTTCGACTCCGTGGGGCTCACCGTGACGGCGGACGGATCCCTGTGGACGATGCAAGAGCCTTTTGGGGCCTTTACGTGGTACCCGGCAAATGATCAGCCGTCGGACAAGGCCCTTTACGACATGGCCATCACCGTCCCACCGGGATGGTCCGGCGTCGCCGGAGGCACACCGGCCGGGCGTGACGGCGCCACATTCCGTTACACCACAACGGATCCCATGGCCACCTATCTGGCCACACTCGCGGTGGGCAGATACGCGAGCGAGACCGCGACCGGGCCGCGCGGGCTGCCGATCACCTACTGGTTCCAGCCGGGCACCGACGACGCGCTGATGCAGGTCGTGCGCGAGATGCCGCGCTATCTGGCGTGGCTGGAGGCCAAGTTCGGGCCCTACCCGTTCCCCAGCGCGGGGGTCGTCATCGTGCCGTCCCAATCGGCCATGGAGACCCAGCAGATGGTCACGCTCGGCCGCATCGTCGGCAGCCGCGACTATCGCGAGGGCATCGTGCTGCACGAGCTGGCGCACCACTGGTTCGGCGACACCGTCACCACGGCGACCTGGGCCGACCTGTGGCTCAACGAGGGCTGGACGATGTACGCGCAATATCTGTTCCAAAACGAGCGCGACCGCGTGAGCGACAGCGCCTTCGAGAGGTGGGCGCGGGGCCAGGACGCGACGCTGCGCGCTCGCTTCGGCCCGCCGGGCAAGGCCGACCCGGCCGACTTCGCCCGCTCCAACGTCTATGTGTGCCCGGCCCTCATGCTGCACGAGATCCGTCAAAAGGTGGGCGACGACGCGTTCTTCGCGCTGGCGCGCGGGTGGGTCGCCGACAACCGCAACACGGCCCGCGACCGCGCCGCCTTCATCGCATACGTCAACCGGCAGACCGGCACCGACTTCACCGACTTCATCGATGCCTGGCTCGATTCACCCACGACACCGCCGTGAGGTGTGTGCTGTAGTGGAGGGGTGCTATACCAGGTGCTCGCGAGCGCGACCATGGTGTTCCACTTCGCCTTCCTGGCCTACGTGGTCGCCGGTGGCTTCCTTGCCTGGCGCTGGCCGTGGGCCATCTGGCCGCACCTGCTGCTGGCCGGATGGGGCCTTTCGACCGTCGTGTTCGGGTTCGACTGCCCGCTCACCTATGTCGAGGATTGGGCCCGTCAGAAGGCCGGCGAGCAGGGCTTGACCACCGGCTTCATGGATACCTACCTGGAGGGCGTGGTCTACCCGCAGCGCTACGCCGGCCTCATGCAACTGCTCGCGGGCCTGTCCGTGGCCGTCTCCTGGGCCGGCTTCGCCATCCGCCGCGCCCGGCGCTCCCGCTCCGCCCTACCGTCGTCCACTTCGGACAGCGCACGGTCAAAGGAGTTCTGACAGCTCGAAGACCTCCGTGAAGATGGCGCGGTCGTGGGTTTGTGTGGGGACGAGCAGCGACCATCCCGCTCGCGTCTCCTCGACGACGATCCGGCCGTTGCGCAGCTCCGCGCGCGTGGCGGCGCTCGCGGTGGACAGCGGGCTCAGCAGCGCCGCCTGGAAGAAGGTGGTCTGCCCGAGCGGGATTTCCCTAGGGCTCACCCACGGGTTGTCGGCGCAGATGTCCGGCGCCGGATTCGGCGCCACACCCGGGTCGAAAACCCTTGTCTGCCAACGAGCCTTCAGGGACGCGTGGTCGTTGCCCCGGAAGCCGGCCATGGAGACCTGCACCGACGGCAGGGCCGGGTCCTTCATCCACGCGGTGGCCGTGCGGCTGGCGGTCAGCTGGATCGGGTCGGTGATGGTGATGCCGGAGGACCGCAGATCACCCGGGGGTCCACCGTCCATAAAGGAGGTTGGCTGGAAGGCGACGAGCGCGAACCTGAAGAACGGATGGTCGTGGTTGCCGAACAGGCCCTGGATCTGGATGTCGGCAAACCACAGCCCGCGCTCGACGTCGTAGTCGACCGGGAAGCCGGCGACGCCAAACAGGTGCGAGTCGTCGCCCACGCCCGGGATCCGCACGTCGGGGTCGCCCGGTGGGATGAGGGTTTCGCCCACCAGCTGGCTTGTCGTCAGATACTCGGTCGGCCCGGTGGTCGTCTCGTAGAGATCCGTGGCCCATCGGGTCACCTTGTCGCGCAACGACTTTTTGCCCGCAATGGCCTGGGGTGAGGTCTGGTCGTCCTTGGCGACCAGGACGCCGAGCATCTGGCCCTCGCCGCTGTCGTGCCAGGGGCGCTTCAGATAGACCCGCACGCCCTTGCGCATGTGCGCGACCTGGATGTACTTGGTCCCGTCGGAGACGCCCTTCAGCACGGTGCGCTCGATGATCGGCACGACCGAGTGGACCCGCGGCGCCATGGGCCTGATCCGGCTGATGACGTTACGCACCTGCCCCGCGCCTTCGCGCAGCAGCTGCCGCTGGTCCGCCTCCGGCACGTCGAAGTATTCCTGGAATCGGGTCACCGCGACCGGCCGGAAGGTCATCACCCGCCGCTTGGAGTCGCCGAAGTCCACGCTTCCCGTCAGCTGCGTCCCGGTCTCGCCCCGCTCGAAGATCTCCGAGGCGACCGTGATCTGGTGCTCCTCGAACCTGACCGGGCCGTAGCCGCGATCGACGACCTCCGTCCAGGACGCCTCGATGGCCACCTTGCCCGTGCTGGGCGCGTGTGCGTGCACCATCGCACTGGCGTCGATGTCGGTCGTGCCCAAGGGATGTTCGACGATCACCGTGAGGTTGGACATGGTCGGCGCCACGGTCGGCTTGCGCACGGCGTGCACCAGCGTGATCGGCTGGCGCGGAGACAGCAACGGGACCTGCCCCGTGACGGCGGACTTGTAGGCGGGCGTGCCGGGCGCCGGCCCGTCCATGACCTTGAGGCCGTCGCCCGTGATCGCCGAGCTGAGTTCGACGGTCATCTCGGCGGCCGGCGGCAGGTCGACCAGCACCACGGTCCGTCCATTTTGGACCTCACTGGTGCTCGTGGCGACCGTGCCCGGGCGCAGCACCAACCGGGCGGGTTGCCGATCCGGCCAGGCCGCACCGGTGGGGTTCCACGGCAGGGCCATAATGCTCTGCGGCCCCGGCAGGCCGGACAGGGCCGGGCCAAACGACACCACATCCGGCAGATACGGCGTGACCGGCGTCGCCGTGTCATGGATGACGTATTCGCCGGGGGCGAGGGGCTCGCCCCGCGGCACGGGAAGCGTTGTCGGGGTGGGGTTGAGCGGGTCGGTGGCGATGACGGCGATTCCCGGCGCCGGGTCGAGCCACGACCCCTCCTCCTTCTTGGCCCGGTCGAACATGTGATCACGCACGGGCTGCCCGACACCCACGCCGAAGGCGACATCGAAGACGCCGTGCAGTTCGGCCGTGCGCTGGGCCATCTTGGGCGGCGCGAGGTGCCGCTGGGACGGCGGCGCCAGGGGGTTGCCGTCGCCGTCGGAGTAGACGACCATCCGATTCGGAGATTCTCCCATCTGGTACGGCTTGGGCGGCACGATGACGGGCGGATCCGCCGGCTCATACCGGTGGTAGACCGCTTCGGAGGTCACGAGGGCCGGATCGCACGCGGCCGGGTCGATCGAGTTGCCGGCCAGGTCTGCGGCGCGAGCACGGAACCGGTATAGGGAGCCATACCTGAGCCTGGTCAGCGTGAACGGTTCCACCTCGGTCTTGACGAGCAGCGGATACCCGGGCACGGGCGCCGGATCGACGGCCACCACGTGCGCCTCCTGATCGGTTTCCGCGCCGACCACCGGCCCCGGCATAGCACCACCGAACCCCCAACCGTGCCAGCCGAACACCTCCTCGCCCACGAACACGTGCGGGTTGTCCTGTGTGTCGTGCTGCTGCGTGAGTACGACCGGTTCGATCTGCGCCTCGTCGTGCGCGATGTGCTGGGTCTGGCCCGCTCCGGTGCCGATGGTGTACGTGGCGACACGGCGCATGAGCGAGCGGAACGCACTGCCGTCGGCCGACACGTCGATGCGGTACCCGGTGGTGACGTCGTCGGCGTAGAGCACCGGGGCGCCTTCGACCTCGTCGGGCAGTTGCCCCTCGAAGCGGCCGTTGCGCTCGAGCATGTGCTGGAATCGCCGCGTGCGCCGGTCGACCTGGGCCACCGTGAACCCGGCGGTGCGGCGCACGGGCAAGCCGAGCGACGCCCGCGCCGCATCGCCGGCGAGCGCGGTCGCCACGATGTCAAGCTGCTGGCCGACTCCGACGACGTCCACATCGGACACAACGTATCGACTAGCGTCACCTGCGGCCGGCCGCAGGTCGAGCATGCCGTTGACGATCTCGGCTCGCGGGTCGTCCTGCGTCGCCATCACGAACCGCCGTGCCTGCGGGAGGGAGATGACCGCGCTCCACGGTTGCGCCAGCGGGATCGGCCCGTCGAGCGGGCTGCCGTCCAGGCGGCCGAGCCGGATCAGGCGCGGGCCGGCGAAGACGGGGACGGTCAGGTCGATCCGCAATCCGAGCAGCAGGGCCAGCTGCGGGTGCCGCATCACGGCGCCGATGACCTGGGCGAAGTCGGCCTCCTCGGCGGGCGCGATGGCATCGAGCGGGCCGCCCGCGCGCCGTGCCGACGGCGGGTTGTCGGCGACCGCGGCGGTCAGGGCGAGCCGGCGGATGCGCGGGATCAGCGCCACGACCTGCGCCGCCGTCTGGTGACCGCGCTGGCTGAGCAGAGTGGCCGCTTGGCGTACCCGATCCCTGGTGATTCTCTTGGGATCCAGGAGATCCTGGATGTCGGGGTGGTTGACCGCTTCGGCCGCGTCGCCGGTCGCACCGGAGCGCCAGGCGTTGAGTCCCGTGAGGCGCTGCATGACCGGGTGTTGCGCGCCCATCCTCGAGTCCGGCTGGGTTTGCATGGCCTGCTGGTAGAGCTGCTCGATGGTGGCGAGCTCCTCCACATAGGACTGTGATTCGGCCGCGTCGCCGAGCGGCTCAGACAGCGCGTCAACCGGCTCCCGGACCGGAGTCTCCGGTGAGAACAGCGACGCCCACAGGGCGGCGCTCGGTCGCGGGCTGTCGACGGTCGCCTCGATCGGCGGGGCGCCACCGGCCGTGAGCATCAGGAAGCGCGTGCCCATTGCGGCGACCACGTCGGGCCAGTGCATCACGGGGTTGCCGCCGAGCTTGCCGGGCAGCGGCCGCGGCGAGGCGACAAGCGACAGGCGCGCCCGGCCCTCCGACGTGAAACCGTTGGGCAGCAACGTGTACAGCACACTATATGTAGCCATGAGGATGTTCCTTCCGCTTGCCGGCCGGGCTCAGGCGAACGCCCGGCAATAGGTGTCCCAGTGCCGGGGAGGGGTGCCTTGCGGCCCCATCAGTTCGGCGAAGGTGGGGTCGCCGTTGGATCCGGCGAACGTGCGGCTGAACCTGCGCCGCACCGTCTTGCTGAAGAAGAACGTCGACACGTAGAAGGCGAGCTCGGCCTCGCCCGTGACCTTGCCGTTGTAGTAGGTCAGGGAAAGGGTCGCCAGCACGCCGACCGTGATGATGCTCAGCACCGACACCTCACCGTGGATCGTCAGATATCCGGTGAGCGTGGTGTTGCCGTCTTCGAGCTTGAAGTAGACGCCCCCCATCGCGGACACCTTGCCCTTGATGACTTTGAGGTCGATCCTGATCTGCGCGCCGAATTCGAGCGAACCCTCCAGCCGCTCCAGGCCCTTGTCGATGGACATGCCCAGGCCGATGAAGCCGCCGCCGGTCAGCGCGGAAACGCTGAGCCGGAACGGGTTGTCGAACGTGGCGAAGTTGAAGTCGAATCGGGGCTTGCCGGCGAACGGCAGCTCCAGCGACGCTCCAAACAGGATGTTCTCGAGGCTGAACATGCCCACGGCCACGGACGGGATCGCCAGCGCGTACGACGCGCGCACCCCATACGAGCTGACGTCCAGGGCCGGGCCGTTGGGCTGCGCGGCATTCGCCGCCGAGGCGCGACCGGCCAGCGCGCGGGCACCGCCGAACCCGTTGCCACCGATCAGGGACGCGAGGCGGCTGACGAACCCCAGGACGCCGAAGAACTCGATTTCCCCGATGGCGACGTCCACACTGGGCTTCTGCGTCCCCTCGGACACGAACTCGATGTGGTTGATGGGCAACAGGATCAGATCCGCGCCGCCCAGCCCGAACGTCACCTGCACGTCGTTGATCCGGCACGTGGTGCGCTGGTGGGGTTGACCGTCGAGCCCGATCGTGACCACGGAATCCACTGTCAGATAAGGCTCGCCGTGCAGTTGCGGCTCCAGCCTGGCGCCGGAGACCGACAGCGGGGGCAAGTCCAGAAACAGGGGCACCTGCCAGTGGAACTTCTGCTCGCGCAGGCCGTCGATGGTCCGGGCGGTGGTCGTCGGCGCCCTGTCCAGCCCGCCACTCGCGGGGATCAGTTGCCGCAACGGGAACAGACCAAACAGGGTCAGCTGGTCGAGGACGGCGTCGCCCAGGAACTTCACCGGATCGAAGCTGTTGACCGCGACCTCGGCCAGGTCACCCGCGACCGTGCCGAGCTTGCGCGAGGTACCGCTGATCGCCAGATCCAGGGTGTTGAACAGCCCGCCCGCACCGGCCGCCTCGGTGGCCCGCACCGGCACGGCGCTTCCCAGCTCCAGCACGACCTCGCCCGGGTTCTTAGGCGCGGCAGCGGTCCCCGGATCGAAGACGTAACTCTTGTACCGGCCGGCGTAATTGATGACCATCGAGCCCGCCTGATCGGCCAGGTGCCCCAGGGCGGGCAGCCGCCCGAAGAACGAGGTGACCGTGGGGACGATGAGGTTGTCGTCGATTGTCGCGCGGAATTTCGCCTGGCCGAAGACTTCGGTCGCGCCGGGCGACGAACCGGGCGCGGGCTCGGCCACGTTGACCCGCCCGAGGTCGACCCAGGCGATGGCGTTGCCGCTGTAGTTGCTGACAAGGGTCGGATAGCTCTCGTCGGGGAAGGTGTCCGGCACGAAGACGAGCGGCATCGAGAAGTCGACCGGCCTGTTGGCGTGGTCGACGCCGCGGCACTCGTACTCATAGGTGTCCCCGTCGACCTCGAGATAGCCCTCACCGGCGGCTATCGCGTGGGTCGTGCCGTTGGGTGTGGTGTCGACCAGGATCTCGACGGACTTGAACGGGAACAGGTGCGACGAGTAGTGCATGAGGCTTTTCTTGACCGCGATCCGGGTCTTCTTGCGCAGCACCGCGGGCATGCCGCTGGCGCCGTTGCTGTCGAAGACCCGCTCCACCGTCTCGGTCCGCACGGCGGCATGGCCCAGCGGATACAGCCGTCCCGCGACCGCGATCCGGTGGTACACGTCCCGCCCGCCGCTGAGCGTGTGGGCAAAACTTGCCACGGCGGGTGAGGCCAGCGCGGACCAGTTCCCGTTCAACCGGGTCGTGGCGCCGAGCCTCGGCGACAGGTGAAGCTTGGTCATGCGGATCGCTATGTCGGACCAAATCGACGGATAGCCCAGCATGGTGTTTTGCGCCACGATCGCCTCGGCGTCCTCTTTGGTCAGTCCGCTGAGGCTGGCGTCGTCCATGTCGGGCGCCATCCGCACGGCCTGCACGGCGGTCGCGCGGGTGAGCACGGGGATCTCGACCCGGCCGCCGTCGACGGTCCGCACGGTCAGCCGGGTGTGCCAGATCTCCGCCCATGGCGCGCCATGCCGCACCGGCTCGGTGGCATGGCTGAACCGGGTCTCCCCACCCGGCGGCGAGATGATCAGTCGTGAGGAGATGGCCAGGCTGGTACCGGGATCAAACGGCGACCCGGCGTCGTCCTGTGCCGACCTTGCGTCGTCGGACGCGCCCACAGCGACCTCGCCGAGCAGCGCCGCACGCCGCAACCGCCCGTCTCGCAGATATGCCGCCTCGTCCCGCAGCAGATCGGCCGCGGACACGAAGTCCGCCTGGCTCGAGGGCACATCGGCCTTGGCGACCGGATCGGTGACAATGTGCGCCGACAACGCCAGATCTCTCACCGCGGCAAGCACTCCCGCCGTCGACAGCGGGATCTTGGTGCCCGCCGGGACGCGGAACCGCAGCCGGGTCTGGGCGGCGTGGACGGGTCGCGACGGCCGGGCCGGCGGGCTGACATCCCACTCCAGGACGTGCTGCGGGGCCAGGACGAGCTCTATCACCTGGTTGCCGAGCGCCCGGAGGGCATATCCCCCGCCCTCGGGCACCTTCTCGAAGCCGGCATGGGGATAGATGACGTCCAGCCTGAGCTGATCCTCGGCGCGGATGAGCTGAAACTTGGCGTCAGTGTCGGATTGGGACTCGGCGTTGGCGAGGCGCGGCACGGCGTCGCCGCGCGGTAGCGACCCGGCGACCGCCGCGGAGGCGAGCACCAGGCCACCGCGCTGAAGGAAGCTCCTGCGGCTACTACTCATGCGGGGGTTACGACGCGGGCACCCCCGATGTTCACCGACCGCCCACTTCTGTCGGCTATGTGTCAGGCGGCGGGCACGGTGCCGCGGACGGCCCAGGCGCGGGCGGTCAGGCGGATGGAGCCGTCGGAGGAGGCCTGCAGGCGGGCGCGCAGCAGGTCTCGCAGGGCGGCGCGCCGGTCTTCGGGCAGCGACATGACGTAGCCCGGAGCAGGCCCCTGCCCGCCGAGGAACGGGCGCCAGTAGTCGCCAAACGAGGCGAAAACCGTGGGCACCTCGATGCCCTGGACGGCGACCGAGCCCAGCCCGCTCGACTCCCACAACGATCGCAGCGCGGAGGGCTCGCACAGCGGGAATCGCACGCCTTCGTCCAAAGTGGACGCCGCCGGGTCGAGCGAGACCGCCGCGTCCCAGAAGTGGCGCATCATCGCCATCCCCGCCGCATAGTCCCAGACATATGCGGCGAGGGTGCCGCCCGGCCGCGCCACGCGCGCGAAGCCGGTGAGGGCACGCCCCGGATCGGGCACGAAGTTGAGCGCCAGCCCGCTGACGACCACGTCGAAACTGTTGTCCGCGAACGGTAACGCCAGCGCGTCGCCCGTGCGGAAGTCGCTGCGCGGGTCGATGATGCGCGCCCGCGCGCTGTCGAGAAAGCCCTCCGACGGGTCGACGCCCACCACGCCCAACGGGTCGGCGTGCGCGAGCACCGCGGCGGTCAAAGCGCCCGTGCCGCACCCGACATCGAGCCACTGCAAACACTCCGGCAGGGCGAGCCAGTCCACGAAGTCACCGGCGACCCGCCGGCTCCACCGCCCGACATATGCCTCGTATGCGTCCCCGACGGCCCACACGTCAACTCAACCCCGCGGATTGATCCAGCCCTGATCGGACAGGTAGGCGAGCACCCGCCCCACGGCATCCTCCGGGGCCTCGCCGCTCGTGTCCAACACCAGCTGCGCGTCCAACGGCGCCTCGTAGGGGTCGTCGACCCCGGTCATCCCGGTGAGCTGGCCGGCGCGTGCCCGCGCATACAACCCCTTGCGGTCGCGCGCTTCGCACACCTCGATCGGCGTCGCCACGTACACCAAAACAAAGTCGGCACCCGCGGCAGTGGCCATGGACCGGGCCTCGGCCCTCGCAGCGGCATAGGGCGCGATCGGGCAGCAGATGGCCATCCCGCCGTGCCGCGCGGCCTCGGCCGACACCCACCCGATCCGGCGGATGTTGCGGTCGCGGTCCTCCCGCGAGAAGCCCAGCCCGGCGGACAGCTCGCGGCGCACCACGTCGCCGTCGAGCAGGGTGAGGCTGCGCTCGCCGGTCTCCAGCAGCGCGTCGGCGACCCCGCGCGCGATCGTGGATTTGCCCGACCCGGAAAGGCCGGTGAAGAACAGGACCAGGCCCCGGTGCCTGCGCGGCGGCCGGGCCCGGGCGAGCTCGCGCGCGACGGCCGGCGGCGTGTGCCACTCGGGCAGGGCGAGCCCGTCGTCGAGCAGGTCGGCGATCTCACGCGCCCGCAGCGCCCGCCGCTCGAACCGCTCGGGCACGTCGTCGCGGTCGCGCCACTGCCCGTCGCGGCTGTCATAGGAAAGCTCGCGCGGCACGAGCACGCGCAGCCCCGCGCCCGTGACCGTGCCGGCCGTGGACAGCAGGTGGGTCACGCCGTAGGCGGCCGCGACCTTGGCGCGTAGCATCGCGTCGGAAAGCTCGTTGCCCCGCTCGGCCAGCGGCACGGCGACCACGATCGGGTCGGGCATCCGGTCGCGTGCGGCGAGCACGCAGCGCATCAACGCCTCGGGTGTGAGCCCGTCGCGCGGGGTGACCGGCGCGCCGTAGGGCACGAGGATGAGCACCTGCGCCTTGAGCTGGCGCGCGGCGTGCACGATCTGGGCCAGCTGGGGCCGGTGCAGCGGACGGTCGGCGAACACGCCCAGCACACGCGGCTCGGTGATCAGCCCGCGCACGGTGGTCGTGTCGAGCCCGTAGGCGCTGAACGGGCTGTGCCCGCCGTCGCCGTGCCGGTGCACCCGGCCGGCAACTCCGCACCAGCCGGGCCGGGTCTCCCACGCCTCGGTGATGTCGACGCCGGCTACCGGCGCGCCCTCCTGATCTGTGAGCAGCAGCACAGCCGGCTCGTTGACGTCGAGGCCGTCGAGCATCCCCGCGGGCACTTCCAGGGTCACCGGAACGGGCCAGTGCCGGCCGTCGCTCAGCCGCGCCAGACTCCGCACCGACCGCAGGTCGGCCGGGCCGAGGAAGCCGTTGAGCGGCTCGTATGCCCCGGCGAGAAGCAGGTGCAGATCGGCAAGCTCGATCGGGCTGGGTGTCCACGTGGGCGCACCCCGCAGGGCCTCCTCACTGATCACGCGCTCGCTCCGTTCGTTCACAGGGGACAAGTCTGTCAGGACCGGCCCGGAGAACAAATACCGAGGTCCGACGGATACGATTCCCCCAGCACAGCTCACAGGACACCGGCGTCCTTTTTCTGCGCGTCTCGCAGACAGCAGACATAAGGAAAGGAACGCACGGGCATGAGTGACGTTACGCCGGTCGAGCCCGAGGAGGATGCGGCGCTTCGCGTCGATATCCGCAGGCTGGGCACTCTGCTGGGGCAGACCCTGGTCCGGCAGGAGGGCAAAGGATTGCTCGACCTGGTCGAGGAGGTGCGCGCGCTAGTCCGGCACGACGCCGACGGCGCCGCGGCCAAGCTGGGCTCGCTCGACGTCTCGACCGCCACCCTGCTCGCCCGGGCCTTCTCGACCTACTTCCACCTGGCCAACATCACCGAGCAGGTCCATCGGGCGCGAGAGCTCCGTCGCCGCCGGGCCCAGCACGGCGGCTGGCTGGATCAGGCGGGTCAGCGCATCGCCGACAGGGGTGTGGCGGCGAAGGACCTCTCGGCCGCGGTCAGACGCCTCGCGATCCGGCCCGTGTTCACCGCTCACCCGACCGAGGCCGCCCGCCGATCCATCCTGACAAAGCTGCGCACGATCGCGGACGCGCTCGATGTCGAGTATGCGTCGGATCGCCTGTTCGGTGAGCGGGTCCGCTCCGACGACCGCCTGGCCGAGGTGCTCGACCTGCTCTGGCAGACCGACGAGCTGCGGCTGGACCGGCCCGACCCGACCGACGAGGCGCGCAACGCCGTCTACTACCTGAGCGACCTCTACGACGACGCGGCCGCGCTCGTCCTCGACGACCTGGCCGACACGCTGCGCAGGCTCGGGGTCGAGACAGCTCCGACGGCCCGGCCGCTCACGTTCGGCAGCTGGATCGGCGGCGACCGCGACGGCAACCCCTATGTGACCCCGGCCGTGACCCGCGACGTGCTGCTGTTGCAGCACGAGCACGGCATCCGCGCGGTCGAGAGCGCCCTCGAAAATCTGATCAACGAGATATCGGTGTCGCGCCGGCTGCGCGGCGTGTCGCTGGATCTGTCCGCGAGCCTGGCCAAGGATCTCGACGCGCTGCCTGAGGTCGCGCCGCGCTTCCGGCGGGTCAACGCCGAGGAGCCCTACCGGCTCAAGGCCCGCTGCATCCGGGCCAAGCTGAGCAACACACGGGCACGCCTGGCCAAGGGGACGCCGCACGACCCGGGCCGCGACTACCTGGGCTCGGCCGAGCTGCTCGCCGACCTGGAGCTGATGCGCGCCTCGCTCGCCCGCAACTCGGGCCAGCTGACGGCGACGGGCCGGCTGGCTTCGGTGATCCGGGCGGTCAGCGCGTTCGGCTTGCATCTGGCCACATTGGACGTTCGGGAGCACGCCGACGCGCACCACGACGTGCTGGCGCAGCTTTACACGCGCGTGGGCGAGGTGTCGGGCTACGCCAAGCTCAGCCGCGAGGAGCGCACCGAGATCCTGATCCGCGAGCTGTCCGGCCGGCGCCCACTGTCCAGCATGGACAGTCCGCTGACGGACAGCGCGCGCAAGACGTTCGACGTGTTCAACACGATCCGGCTGGCGCACGAGCGGTTCGGGCCGGACGTGGTCGAGTCCTACATCGTGTCCATGACGCGCGGCATCGACGACGTGCTCGCGGCCGTCGTGCTGGCGCGCGAGGCGGGCCTGGTCGACCCCTATGCCGGGCGGGCGGCCATCGGCTTCGTGCCGCTGCTCGAGACGGTCGCCGAGCTCGACGCGGGCGGCGCCATCCTCGATGACCTGCTCTCCCTCGAGCCCTATCGCGCGATCGTGCGGGCGCGCGGCGACGTGCAGGAGGTCATGCTCGGCTACTCCGACTCCAACAAGGAGGCGGGCATCACCACCAGCCAGTGGGCGATCCACCGGGCGCAGCGGGCGCTGCGCGACGTGGCCGCGCGGCACGGTGTGCAGCTGCGGCTCTTCCACGGGCGCGGCGGCACGGTCGGCCGGGGTGGCGGCCCGACCCACGAGGCGATCCTGGCCCAGCCCTACGGCACGCTCGACGGCGCCATCAAGGTGACCGAGCAGGGCGAGGTGATTTCCGATAAATACACGCTGCCCGCGCTCGCCCGGGAAAACCTCGAGCTGACCGTGGCCGCCGTGCTCCAGGCCACGCTGCTGCACACGACGCCGCGCCAGTCGGCCCAGCAGCTGGCCGAGTGGGACTCGGTGATGAACGCAATGTCCGGCGCGGCCTACACGGCCTACCGGTCGCTTGTGGACGATCCGAATCTGCCGGAATATTTCTGGGCGTCCACGCCGACGGAGCTGTTGGGGGCGTTAAACATCGGCTCGCGCCCGTCCAAGCGGCCCGACTCCGGCGCGGGGCTGGGCGGATTGCGCGCCATCCCGTGGGTTTTCGGATGGACGCAGTCGCGCCAGATCGTGCCGGGCTGGTTTGGCGTGGGCACCGGGCTGCGCGCCCTGCGCGAGGCGGGCCGCTCCGACGTGCTGCACGAGATGTATGCGGAGTGGCACTTCTTCCGCACGTTCATCTCCAATGTGGAGATGATGCTCGCCAAAACCGACCTGACCATCGCCCGCGGTTACGTCAACTCTCTGGTGATGCCGAAGCTCAAGTCGATTTTCACCAGCATCGAGGCGGAATATGAGAGCACGCTCGCCGAAGTCCTTGCCGTGACAGGAGAATCGGTGCTGCTGGACAGCCAGCCGGTGCTCAAGCGCACCCTGGCCGTGCGCGACACCTATCTCGAGCCGTTGCACCACCTGCAGGTCGCGCTGCTGCGGCAATATCGCGACGCGGGCCTGGCCGGCCGGTCCATGGCCACCGCGCCCGGCGGGCGGCGGGCGCTGTCCACCGACCCGACGCTGGAGCGGGCGCTGCTGACGACCGTCAACGGCATCGCGGCGGGCATGCGCAACACGGGATAGACCGGGCCGGGACCACGATGGTCAGCGAGCCTCAGCCCACCGACCGGCGGCGGTTCCGGGAGGTTCAACTGCTCGCCCGCAAAGCCTAGGCAGCGCGGCGACCACGGCGCCGGATGGATGCGGGTCAGCCCTTGGCGCCGAACAGGACGCGGCGGATGATGCGCGGCGACAGCAGGCGCGTGGGCGGGTCGATGAGGTTGAGCACGCGCAGGAATGCCGCGCCCACCACGGGATCGGCGGTCGCGGCGGCGTGCAGGCGGTGGACATACGCGTTGACCAGCCGCACCTTTGGCGAGCGCGGCCCCTGCACCTCCGGGAAGCGCAGGTCGGTGCCGACCGCGATGGACCACGGTCCGTCGATCAGTTTGGCGGCGCGGCGGAAGAAGTGACGGGCCTCGGCCTTCCCGCTCGTCAGGAGCCGGCGCAGCAGGAGCGCCTCGAGCGCCGCCACGGTCATGCCCTGGCCGTAGATCGGGTTGAAGCTGCACAGCGCGTCGGCGAACACGAGGTAGCCCGCCGGGAAGCGGTTCAGGCGCTCATATCTGTTGCGCACACTGGCCGGGAAGCGCATGCGCGCCGGATCGGTGACCGGGACGGCCGAGCGCAGGGCGGCCTCGATTTGCGGCGCGCCAAGCGACCCGGCGAAGTCCACAATGGACTCGTCGTCCATCGGCGGCTGCTCGCCGAGCATGCCGCTGAACGCGACGGCGAGCGTGTTGTCCTCCTGCGCGGCCAGGATCGCGGCGCGCGGCGCGCCCGGCAGGGCGTTGCGCAGCGCGCCCAGCAGGCCGTCGAGGTGGTGCGGCTCGCGCTTGTAGACGCGCGTCATGTAGGTGACATCGACGCGCACCTGTTCGCGTGCCGGGCGAGAATAGCCCAGCTCGTCCAGCCAGACGGGCGTGCGCGAGGCGCGGCCGCACGCGTCGACCACCAGATCGGCGGCGATCGTCTCGCCCGTGGCGAGGCGCACCCCGGTGACCCGGCCCGGCGCGGTCGCGAGGCCCACCACCTCGACGGGCGGCAGCAGGCGCACCCCCGCCAGGGCCGCAACCCTTTGGCGCACCACGTGTTCGAGCAGTGGACGGCTCATCGCGATGGCGACCAGGTCGGACGGCGCCCGGCGCATGAGATAGCCGTCGTTGTACCAGTGCACCTGATCGTGCAGGTCCACCAGCGGGGCGCCGAGCGCGTTGAGCTCGGCCGACAGGCCCGGGAAGAGCTCCTCAAACGCCTCGCGCCCGCGGGCGAGCAGCACATGCAGCTGGCGTCCCTGCGGCACACCGCGCCGATCGGCCGGCCGGTCGGGCAGCGGATCGCGGTCCACCACAACGACCTCGGCGAAGCTCTCGCTGAGCACGCGCGCCGCCAGCAGCCCGCCGATGCTCGCACCCATCACCACCGCTGTCGCACCCGCTACCATGCGCCGACCCTATGACCGGCCCCACCCCGCGGTCGTCTTCGTGAATGCGCAATCGGCGCGGTGTGTCATATGACCGATGACCGATGGCTGCGGTGGCGGGCGCCTGCGATCCTGTACAGCGTGGGAG
The DNA here is from genome assembly GCA_044869915.1 of Allorhizocola sp. Classification (GTDB taxonomy): domain Bacteria; phylum Actinomycetota; class Actinomycetes; order Mycobacteriales; family Micromonosporaceae; genus Allorhizocola. The sequence continues at coordinate 20,637 of JBIOYB010000577.1, forward strand.
ACCGGCGACACGTTGGAGGCAGACGTGGCGGCGCGGCCTGACGAGATCGATTCACGCGGCGTGTCCACCTTGGAGGAGTTGGCCGCGCTGCTGCGCCAGTTGCGCCGCCGGGAGGCGCGCCGGCGGGGCACCGCCCCGCTGACCTACCGCGATCTGGCCCACCAGACCGGCTGGTCGCATGGCATCGTCGGGCAATACCTGGCCGGCAAGGTGCTGCCGCCGACCGACCGGTTCGACACGCTGATCCGGCTGCTGGGTGCCGCGCCTGCCGAGCAGGGTGCGCTGGCCACGGCACGGGACCGGGTCGAGGAGGTGCGGCGCGAGGCTGCCGTGAGCGGGCGTGAGCGGCGATTGATCCCCAGGCAGCTGCCGGTGGCCCTGCGGCATTTCGCCGGCCGGGCGGCCGACCTCAAGGAGCTCGACGACGCCGCCACGCATGGGGTTTTCACGATCGACGGCATGGCGGGCGTCGGCAAGACCGCGCTCGTCGTGCACTGGGCGCACCGGGTCGTCGAACGTTTCCCCGACGGCCAGCTCTATGTCAACCTGCGCGGCTTCGACGCCGCGGGCCCCACGCCCGCGGCCGACGTGATCCGTGGCTTCCTTGACGCGCTTGAGGTTCCGGCCGAGCGCATCCCGGCCGAACTGGACGCGCAGATCGGCCTGTATCGGACGCTGCTGGCCGACCGGCGGGTGCTGGTGGTGCTGGACAACGCCCGCGACGCCGCGCAGGTGCGCCCGCTGCTGCCCGGCTCGCCCGGCGCCGCGGTCGTGATCACCAGCCGCAACAGGCTGGCCGATCTCGTCGCGACCGAGGACGCCCGGCCTTGGACGCTGGGCCTGCTGTCCGAGGGCGAGGCGCGCGAGCTGCTGGCGCACCGCCTTGGCGGGCAACGGCTCGGCGCCGAGCCGGGCGCGGCGGTGGAGCGGATCGTCACCGGGTGCGCTGGGCTGCCGCTGGCACTGTGCCTCGTGGCCGCGGGCGCCGCCATCCGGCCGAAGCTCTCCCTGGCTTCGGTCGTGGAGGAGTTCAATGTGTCCGATGGCGTGCGCACGGTCTTCTCGTGGTCCTACCGGACGCTCGAGCCCGTCCCGGCCAAGGTGTTCCGGCTTCTCGGCCTGCACCCGGGCGCGGAGGTCACGCTGCAGGCGGCCGCCGCGCTGGCCGATCTGCCGCCCGCACGGGCGCGGGCCGCGCTCACCGCGCTGGTCAACGCCAACCTGCTCGTCGACCTCGAGCCCGGCCGCTTCACCTTGCACGACCTGCTTCGCGTTCACGCCGCCGAGGTGTGCGAGGAGACCGACGCCGAGCCGGACCGGAGGGCGGCGGCGCAACGGCTGCTGGAGCACTACCGGCACACCGCCGTGGCCGCGATGCGGACGTTGTATCCCGCGGGCCAGGACACCCGCCCGCCGCTCGGCCCGCCCACTGTGGCCGTGTCACCGGTCGGCACCATTGAGCTGGCGTCGGCCTGGATGTCCACCGAGATCGCCAACCTCATCGCCGTCTGTGACCAGGCTGTCGAGCACGGCTGGACCGACGAGGTCGTGGAGCTGTCGGTGACCGTGGCGACGTATCTCCAGGCACGCAGGCACTATGGGCAGGCGGTCGCCTTGCACAGCAAGGCATTGCATGCCGCGGGCGAGCACCACGCCGACCGGGCCCGCGTGCTGACCAACCTCGGCATGGTCCATTGGCGCCTCGGGCAGCCGGGCGAGGCACTCGACCTGCTTAAGCGCGCGTTGGTGGGCCACCGGGAGGTGGGCGACCGGTCGAGCGCGGGATACACCCTGAGCCTGCTCGGCATCGTGCACGACATCCTCGGCAGGCACGGCGAGGCGCTCGAACATCTCCGGCAGGCCCTTGCCGCATACCAGGAGTTGGGCATCCGCGGCGGTGAGGCCGGGCAGCTGATCAACATCGCCGTGTCGCACACCCGGCACGGCGAGCACGACGAGGCGGTCCAGTACCTGGAGCGAGCCGTCGCCATCGGCCGGGAGCTCGGCAGCCGAGGGCTGGAGGGCACCGCGCTGACCAACCTCGGCGACGTCTACTGCTGCCTCGGGCGCCACGATGAGGCGCTGGACCAGCTGGGACGGGCGCTGGTCATCCACCGCGAGTTGGACAACCGCTCTTTCGAGGGCGAGACGCTGGTCAGCCTGGGCCTCGTGTACCGGCAGCTGAGACGCTTCTCCGAGGCGCTTGATCATCTCGACGAGGCGCTGGCCATCGCCCGTGATGTCGACGACGTCTGGCTGACCACGAGGAATCTCAACAGCGCCGGCGAGACCCTGTGCGACATGGGCGACCCGGATCTCGCGCTGGACAGGCACGAGGAGGCGCTGGCGCTGGCCGGCCAGATAGACGACGCGGTCGAGCACGCGCGGGCGCGCGACGGCATCACCCGGGCCCGCACGGCACAGGGCGGCGCACAAGAATCCCGGCATTGAGTCGCAACCTTTGCCGCGCCTGATACGTGTTACGTCTGCAACGGCGAGGAGGCGTCGCTAAAGGCATGGCTAGCCTTACGGGGATTCGCCGTGGCGACGGGCGCGAAGGCCCGGAGTGGTCTCGATCGTTGTCACGCCCTGAGCCGGAAAAGCTTGCCAGCACTCGGGATGTGGCAACGATCATGGCTCGGCCGCTAGCGGCGGAAGATGAGGTCAAAGGCGGGGTGCTCGGAGAGGCGGCGATATTCGGCCAGGCCACGCGAGGTGGTGTGCACGCGTGAGTCGCGGCCCTGGTCGTCGGGCGTCTCGAAGTACACATATGCCTTGATCCGCGGGAAGAGTTCCAGCTGGAGCCGCGCCGAGTTGAAGAAGTCCGCTTGGTGGCCGGGGTTGCGGTCCGAATACCACAGGCCCCACTCGGCGAGCATGAGCGGCTTGCCGGGGAAGGTGCGCGCGGCCCAGTTGTAGAAGCCCGGCCATTCCTGCCTGCTGCCGGATTTGCGGTTCAGCATCTCGGCGAAGTCGCCGTGCCCGTAGCCGGGATCGCTGTAGGCATAGGTGTCCCAGGAGACCCAGTCGACGACATCGTCGCCCGGGTAGAGGTCGGCGAACCACGGTTTGACGTTCCACGGGACGTAGGCCATGTAGCACACGGTCGAGACCAGGTTGGTCAGGCCCTCCCGGCGCAGCATCGTGATCACATAGCGGAAGGCGGACGCGTAGTCTTTGGCGGTCATGCCGCTGCCGGGCCACTCCTCGACGTCGTTTTCCGGCTCGTGGTGCATGGTGAAGAAGAACTGGTCGCGAAAGGTCGCGCGGATGTGCCGGGCCAGCCGCTTGAGATAGGCGTCCGTCTCGTCGTCGCCGAGGGCGATCTCCCTCCACGTGACACCTTCGGGCTTCCAGTTCAGCAAGAGCACGCGCGGGTTGTAGGGGTCGCGGGCGAGCGCGATCTCGGCGGCGGTCGGGAACATCTCGTCGCCCCGATGGTAGGCGTGATAGATCAGCTGAGCCCGGTCCACGCGCCGTTCGAACTCGGTCAGCGCGACGGAGCGGTCCAGTCCCGTGTGCGCGCCGGGCGCGACGCCCCACAGCGCGCCGCACGAGGGGACGAGCATCGGGCCGACCGTGCACTCCGGACTGCTCGGTGCGGACGATGGCCGCGTGGCCGGCGGCCCCGACGTCGAGGCCGAGGCGCTGACCGACGGCGACATGCTGGGCCACGGCTGGGTCGAAGGGCGCGAGCTGGGGCTGGACGAGGGCTCCGTCCACTCCAGAGTGAGCGTCGGCGCGCCGGCCTGGTTGGATTCGCCCTCGCGCGCCACAAACCGGGCCGCCTCGCTGCCGCTGGGCGAGGTGACGGCAAACGCGTACACACCAGACGATCGCACGTGCCGCGTCACGTCGAAGGCCACCGCCCGCGCGCCGGGCGTGGGCTCCACGGAGGCGATGACCGTGCCGAGCCGGGGCGCGGTGGCGGCGCTCATCGCGTCCTCGCGCCAGCCGCTGTCGGGCACGACCGACAGCTCGACCATCTCCGGCAGCGTCCGGTGCTCTTGGGCACCCAGCCACAGCCAGGCCCGTTTGGGCGCATGCGGGTCGGGCAGGTCCACGTCGAACTTGACGTAGCTGATCGCCGCGCCGCCCTCGTGCCCGCCCGCGATCAGGTGGTCCTTGTGCCCACCCTTCTCCTGGGGCGCTGTGGTCAACGCGAACGTGTCGCCCGATGCGGTGATTCGCTCGGGATAGGGCGCGACTCTTCCGCCGATGACCCCGATGACGATCGCGGCCGCGAGCGCGGCGAGCACCGCCCCGAGGCCCAAAGCTCGTTTCATAGGAAACATCCCTTTTGTGCGGTTAAGCATGAAGCATAGTCCGATGTCCGGTTTTCTCCAAGGCCATGAGCTGGAGAAATGCGGAGCGAAGTTACGTCCCGACCCGGCGGGCGTTGACCTCAGTTGTGGAACCGACGCATTCGTACGACCTGAACGACTACCTGGCGATGGCCCGCAGGCATTGGTGGATCGTCGTGCTCGCGCTCATCATCGGCGGCGCGGCGGGGGTCGAGTACAACCGCCGGCTCCCCCGCGAGTACGTCTCGATGGCGTCCGTCATCGTCTATCCGGCGGGCCAGGACGCGAACGTCGCGGGCGGCCGCACCCGCGGTGAGATCAACCTCGACACCGAGGCGCAGCTGGTCCGCTCGACGTCCGTCGTGATGCGCGCCGCGCAGCTGCTCAACCTCAAGGAGGACGACCTCGCCGCCGGCGTGAGCGTCGAGGTGCCCGCGAACACCTCGGTGCTCCAGATCAAATTCACCGCGCCCACCCCATCGGACGCGCAGGCCGGCGCGCGCGCCTTCGCCGAGTCCTACCTGCGCAACCGCGAGGAGAACGCGAAGGCGACCATCGCCGCGCAGACGGAAGCCTTGCAGGAAAAGGTTTCCGATCTCACCGACGAACTGGCCGAGATCAGCAGGCAGCAGACCGACATCTCACGCACCTCGGGCACCTTCGCCAACCTGGAGAGCCGGCGCGAGACCGTGCTCGGCCAGATCAGCCAGCTCACCAACAAAATCAACCAGCTGGCCACCGAGACGGTCAGCGGCGGCGTGATCATCCGCGACGCCCGCCGGCCGGGCCGGCCCATCAAACCCCACACGCCCATCAACGTCGCCGCGGGCGCGCTGCTGGGCCTGCTCGCCGGGATCGGGCTCAGTTCCATCCGGGAACGCCTGGATCGCCGGGTGCGCACCGCTGCGGAGGTCGGCGCGCGGTGCGGCATCCCGGTGCTGGGCGAGATCACCGACCGGGTCGTGCCGACGGACGACGTCTACCCGCCGTTCGGCGATGGTGGGCGGGCCTTCAACAGGCTGCGCAACGAGGTCGTGGCCGCGCTCGAGCCAGGCGAACAGGTCGTCGTGGTGGCCGGCGCCTCCCGCGGCCCGGCGGCCACACACGTCGCGGCGAACCTCGCCGCCGCGCTCGCGCGCACGGGCACCAACGTCGTGCTGGTCGGCGCGCACCCGCCCGACTGCCTCGCCCGGCTGCTGGGCGTCGCGCCGACCCCGGGCGTGTCCGATGTGCTCGCCGGCAAGGCGGGCCTGGGCGAGGCGACGCAGCGAGCCGCACGCAACCCCACCCTGCGCGTCATCACGGTCGGCGGCACGGGCAGCGCGGCCGGGCTGTGGCAGTCGCAAGCGCTGCGCGACATGCTGTACATGCTGCGGGCCAACGTCGACTACGTGGTGATCGAGGCGCCGTCCACCTCGGCCGGCGCCGACGCGCAAAGCCTGGCCAGCCTCGCGGACGCGGCCATCATCGCGATCGAGCTGCGGCGCACGCGAAGGCCCGACATCGTGGACGCGGCCGAGCAGCTGCGCCGGGTGGGCACGGGCCTGCTGGGCGCGGTCGTCATGCCGCGTGTGCCGAGCCCCGTCCCGCTGAAAGAGCCGCTTGAGGAGCAGCCGGCGGTGGACGAACCCAAGCCGGCGATCAACGGCCACACCCATGAGCCCGGCTTCGACGAGACCGTACTGATGTCCAAATTGGATGATGTCGAAGCGCCACAGCGATGAGCCCGCTGGTCCTGCTGCTGGCGCTTTATCCGCTGTGGTGGGCCCTCGGGCTCGGCGTGCTCATCTTCCCGATCCTGGCCGTGCCGATGACGGTCTCGCTGTATCGCCGGCACCGGCGCGGGGCTCCGATCCACCTCCCGCCCGGCTTCGCGCTGTGGCTCATCTTCTGCGTCGTGGTCGTGGCGGGCGTCGCCGCGCTGGGCGCCGAGCCGGCGGGAGCGGTCGCCGGGGGCTTCGCCGATCGGATCGCCGGCGTCGCGTACCGGCTGGTTCAATATGGCTCTTTGACAATCCTCCTCGTGTACGCGGGAAACGCGGCACTACCGCAAAAGACCCTCGTGCGGCTGCTCGCATGGCTGTTCGTCGTGACCGTCGTGGGCGGGCTGCTCGGCACGTTCGCCGGGCACCTGGAGTTCACCTCGCCCGTGGAGCTGGCGCTGCCCGACGGGATCCGGGCGCGTGGATTCGTGCGCTCGCTCGTGCATCCGCAGCTGGCCCAGATCCACGACCTCGTGGGCGACCCGCTGCCCCGGCCGGCCGCGCCGTGGGGTTACACCAACACGTGGGGCAACAACTTCTGCCTCCTCGTCGGGTGGTTCGTCGTGGCGGCGTTCGGCCATTCGCGGCGGAAGCTCGTCCGGGGGCTGGCCGTGCTCACGCTGGCGCTGTCGGTGATCCCGGTCGTACATTCGCTCAATCGCGGGCTGTGGATCGGGCTCGGTGTGCTGATCGTCTACTTCGCCGTCCGCGCGGGCAGCACCCGCATCCTGGTCGCCGCGATCGTGGTCGCCGCGGCGGTGGGCGCCGGCACGCTCGCGACCCCGCTGGGCGACACGATCCAGCGCCGGCTTGACAACGGCAAATCCAACGGCGTGCGAATGTTTCTCACGGAACGCGCGCTCGAGGGGGCGCGCGAATCGCCCATCCTCGGCTTCGGCTCGACCCGCAACACGATCGGCGGGCGCCAGTCCATCACGGTCGGCGAGAGCGAGGCGTGCGAGCGCTGCGGCAACTTCACCATCGGCGGCAACGGCCAGCTGTGGCAGCTGCTGTTCGCCCACGGCGTCGTCGGATCGCTAGCCTATTTCGCGTTTTTCGGCTTCGGGCTGTGGCGCTTCCGGCGCGACCGCTCACCCATCGGGCTCGCCGCCTCGGCCGCCATCGCCAGCTCCTTCGTGGCATCGCTGTGGTATAACGCGCTCGTCACGCCGCTGGCATGGGCCTTTTTAGGCTACGTGCTGCTGTGGCGCAACAACATGGCCACCCCTTCCGTTGAACCCCATCGTGAGTCCCGTTAAGACGGCGCCGCCCGAACTGTCCGCCGCCGACGCGCAGCTGCGCGGGCAATACCTGCGCGAGGTCCTGGCGCTGCTCTATCCGCAGGACGCACCGGGTCAGCCGCACATCACCGAGTATCTGGTCATCCCCGACGCGCGCCGCCCCAAGCTGCTCGTGCCGACGGGCTCGCGGCGCGTGGCGATCGCCGCCGTGCGCCGGTTCACCGAGCCGCAAAGCCGCCTGGCGCGCCTCAAGCGTGACGCCGTGGTGCTGGCGCTACGCTCGGGCACGTGGCCCGCGCTGCTGCGCGACCGGGTGAGGCTGTCCGGCGAGGAGAGCATCGACCGGTACCTCCAAAAGGAATTGAACCAGGATCTGGCCCTTAGCGTCCACATTGGACCGGCACGGGCCAACCGGAAGCCCGTGCTGCAGTTGCTCAGCCCGGACGGAGAAACGCTCGGGTTCGCCAAGCTCGGCACCGGCCCGCTGACCCGCAGGCTGGTGCGCTCCGAAACCGCCGCCCTGACCGCGCTGTCGCACGTGCGGCTCGATCGCGTCCGCGTGCCCGCGGTGGTCCACTCCGGGCAGTGGCGCGGGCACCAGGTGCTGGTGCAGTCCGCGCTACCGATCTGGCTGCCACGCGAACCGCTTGCCCCGGCACGCTTGCTGGAGGCCATGTGCGAAGTGGCGGGCGCGTGCGGCACGACCCAGGGCTGGCTGGCCACCAGCCCCTACTGGGCCGACCTGCGCAACCGGCTCGTGCAGACCACCGATCAGACCGAGGGGGTCGAGCTTGCGGCGGCCGCGCGCCGGCTGGTCGAGGCGTGCTCGGATCTGGGCCTGCGCTACGGCGCGTGGCATGGCGACTGGGCGCCGTGGAACATGGCCAACACCACCGACGGGCTGCTGGTCTGGGACTGGGAACGGTTCACCCCCGGTGTCCCGCTGGGCTTCGACGCCCTGCACCACGATCTGCAGCGGCGGCTGCAGGACGGCGTCGACCCGCGTAACGCTGTGGAGCAAACGGTCCGCAATGCGGGTGGTCTTTTAAACCATTTCAATGTGGTACCGGACAGCGCCGAGATCACCGCGCTGCTTTACCTGGTCGACCTCGCCGCGCGTTACCTGGCCGACCGGCAGGCCGAGGCGGGGGCGCGGCTCGGTGTGCTCGGGACCTGGCTGCTTCCGGTGCTCGTGGAGAGGGTGGGCCGGCTGTGAGACGCGATCATCTTCCGGACCCCGTGGTCCGGGCCATCCACCTCGGCTCGCGCTCGGTGGGGCGGCTCACCGCGCGGGCGCGGATGCTGCCATCGTTTCTGATCTGCGGCGGCCAGCGCTGCGGCACGACATCGCTGTACCGCGCGCTCGCCGCACACCCGGCGGTGCTCAAAGCCGTGTGGCACAAGGGCGTGCACTACTTCGACACCGGCTATCATCACGGTCCGGGTTGGTATCGCGGGCACTTCCCGTTGCAGCGCAAGGCATCTCGGATCGAGCGGGAGTGCGGCGTGCCCGCGCAGACGTTCGAGTCCAGCCCGTACTACCTCTACCACCCGCACGCGGGCGCGCGCATCGCGGCCGACCTGCCCGGTGCCAAGGCCCTCGTGCTCGTCCGCGATCCCGTCGAGCGGGCGTATTCGCAGCACGCGCACGAGGTGGCCCGCGGGTTCGAGACCGAGACCGATTTCGCGCGGGCGCTGGAGCTCGAACCGGCCCGGCTGCGCGGGCAAAACGAGCGCCTGCTGGCCGACCCGCACGCGTATTCGTTCTCCCACCAGCATCACGCCTACCGCGCGCGCGGCGAATACACGACCTACCTTTCGGCGCTCGCGAGCCACATCGGCCGCGACCGGATCCTGGTGCTCGAAAGCGAACTGTTCTTCACCGACCCCAAGCCCGTCTACGACTCCGTGCTCGACTTCCTCGGCCTGCCGCACCTCGGCTACCCCGAGTTCGAGCAGCACAACGCCCGGCCGCGGACCGCGGGCATGGACCCCGGGCTGCGCGCCGAGCTGACCGCGCACTTCGCGGCGCACGACGCGGCGCTGGCGCAGTGGCTGTCCCGCACACCGATTTGGCGCAAATGACCAAGCTTGATCTGGAGTCGCCGCCGCCACCACCACCGAGCGGTCTGGTCAGCGCGGCCAGAGGAGGGCTGGGCAACCTCGCCGGCGCGGCGGTCGCCGGGATCGCCGGGGTGGCCGTGACGTGGCTCGCCGCGCGGGTGCTCGGGCCGGCCCCGGCGGGCTCGTTCTTCGCGGCCACGTCGGCCTTTGTGCTGGCCGGAAGCGTGGCACGGCTCGGGACCACGACGGCGCTGGTGTATTGGCCCGCGCGGCTG
>JBIOYB010000578.1:0-26553 GCA_044869915.1 Allorhizocola sp.
CACATTATGCATATATCTTTGAGGGCATGAGAGGCGATTGGGTGGAGATCGTCGTCGATACCGGTGGCCAGGCGCCGCTTAACTACGAGATCAAGGCCACGCGCGCGGGGCGGCGGGTGGAGACGTCGATCAACCGGGGGATCGTCGAGGTGGCCGAGGTGACCCGGGGCGGCACGCCGGTGCGCACGGCCCGCTTCATGGCCAACCGGGTCCTGGCCCTGGTCGAGCACCCGGTGCCGCGCGAGCCGGCCGCCAAAGAAAGCTAGCCGGGCGCTGAGACTAACCGGGCGCTGAGACTAACCGGGCGCTGAGACTAGCCGGGCGCGGAGACTAACCGGGCGCTGAGAAGGGCCGGCGCACACGGCCAGCGCCCACCGCTGGCACACACACCGCTGGCACACACGGCCGACACACTCGCCGCCGACACACACGGCCAGCGCGCACCGCCGGCACACGCCGCTGGCGCAATGGGGTGGCGCAATGTGCTGCACGGCTAGAGCACCTCGAAGTTGGCCATCATCGCCATGTCCTCGTGTTCGAGGTTGTGGCAGTGCAGCACATACTTGCCCCGATACCCGTCGAAGCGCACCAGGATGTCGACCCGGTCGCCGTTGCCGAGGTTGACCGTGTCCTTCCAGCCGTGCTGGTGCGGCCCGGGCGACACCACCTGGAACGGAGCGAGGTGAAGGTGGAAGGGGTGCTCGACGTTTTGCGCCCGGATGGTCCAGCGCTCGACCGCGCCCAGTTTGGGTTGCGCCACCAGGTAGTCGGGCGAGAAAGCCTTGCCGTTGACCGTCCACAGGGTCATCCCGTGCGCCTGCGCGCCGCCGCGCGCGAAGACGATGGTGCGCCGGGCCGTGGCCTCGCCCGCCGGGAGCGGCTCGAGGTCGCTCAGGCGCTGCGGCACGCGGCTGTCGTCGCGCCCTCGCCGTGCCACCACAAACTTCATGACCTGTGCGGTGCCGCCGCCGCCATAAGTGTTGCGCATAATTATTTCGGTACCGGGAGAGTAGCCCGAAAAGTCGACCACCACATCAAACCGTTCGCCCTGCGCGATGTCGATTGTCTTGTGCCGCAACGGTTGCGCGAGCAGCCCGAGATCACTGCCGATCTGGACGAAGCCAGGATTGGGGTCGAGCGTGAGCCGATATCGCCGTGCGTTGGACGCGTTGAGCAGCCGGAAACGGTACCGCATAGCGGAAACCTCAAGCACCGGCCAGGCCGCGCCATTGACCAGAACGCAATCGCCCAGCACGCCGCTGACATAGTCGCGGGTCACGCCGGGGTGGCCGGTGAGCGACGGATCCGTCGAAGGGTAAAGAAACGAGCCGTCCGCGTCGAACGAGCGATCGGCGATCATCAGCGGGATGTCGCGCTCGCCCGACGGCAGCCCGAGCGACTCCTCGTGGTCGTCGCGCACCAGGTGAAATCCCGCCAGACCGCGATAGACCTGTGGCCCGGTGAAATCCATCCGGTGGTCGTGATACCACAGTGTCGCGGCCCGCTGCCGCAGCGGATAGTCGTAGTCGCGCCCGCCGCCCGCCGCGACCAGATCGGTGGGATAGCCGTCGTGCTCGGGCGGGGTGCTGCCGCCGTGCAGGTGCACCGAGACGGGCACCGGCAACTCGTTGCGGTGCTTGACAATCGTGCGCCTGCCCGACCGCGAGACGATGGTCGGGCCGGGGAAGATACCGTTGTAGCCCCAGATCGGCGTGGGGAGGTCTTCCAATATTTTCGCGGTACCGGGTTTCTGCGCGATGTCGTAATGGTCCACCCCACCGTCCGATCGCGACGGTGCGAGCACGGGCGGGATCGGCAGCGGCGCGCGGAAGGGCTGGGGCAGCCGCGCCCGGCTCTTGAGCAGCGTGCCGGCGCTGCCCTGCTCACTGTTGACGGGCCCACCTCCGCTGATTGCGTCGCACCCGGCGAGCACACACGCCGCGAGCAGCGCCCTGCGTGTGACGCGTGTGACGCCCGTCATGACGCCTCCCGCCGGCCCAGCACGCGCTGGATGCCCAGCGCGAGCGCCCCCGCCAGCGCGCCCCACACGGCGTTGATCAGCAGCACGGGCCCGATGGCGATCGGGTTGGCCAGCGGCCCCTGCAGTTCGCCGGTCAGCACGGGCGACAGCACGGCGCTGAGCAGCATCGACAGCGCTCCATAGATGACGCCCGCCAGGACCAGGGTCAGCACCGGCCGGGCCACGCGGCTCAGGCCCACCGCGAGGACCCACGCGGCGGAGATGGCCACGGTCACGAGCAGCGGCCCGGTGGGCTTGCCGATCGCGTCCATCAGCCCGACCACGCTCATCAATGGGCGTGCGAGCGCGAGCGCGCCCAGCCCGAGGATCAACGGCCAGTGCAGGTGTTTGAGATCATCCATGTCGGCAACGCTAAAAACGCCGCACGCGCATGGCATCGGCCCGAGAGCGACAGCGATTGTCGTCGGGAGGCGACATTTGGACCCCGGCGGGCCATCTACCCTCGTGTGATGGAGCGTTCCCGGGATGGCGAGGTCTCGCCCTGGCTCATCGACGCTCTGCTGGCCACGTTCGTCACGCTCGCCATCGCGTTGATCATCGCCACGGCGGGCGGGGGTGAGCACCGGCCCGACGTGGTCACCTACCTGTTCGCGGCCGGGTTCGGCGGGTTGATGTTGCTGCGGCGCCGCCTGCCCCGGGTGGTGCTCGCGGTGACCGTGCTGGGATTGTTCGCGTACTACACCGTCGGCTACCCGTCGATCGGCGTGGCGATCCCGGTTGTCGCGGCGCTTTACTCGGCGGCCGAGGTGGGCCTGCCGCGCGCGTCGATCATCGCGGGCATCGTCCTCCTGGCCGTCTCGTGGGCGTTCCGCATCCTCGGTGGCGAGCCGCTGCCGTATCTGCTGGGCTACGAGCTGGTGTCCAATATCGCGCTCGTCGCGGCCGCCATAGCGCTCGGCGACGGGGTGCACACCCGGCGGGCCCGCCGCCGCGAGCAGGACCAGATCAACCGGCTGATCGCCGAGCAGCTCAAGCGCGACGCCGATCGGCGCGTGCAGCGCGAGCGCGAAAGCATCGGCCGCGACCTGCACGACCTGATCGGCCACACCATGTCGGTCATCGCGCTGCAGGCCAACGTCGCGGCCGAGGCCATCGGGCACAGCGACGTCGCGGCCTCGGTGGCCGTCGACCACATCCGCGACGCGGGCGAGCGCACCATGCGGGAGTTGCGGGCGACCGTGCGGATCCTGCGCGGGACGCCCGCCGACTTCGCTTCACTGGCCAATGTGGACAGTCTGATCGCGACCGCGCGGGCGTCCGGATTGGACATCGATGCCCGCGTCGACGCCGCGCCGGCTGAGCTCTCCCAGGCGATCGACTCGGCGGCGTACCGCATCATCCAAGAAGCCTTGACCAACGTGATCCGGCACGCCCACGCGACCCGAGCGACGGTCCGCGCCCGCCCCGGCGACGGCCGGCTGCGCATCGAGGTGTCCGACAACGGGCACGGCCCCGGCGATCAGCCCGCACCCGGCGGGCACGGGCTGGCCGGGATGGCCGAGCGGGCCCGGCTGCTGGGCGGCGACCTGCGCACGCGTGCCACCGAGGGCGGCGGGTTCACGGTCGAGGCGACGCTTCCGCTGAGGCTCGGCGCATGATCCGCGTGGTGCTGGTCGACGACCAGGAGGTGGTACGAGCCGGGCTGCGCACGCTCGCCGAGCACGAAGGCGACATCGAGGTGGTAGCGGAGGCGTCCACGGGGGCGGCCGGGGTGAGCGCGGTGCGGGCGTTGCGGCCAGACGTGGTGCTCATGGACATCCGCATGCCCGTGCTGGACGGGATCGAGGCCACCCGGCGGATCGTGGCCGACCCGACGCTCGGCGGGGTGCGCGTGGTCATCCTGACCACGTTCGACGAGGACGAGAACGTGTTGGGCGCCATCCGGTTCGGCGCGGCGGGCTACCTGCTCAAGGACATCCGGCCGGCGGAGCTGCGCCACGCGATCCGGGTGGTGGCCGGCGGCGAGGCGCTGCTGTCCCCGGCCATCACCCGCAAAGTGATGCACACCGTCGCGGCGCGGGCGGGCGCGAGGATCAGGCCCGAGCTGATCGACGGGCTGACCGAGCGGGAACGCGAGGTGCTGCGGCACATCGCGCTCGGGCTGTCCAATGTGGAGATTGCCGAGACGCTGCACCTGAGCCCGGCCACGGCGCGCACCTACGTGAGCCGGCTGCTGTCCAAACTGGAGGCGCGGGACCGCTCGCGACTGGTGATCCTCGGCTACGAGGCCGGATTGGTGATCCCCGGCGAGCCGCCGGGCGCTTCGTCCGGTACCATATAATATGTCCTTTATGACCAATCATCCGGACGCCAAGGCGTATGCGAAGCTTGAGTCCCTGCCGTCCGAGGTCCGCTCGCCGCGCCAGGACATCGAAGTGCCCAAGCTCAACCCGCGATCGGCGACGCCGTGAGCGCGGCCCTCAAGCACGCCCACCAGTCCCCGGGCAGCCCATACAGCGTGGCCGTCGTCGCCGCCCGGCCCGTTGAGGGCCGCGGCGTCACCGAGGGCATCGAAGCGGGCTAGCCGGGAATTCAGCGATGCCCATCGGCTACGTCCCGTTCTCCCCCACCGACCTCTGCCAAGAGGCGCGGTGGCTCGCCGAGGCGCTCACGTGCGAGGTCGTCGTCTGCGACCCCGACGAGGTGCCACTCGCCTGCGAAGCCATCGTGCTCGAGGGCGTGACCGGCTTCCGCCACGCCGCGGCACTGCGCTCGCGCGGCTACCGCGGCCGGCTGGACATCCTGCCCTACCTCAATCCGGCGTCGTGGGAAGACATCCTCTCCGTCGCGGCATACACCAAGGTCGCCGAGCACACCGACCGGGTGTTCGTCGGATCCGGCCCGTCCGCCGGGATCCTTGCCGCCCTTGGCGTCCGGGCACGCGTGGCCGAACCGTACGGCATCGACGACGACGTGTTCACGGTCTGCGGCGAGGCGGAGGACCCGCCGATCCTGCTCTACGCGGGGCGGCTGCAGCCCGACAAGGACGTGCAACGGCTGCTCGGCATGGCCGTGCGGGCCCGGCTGCTCGTGCCCGGACTCCGGATCGTCCTGGCCAGCCACATCATCGACCCGCCGGTGGCCTCCGCCCTCTCCCTGCTCGACGCGCCGATCCAGCTCGTACGCGAGCCCAGCCGCAAAGAGCTCGCCGCGCTCTACTCCAGCGCCTCGGTCTTCGTCACCGCATCGACAAGCCACTTCGAGACGTTCGGCCGGGCGCCCGCCGAGGCGATGGCCTGCGGCACGCCCGCGATCGCCCCGTGCTACGACGGATTCGCCGAAGTGCTCGACCAGGTCGGCGGGCACACGGTCCCGACCGTGACCGGCGACGGAGGCTCCCTCGCGGTCAACCAAACGCTGCTGCTGCGGACGGTCTACGACGTGCTGACCGGGCCGCGCCCGCCCCGGCACGAGATCTCGGCCACGGCCCGGCGACGGTTCGGCCGGGCCCACACGATCCGATGCTTCACCGATCCGCCACCGCCCTACCGCGGCCCGCCCGCGCGGCTGTCCGTCCCGCGCACGGCCGGCCAGGCGGCCGGGTTCGCCGACGACGTGCGGCGGGCGCTATGCCGGTGAGCGTCCGGCCCCGGTGAAGATCCGCACGAGGTTCGGTCGCATGGCCGAGATCGCGCAAGTTGCCGCTCGCGGTGCCGCTCGCGGGGCGGGGAGAGGCGCCGGGAGAGGTGCCGCTCGCGGGGCGGGGAGAGGCGCGGCCGAGATGGTGAGCCCCGGATTGCGGTTGTGGGCCTTGCCGGCCACCCACGGGCCTGCCCGGAAGGGCCGCTGCGATGCTTGCCCCTGCTAAAAGCAAGTCGCGGGCGTGCGCTATCTCCTGCGGGCCCGGTCGATGACGTCGGCCAGCGCGGCGGGCGTGCGCGCGACAAAAGCCGAACCGTCGGCCAGCAGGATGATCGGGCGCTGGATGAGCACCGGATGGGCCACCATCGCGTCGATCCAGCGATCCCGCTCCGACTCGTCGCGCGGCCAGTCGGCCAGGCCCAGCTCGGCCGCGATCGGCTCCCCCACGCGGCAGATGTCCCACGGCTCCGCCTTGAGCCGCCGCAGGACGGTCGTGAGCTCGTCGCGGCCGGGCGCCTGTGTCAGGTAGGGCCGCAGCGTCACCTCGACGCCCGCCTCGTCAAGCGCCGATGTGGCCGCGGCGCACTTGGAGCAGTCGGGATTGTGCCACATCTGTGTCACGTCAAGCTCCCGGATGTATTCGAGTTGGGACCACAGGATCCCGCCGACGTCGTCGTCGCGGGTGCGCCCGCTGCGCCGCCAGCCGTCTCGCTCATAGAAGCGGCACGCCCGCTCGTTGCCCGCGATCACCCACAGCGCCGCCCGCCGGAAACCCAACTCTACCAACGTATTGCGCCCCGCGCGCAGGAGCGCCCGGCCCACGCCGCGGCCGTGCCAGTCGGGGTGGACGTGGATCGCGAACAGGGTGCCCTGGCCGACATAGACGAAGCCGATCGTCTCGCCCCGCTCGCCGGACGCGATCAGCAGGCGGTTGGTGGCCGCCTCGGCGGGGAAGCGCATGCGCCAGAACGGCGTGGTGGAGTGGCTCCGGTACCCCTTGATGATGCTCTTATAGGTCTTTTCCCGCACGAGCGTGTGCAGCTCGCCGACGTCGTCGATGTCGTCCGCCGTCCCGGGCCTGATCGTGAACGAGCTCATCGTGGCACGTCCCAGTGCGACGGCAGGGCGCTGGGTGTCCACAGTGGATCGGGCCGGAAGTCCAGCCAGCTGCCGTCGAACGGGGGCTCCCCTGCCTCGGCCATCGCGATCACCCGCTTGCCCTCCGTCCAGAACGCGGGGACCTCGTGCTCCTCCCAGTAGGCCGGGTGGCCGGTGCGCTCGATCAGCTCGTCCTCGTCCTTCCAGCGCCACGAGCGGTCGGGGTCGATCCACACGTCGAGCGCGTGATCCTGCAGGTCAAACCCTCCGGCCCAGCGCACGGCCGGGCTTTCGAGGTTGACATACCACCCTTCGAACTCGCCGGAGGCGCCGAAGAACCACCACACCGAGTGCGCCGCATCGGGAGGGGTCAATATCAGGACGCCGCCGCCGTGCCACTCCGTCGGGGTCAGCATGGTCGGCACGGAGAACTTGTCCAGCACAGGCAATTTGCGGATGGACTGCCCATCGAGCGTCGTGCGGCGCATAAGGGTTGAACCGGCACTGACCCACATCAATAGGCCGCGTGCGTCGTCGGTGATCACACGGCCGCACTCCACGGCCGCCAACCGCTTGTCGCGCAAGAATCCCCGCCGCACGACGATCTTTCCTGGCTCAAACTGCACGCGGGGAGTTTATCCAGATGTGACAAGCCGGGGACTGACCCCATGGCACAAAGGCGGCACACTGTGACAGTGAGTAAACCCCAGGTGCGCAACATCGCCTTGCTCAGCGCGATCATCGTCGTGCTGGGGGTCGGTGTCGTGTTCGTATGGCCCGAGGCCAAGACCGCCCTGTTCCAGCTGGGCGCGCCCGCGCCGCAGCAGAGCCAGAGCGTGCGGGCCCAGCCGGTGACTACGGTCGGCAAGCCATACGGGGACAAAGTTAAGGGAGTATTCACCTTCCGGGGTAATCCGACGCGCACCTACTACGGCACCGGGCCGATCCCGCGCACGGCGCCGACCGAGCTGTGGCGCTTCCCGAAATCCGGTGGTTTGTGCGCGATCTCGTCGGACGCGGACGGCCCGCGGGAGTGGTGCGGCACCGGGTGGACCGGGCAGCCCGCGGTGTTCGAACGCGACGGGCGCACGTGGGTGGTCTTCGGCGCCTACGACACGAGCATCCACTTCCTCGACGCGGCCACGGGCGAGCGCATCCTGCCGTCGTTCAAGACCGGCGACATCATCAAGGGCTCGGTGACCGTGGACCCCGACGGGTTCCCGCTGGTCTACTCCGGTTCGCGGGACAACTACTACCGCGTGATCGCCATCGACGGCGATAAACCCCGTGAGCTGTGGAAGCTGCACGCCAAGTCGGTCTCCCCCACGCTGTGGAACGACGACTGGGACGCCTCCGGCCTCATCATCGACGACTACCTGCTCGAAGGCGGGGAAAACAGCCAGTTCCACATCGTCAAACTCAACCGGGGCTACGACGCGAGCGGCAAGGTCACGGTCAGCCCGAAGCTGGTCTTCAACGCGCCCGCCTGGGACGCACAGCTGCTCAAGGACACCGGCGACAACAACGTGTCGGTCGAGAGCTCGCCCACCCTGGTCGGCAACGTCGTCTACTTCGGCACGTCCGGCGGGCTCGTGCAGGGCTGGGACATCAGCGGGCTCAAGGAGGGCAAGACGCCGGAGCGGGTCTTCCGCTTCTGGACCGGCGACGACACCGACGGCACCATCGCCGCCGACGAGGACGGCATGCTCTACATCGGATCGGAGTATGAGCGGTTCACCGCGGCGTCCAAACGCAACGGGCAGATGATGAAGCTCGACCCCCGCAAGCCCGACAACCCACTCGTGTGGAAGGTCGACGACCAGAACAACCGGGGCGGGAAGGGCGGCATCTATGGATCTGCGGGGATTTATAAAGATCTTGTCATATGGGGTACCGACAAAGGCGACGTGCTCGGGATAGACCGGCAGACCGGCCAGGTGCGGTGGAGGCTCGAGCTGCATCGCGTGCACATGTCGCCGGTCATCATCGACGGCGTGATGCTCCTCGGCGACTGCAACGGCATGCTCAACGCCTACGACATCACCGATACCAAGGCCCAGCCCAAACAGCTATGGTCGATCAAACCGGGCGCGTGCATCGAGTCGACCCCGGCGGTGTGGGGCGGCAAACTCTACTTCGGCACCCGTGCGGGGGCCGTGCTCGCGATCGGCCTGCGGTAGAAATGTCAGTACGATAGTGGGCGTGATCTTCCGTGCCGCAGGCTTCCAGGATCTCGACGCCACCACACTCTACGGGCTGCTCAAATTGCGCGTGGACGTGTTCGTGGTCGAGCAGCAGAGCGCCTATCCCGAGCTCGACGGGCGCGACAATGAGCCGGGCACCCGGCACCTGTGGTACGAACGTGATCGCGTGCCAGTCGCCTACCTGCGCATCCTCGACTTTGACGGGCCCGCCGCGCGCATCGGCCGCGTCGTCACCGCCAAGGATGCACGCGGCCTCGGCCTCGCCTCCCAGCTGATGGCCGCCGCCCTCGCCGTCGTGGGCGACCGCCCGATCGTCCTCGACGCACAGTCCGATGTGGTCAGTCTCTATGAGCGCTACGGTTTCCGCGTCACCGGGCCGGAGTTCGTCGAGGACGGCATCCCCCACATCCCGATGCGCCGCGACACCGCCTCGGCCGGTGGCGCCTAGCAGGTCCGATGTGGCCAGTGCGGGCCGGCGCATGCGGCATCGATGATCGACCGGTGAGGAAGTGATGTCGGCTGCCGCTTTCCTTGTGAGCTGTGAAGACATCACTCAAACGCCTGTCGACGGCCACCGGCTTGCTCATGGCAGGCTCGCTGCTGCTCGCCTCGCCGCAGGCCTCGGCCGCGCCCGCCACGCCCGACTTCGGGCCGTCCATCGAGGGTTATGCCGGACACGACCCACAGGACACCTGCGACCCGACCGAGAAGCCAGGACCGCAGGATCTGCGGGCGCTGCTCAACCGGACCTACAACCTCAACCGCACGGGCAACATCGTGCGCGCCTGCGACATCGGCGGCACGAGTGAGCACAAGGAGGGGCGCGCGCTCGACTACGCGCTCGACATCACCGACTCCGGCGAACGCGCCATCGCCACCGACATCATCAACTGGATGATGGCCACCGACCGGCACGGCAACCGGCACGCCATCGCCCGCCGCATGGGCATCATGTACATCATCTGGAATCGCCAGATCTGGGCCTCGTCCCGCCAGTCGGAGGGCTGGCGATCGTATTCGTGCGACGGGACGCCCAGTGACTGCCACACCAACCACATCCACTGGAGCTTCAGCTGGAACGGCGCCCGCCGCAACACCTCGTGGTGGACGGCGGCCCCGACGGCCGGGCGGGACTCGACGGGCTACTACAACACGTCCGATGGCACCTACCACCTCCGTAACGCGCTCAACCCGGGCGCGTCGGACTACGCGTGGGGTGGTGGCCCGACCCGTCCCGGCATCGTGCCGCTCAGCGGCGACTGGGACGGCGACGGCAAGGACTCGGCGGGCTACTTCGACCGGGCCGACGGAAGCTTCCACCTGCGCAACTACCTGAACCCGGGGGGCTCCACCGACGCGTGGGCGACCGGCCTCGTCGGGCTGGACCTGCCCGTGACGCGATCCTCACCGGCGACTGGAATGGCGACGGCAAGGATTCGACCGGCTACTACGACCACCGGGACGGCACGTTCCACCTGCGCAATTCGCTCAGCGCGGGTCCGTCGGACTACGCGTGGGGCGGCGGGCCGGTCCGCCCGCAGATCGTGCCGCTCACCGGCGACTGGGACGGCAACGGGCGCGACTCGGTCGGATACTTCGACCGGGCCGACGGCACGTATCATCTGCGCAATTCGCTCAGCCCGGGATCGTCGAACTACGCGTGGGGCACGGGCATGCCGCCCGACGCGGACGTGGACATCCTCACCGGCGACTGGGACGGCAACGGGCGCGACTCGGTGGGCTACTTCGACCGCCGGGACGGCACCTTCCACCTGCGCAACGCGCTCAACGCCGGACCGTCCGACCACGCGTGGGGCACGGGCATCGCACCCGGCTCGCCGTTGATCATCCTGACCGGCGACTGGGACGGCCGCTGAGCATTCATCCAGCTCGCGTTCAGACTCGCGTGGCATTGTTGACAGGTGACAGCTAGCGAAGCGGTGCAGGCGCGCCCCACCCGGTCGGTGGGGCGCGGTCTCGTGTTCGGCGCGGTGCTCGTGACCGTGCTGGGTGCCCTGTTCGGGCTCCCGTGGTTGACGTTGGTGATCGCACCCGACTGGCCCGCGTGGGCCACCGCCGCCGGCACGATCCTGTTCGCCGCGGCCGCGATCGCGTTCCCGGTCATGATGTTCCTCGGGCACGCCCGCGGGCGCGACCGGGCGTCCCGCGTCGGCGACACCACCCTCGGTGTGATCTGGGTCCTGTTCGTGTGGTCGCTGCTGGGCACCGTGGTCCGGCTGTTCGGCGTCGACGCGCGGGTGGTCGCGCTCGGCGTGGCCGCGATCGCCGCGGTCCTGGTGGCTTGGGGTTACGTCGAGGCGATGCGGGTGCCGCGGGTCAAGCGGGTCGACGTGACCATCCCGAGGCTGGGCAAGGGCCTCGATGGGCTGCGCGTCGTGTTGCTCACCGACACGCACTACGGGCCCATCGACCGCGCCAAATGGTCGTCAAGTGTCATCGACAAGGTAAACGAGCTCGACGCCGACATCGTCTGCCACACCGGTGACATCGCCGACGGCACGGTGGATCAGCGTCGCGAGCAGGCGGCGCCGCTGGGCCGGGCCCGGGCGCGCCTGGCGCGGGGCTATGTGACCGGCAACCACGAGCACTTCGGCGAGGCGCAGCGGTGGGTCGAGCACATGGGCGAGCTGGGCTGGCAAGCGCTGGAAAACAGGCACACGGTGGTCGAGCGGGACGGCGACCGGCTGGTGCTGGCCGGGGTCAGTGACGCGACCACGCGGTACTCGATAGAAAATGCCTTGAACGGCACGGACCCGCAGCTGCCGGTCCTTTTGCTTGCGCACCAACCCAAACAGGTCGTCAAGGCCGCCGCGGCAGGCGTCGACCTGCAGATTTCGGGGCACACCCATGGCGGGCAGATCTGGCCGTTCAACCTGCTGGTGCGCATCGACCAGCCGGTCGTGAGCGGGCTGTCCCGGCACGGCGAGCGCACCCAGCTTTACACCAGCAATGGCACCGGCTTCTGGGGGCCGCCGCTGCGCGTGTTTGCCCCCAGCGAGATCACGCTGATCACGCTGCGGTCGGGCGCCTGAAGCCGTAGGTCTGGTGGGTGCGCGCAAACCCCAGCGACTCATAGAGTTTAAGCGCCGCAACGTTTTCGGCGTTGTGGTTGACCGTGGCCCGCTCGACGCCGGCCGCACGCATCAGGTGCAGCGCGTGCAGCATCACGGCTCGGGCGTGGCCGCGCCGCTGGAAGTCGCGATGCGTGCCCACGGGCTCGAAGTGAACCGGACCAAGCTCACTGCCGCCCCTTCTACAGCGGTGCAAGGTCCGCGACGGGCTGGCCGATCCGGTTGCGCTCGTCGATCCAGATCACGGTGAAGGCCGCGATCCGGCCGTCGGGCGCCTCGACCACGATCTCGTGTGCCGGGTCGAAGCCGGGCTTGAGCATGACCTGGTCGCGATAGGTCTGGCCGGTCCAGTCGCTGCCAAACGCGCTGCTGTGCGCCTCGGCCAGCGCGTCGGCGTCGGCGAGCCGTGCGCCCCTGACGCCCTCCACCTGCGCGATTTGCCCGTCGAGGGCACGTTCGCGCACGTCGTCCCAGACCCGGAAGCGCTCGAACCCGAGCCGCTCCAACAGCTCGATGCGCACGGTGTCGCAGTCCCACACATCGGTGCACACGAATTCATCGGGGACGGCGGCGAACATTTGCTCCTCGGCCGCGGTCCCGCGAAGGGAGGGCGCCGTGAACAAGTCGAAGGCGTTGCCGAATCGGCCACATATGGCCAGGCCCACGATGTCGCCGTCGGACTCCCATAGCCACACGAGCCTGGGCCGGTTTTCGTAGATGCGGTGCGGCAGCTCGCCGATGTGGTCATAGCCGCAGCGGCCGGCTCGTGCGATCCACTCCGAAACGGCGCCCTGCAGGCTCGGCATGTCGGCGTCAACGTAAGGTCGCATGATCATTATGGGGTCATTCTAAGCTGTGCTGGTGACACGAAGACTGGCAGAGGTCGCCAAGTATGTTGGGGTGAGCGAGGCGACCGTGAGCCGGGTGCTCAACGGCAAGCCGGGCATCTCGGAGGCGACCCGCATGGCGGTGCTGACCGCGCTCGACGTGCTGGGCTACGAGCGGCCGGTGAAGCTGCGGGGCGAGCGCGCCCGCCTGGTCGGGCTGGTCCTGCCGGAGCTGCAAAATCCGATCTTCCCGGCGTTCGCCGAGGTCGTGGCCGGTGCGCTGGCGCAGCGCGGTTTCACGCCGGTGCTGTGCACGCGCACGGAGGACGGCGTGTCCGAGGCGTCCTATGTGGACATTTTGCTCGAGCAGCAGGTGTCCGGGATCGTGTTCGCGGGCGGCAACTACGCCCAGGCCGACGCCGATCACGGGCACTATCTGCGGCTCAAGGAGCGCGGCCTGCCGGTCGTGCTGGTCAACGCGGCCATCGAGGGCCTCGGTTTCCCGGTCGTGTCGGCCGACGACCGCGTCGCGGCCCGGCAGGCACACGGCCACCTGGCCTCGCTCGGGCACACCCGGATCGGGCTGCTGGTCGGGCCGGCAGACCACGTGCCGTCGCAGCGCAAGGTGGCCGAGTTCCCGGATCTGCCGGTGGCGCGCACGCTTTACTCGATGGAGGGCGCGCAGGCCGCCGCCACCCGCCTGATCAAAGACGGTGTCACCGGGCTGATCTGCGCCAGCGACATCATGGCGCTGGGCGCGATCCGCGGCGCGCGGCGCATGGGGCTGTCCGTCCCGGGCGACGTCTCGGTGATCGGATTCGATGATTCTCTTTTCATGGCTTGCACCGATCCTCCGCTCACGACGGTGCGCCAGCCCATCGGCGACATGGCCACCACGGCCGTCGCCCTGCTCGTCACGCAGATCGACGGGGGCGAGGTGGCCGCCGACGAATACTTCTTCGACACCGAACTCGTCGTGCGGGCGTCGACCCAGCCGCCCGCCACGCGGGCTTCCTCCCGCTGACCGCACTAAGATCGCGCAACTTGCCAGGCAAGTTGCGCGATCTTGCGGTTACGGGGTGCAGACCGGAGCCCGGCCAAACGCCGAACCGCCGCCGCCGGTGAAGTGCGACTCGAAGATCTGCGGTTGCCCGACCCCGTTGGGGTCATACGCGACAAACCGCACCAGCCCGATGTCCCTGGCGTAGTAGTAATCCTCCCAGCGGGCGCTGCCGAGGTACGAGCGCAGCCACAGCACGTCACTGAGCACAAACCCGGCGACGTTGAGGCTGGCGTAACGCGCCTCGAGCTTGATGGTCGACGGCTGGTTGTACGGATTGGCCGCGGCCGCGCAGTTGGACTTGAAGTAGAAGCGCACGGTCGGGTTGCGGGTGAACGTCTGGCCGACGTTCATCGTGCGTGGCGCCCACTCCGACCCCAACGCCGTGCCGGTGTAGAGGCCATACCACTGGTCGGCCGACGGTGACGTGTCGCGGTAGCGGATGATCCGTGTGCCGGTGAAGCCCATCTCCTCCCACTGCGCGTTCTTGACCTGGTAGTAGCGGCCGTTGCCCGGCTCGTACTGGATCTGCATGGTCTCGCCGGTGCTGAACTGGTACACGGGCCCGCTGGTGCCGTTGGTGCGCATCATGTAGGCGGCCAGGTCGTACGGGCCGCCGCCGCCGGAACTGCTCAGCGAGATGTCGTCGAACGTGACCCAGCCCCATGCGGTCGCGGCCGCGTTGGACGCGGCCAGGGCCACGTGCACCACCTGACCCGCACCGACCGTGAACGTGCAGCTGAACACCTGCCACGCGGTCGTGTTGGTGGCGGGCGTGAGGCAATAGCGTCCCTCGAACGTGCCCCAGTCCGCCTGGATCCACGCCTGCTGCGGCCCGCCCGACGTGCGGATCCGCCCGCTGAGCGTGTAGGTGGCGGCCGGCGCGCCGGGGATGTCCTGCCACCCGGCGATGTATCCGCCCGCGCCGTTGGGGTGGGCATATGCGTTGGGGTAGCCCAGAGGCGGTGCCGCGCAACAGGTTTCGACCCCGGACAGGCCGTCCCAGTTCCAGCCGGCCGCGCCCGAGCTGAAGTTGCCGTTCGTGATGTGTTCGGCGGCGGCCGCCGGCGCGACCACGGCGAACGGGCCGGCGCCCGCGGCGAGCACCACGGCCAGCGCGAGGGCCAGCCGTCTGTATCGATGTTGCATGGCACGATCTCCTTCGGTGGCAAGCGACTAACGGATGAGCATGCCGACGTAATGCAGGATGTAACCTTGTCGATTTCTTGGTGTTGGATGCAGGCATGTGGGTACGCCTGCTCGGGCCGGTGGAGGTCTGGCCGCAAGACCGTCCGGTCAGCGCGGGGCCGCGGCAGCGGCGCGCGGTCCTCGCGGCGCTGGCGGTCGACGCCGGCCGCGTGGTCACGGTGTCCACATTGGTCGATCGGGTGTGGGGCGAGGCGGCGCCGGAGGGTGCGAGGTCGGCGCTTTACGCGCACGTGACCAGGCTGCGCGGGCTGGGGGTCCCGGTCGCGCGGCGCTCCGGCGGGTACCTGCTGGATATGGATCCTGAAATGATTGATGTGCACCGGATCCATGGGCTGTTCGCGCGGGCCCGCGAGCCCGGCAGGCCGACCGCCGGGCGGGCGGAGCTGCTGTCGGAGGCCGTGGCGCTGTGGCGCGGCGAGCCGCTGCTCGGCCTGCCCGGACCGTGGGCCGAGCGCATGCGCTCGCACTGGGGCCGCCAGCGCGTCGACCTCGTCGTGGCGTGGGCCGAGGTGCAGCTCGCGGCGAGCGGGCCGGCCGCGCTGATCGGGCCGCTAGGTGAGCTGGTCGCGGAGCAGCCCCTGTGCGAAACCCTTGTGGCGGCTTACATGCGCGTCCTGTGCGCGGCGGGCCGGTCGGCCGACGCGCTCGCGTGCTTCGCTTCCACGCGTGCGCAGCTGGCCGAGGATCTCGGCGCCGACCCCGGGCCGCAACTGCGCGAGCTGCACCGGGCCATCCTGCGCGGCGAGGTCGAGCCGACCGCGCCGGGACCGCCGCATCAGTTGCGTGCGCCGGTCGCCGACTTCGTCGGACGTGGCGCGACCCTCGACGTGGCGGTGGAGGCGTTGCGCGCCAAGGGGATCGTCGCGATCCAGGGCATGGGCGGGGTCGGCAAGACCGAGCTGGCCCTGCTCGCCGCGAGCCGGGTCGGCGCCGACTTCCCCGACGCGCAGGTGCTGGTGAACATGCGCGGCATCACGCCCACCCAGGCGCTGCGCCAGGTCATCCAGGCGTTGCGCCCGGAAACGGAGTTGTTGGAGGATCAGGACGCCCTGCAGCGCCGCTATTGCGCCGTCCTGGCCGGGCGCCGTGTTCTGGTGCTGGCCGACGACGCCGAGGGTGCCGCGCAGGTCCGCCCGCTCCTGCCCGCCCCCGGAAACGCGTTGCTGGTGACCAGCAGGCAGCGCTTCACGCTGCCCGGTATGGCGGTGATCGATCTGGAGCCGCTGCCCGAAAGCGACGCGGTGGTGCTGCTGCAGACCATTTGTCATCGTGTACCGGAGGGGGACGCCCGCCGCATCGCCCGTGCCTGTGGTGCGCTGCCGCTGGCGCTGCGGGTCAGCGGGAGCCTGCTGTCCAATGATCCGGCTGTGGCGGTGGCCGACCACGCCGCCGCGCTCGCCGACCGGCGGCAGCGGCTGGCCAGCCTGCGCGACCCGGACGACCCGCAGCTGGACGTCGCCGCGTCGCTGGAGCTGAGTTACTCCACTTTGGACGACGCGGGCCGGTCGGTGCTGTGCCTGTTGAGCGTGCTGGAGGGCGACTTCACCACGGAGCTGGCGCAGCGGGTCGCCGACCGGGACGACGCCGTGCCGGCGCTACACCTGTTGTTGCGCCGCAACCTGATCGGATATGACCCGACGCGCGGCCGCTGGCGCCTGCACGACCTGATCCGCGACTTGGCCGGTGGGCATCTCGGCACGGGCGCGGCATGGGAGGCGGCCATGTGGCGTTACGCCCGCGCGGCCGTGGGTTTGGCGCAGGAGACCTCCGTCGCGGAGCGGGCGCATGTGGACGCCGCCCGCCGATGGGCGCTGTCGCACGCTGGCACACCCGAGGCCGACCGCATCCTCGTCGCGGAGGCCACGGCCACGTTCGGCGCGGCCGGATTCCTGCACTACGACCGCAGGCGCGAGATCCAACCGGCCGTGGAGGCGGCCACGGCCGCGGCGCGCCGGCTCGGCGACGCGCCCGGCGAGGCGGCCCTGCTCAACCGGCTCGGGCTGGTGTCCATGGACCTCGGCCACACCGCGGAGGCGATCGTCCATTTCGAACAGCAGCTCACGCTCGCGCGGGGCATGGCCGACCCGCTGGGCCAGGCGCGCGCCCTGAACAATCTCGGGCTCGCGCACGTGCGGGCCGGAGAAGCGGGCTGTGCTGTCCCGCTGCACGAACGGCAGCTTGCCCTAGCGCGGGACGCGGCCGACCCGCGCGGTGAGGCGATGGCCCTGTGCAATCTCGCCGACGCCCACCTGGCCCTCGGCCGGGCGCACCAGGCCCTGGCCATGCTCGAGCCGGCGCTGGCGATCGCGCGCGGGCTGGGCGACCACTATGGCCAATGCCGGATCGTGCACGGCATCGGCCTGGCCCACCTGCACGCCGGGGCGCCGCAGCGGGCCGAGGCCGCGCTCGGGCAGGCCCTGGCCATCGCCCGCACCCTGCGTGATCGTCACAGCGAGTCGAAGCTCCTGGCCGACCTCGCGCGGGCCCTGCTCGCCCAGGATCGCGCCGCCGAGGCCGCCACCCACGCCGAACAGGCCCTGCACCACGCGCACGCGATCGGCGTAGAGCCGGCCGAAACCCACGCCTCAAGCATCCTGGCTGAGATCTCTATGCCCTGAGGCCAGGCACTGGCACCGGTCCTGCGGGCGGTGACCACATCGCCCACTACGAGGTGTGGCGGGCGCTCGGCCTGGCAGGCTACGGTCCCGAGTTCGACGCCGAGCTGGACACGTGGCAGAGCATCGCGCGCAACACCGGCTGGTTCTGGCCCGACGAAGACGTCTGCGTCGTGTCGCACCGCCCGGTCACGCCGATGGCCTTCGCCGATGGTTGGCGGGTCCCGGTGCCGGGTTAAGGTGGGCCGGTGAGACTCGATTGGACCGCTCAGCTGGTCGGCCAGCTGGAGTTCTATTGGACCGTCCACCTGCGGCCGCGCCTTGAGGGCCTCACCGATGACGAATACTTCTGGGAGCCGGTCCCGGGCTGCTGGAGCATCCGGCGCGACGAGCACGGTCGTTGGCGCATGGACTCCGAGCGGCCCGAGGACCGTCCGGTCACGACGATCGCGTGGCGGATGGCGCACATCTCGGTCGGCGTCTTCGGCACGCGCGCGAGCGCGTTCTTCGGCGACGGCAGCGTGCCCGACGACGCCGACATGTTCGACCCGCGCCACGAGCCCGACAGCATGCCGGGCACCGCCGACGAGGGCATCGCGCTGCTGGAGTCCACCTATCGCTGGTGGCGCGACGGCATCGCCGCGCTCGACGAGGCGGGCCTGGCTAAACCGCTGGGCCCCAAGGGGAGCGCCTATGCGGGCGATCCGATGGCCGCGCTCATCCTGCATCTGAGCCGCGAGACCATGCACCACGGCGGCGAGATCGGCCTGCTGCGCGACCTATACGTCCGCCTGCGTTAGCTCGTGCCGGCGTCACAGGGGGAGCCGGCCCGCGGCATCGCGGGCCGGCCACCGATGGATCAGCTTTTCCCAGGCGCTGCAACCCTTGCCCGCCTCGCAGACCCGGATCCGGTCGATCCGGTCGCCGTGCCACGGATTGCGCCATTCGATGTCGCCGCCGCGACACAGATCCGTCATCCGTCGATCATCGAGCGCCGGATTCGGCAATAACGCGCAACGCGGTTTGGTCGCGGACGATGACGCGGCGATAGCGGGTGTGGATGACGCCCTCCTGCCGCAGGCGGGTCAGCGCCCGATGCAGGCTCGGCTCGGACGCCCCGATCAGCGACGCGAGATCCGGCTGGCTGAACGGCACCTCGATGCGCAGACCCTCCGCGCACGGCCGGCCGTAGGCGGCCGCGAGATAGTCCAGGATGAACGCCAGGCGCGCGGCGACCGGCCCGCCGCTCAGGCTCGCCCGGAACCGGGTCGCCCGCCGCAGCTCCTCGACCACCGCGCTGCGGATGGCCCGCGCCGCCGACGGGCGATCGTTCATGTAGCGAAACAGGTTGCGCTGGCTGATCTCGCGCGCCATGACCCGGGTGCACGCGATGAGGGTCGCCGAGCGCGGCTTGTCGTCCAGCGCCGACATCTCGCCCACCAGCTCGCCCTCCACCCGGATGTTCAGCAGCACGGCCCGGCCCGCCGCCGTGTTGCTGATCACCTTGCAGCAGCCCTTCAGCAACACGTATGCCTCCGTGGCGAGCTCGCCTTCGTGGATGAGCGCCTCGCCCGGCTCGAACACGCGCGACCCGCCGAGCCGGATCAGCGCCTCGCGATCGCCGTCGCCCAACGTCTGCAGCAACGTGCCGGCCGCCCACATCGGACTCATCGGACCTTGCCCAACCCGGCCGCGAAGGCGCGGGCCCACCTCCACTCGACCACCAACGCGCCGGCCATCAATGCGGCGCACAGCAGGGCCACCAGGATCACCCCGCCCGCCGTGCCGACCGCCGCCACCGCGACGGCCGCGACCAGCAGCGCGCCCATGTGCAGCGACTGGTCGAGCAGGTAGGGCGCTTCACGCCAGCGATGGCAGCCCTTGAGGTCGATGAGCCGCCGCACGATCCAACGCCGGTCGATCACGGCGTGGCTGCTCGCCGACACGAGCAGCCCCGCCACGACACCCGCCACTGTCAGCGGCGCGACGAGCCAGGTCAGGGCGAGCGCGGCCGCCTGCGCCGCGCTGTAGGAGGCGACGTGCCGCAGGCAGGCGCCCCAGCCCGCCCACGGGTGCACGCCCGCGGCGACCCGGTCACCGGTCGGCGCGCCCTTGTTGGCCGCGTCCGCATCGGACTGGATCACGTGGTCGCCGAGCTGGTGCCCCGCGTAGAGGGCGACGAAGGCGGCCGCCGCGACGGCGGCCGAGGCCACTGTGGACATGTGTCGATTCGACCACGGCGGCGGCCCGCAAACCTCATCGCGTGAGGATGTGTGACCGGAAACGCGGCCGCTTTACCTCGGGCCGGGAGTGGCGCTTCCAGCCGGTCCGGGAGGGCCGCCGGGGCCGCCGCCCGGGCCTTGGCCGGGTGGGCCGGTCCCGGGCCGCCGATCGGTGGCCGGCCCCGTTGGCTTGCCGGATGGGGAGTCGGACGGGGATTGGTCGCAGCTTGCGGCGCCGGTCAGCAGGACGGTGGCCAGCAGTGCCAGGACGGTGTGATGACGACGACCCACGGTGCTCACCTTCAACGTTGTAGTGCGTCTATGGGTTGAATGCGCGATGCGCGCAGTGCCGGGTAGAGGCCGGCCAGCAGCCCGGTGACGGTGCCCAGCAGCGGTGCGGGAATGGTCATCCACGGTTCGACGACGGCGGTCCATTCGCGGATCGCCGCGACACCCGACACGGCGGCGATGCCCAGACACGTGCCGACGAGGCCGCCCATGCTGCCGAGCACGGCGCTTTCGCCGAGGAACTGCAGCGCGATGTGCGCGCCCCGTGCGCCCAACGCCCGGCGCAGCCCGATTTCGGGGACCCGTTCCAGGACCGACACGAAGGTGGTGTTGGCGATGCCCACCGCGCCGATGATGAGGCAGATCGCGGCCAGCACGAGGAACAGGGTGTCGAGGTCGGTGCGGACCGCCTCTTTGAGCGCCCGCGGATCCGGTGGCGCGATGACCTTCAGCCGGGTGGCCGCGTCGGGCCGCAGCGCGACCGCGGCCTGTGCGGCCACGGTTTGCGCGGCGCCGAGCCTGGTTTCGACGGCCATCCGCATCGGCTCACCGCGGCTGGGCAACCCCCACAGCTGGCGGACGGTCTGCTCGGGCACGAGCACCGACAGCATCAGCTCGGCATGTCGGTCTACTTTGGACAGTATGCCGACGACCGTAAACGGTATCCCATCAAGGAAAATCGCCATCCGGCCGTCGAGCCGGTCGATGCCCAACCGTGCCGCGACGGCGTTGCCGATGACCACGACCCGTTCCGCCCGGCGGTTGTGAAGGTCGTCGAAGAGCCGCCCGGCGGCGAGCGTCGGATGCGCCACGGCGATGGCGGTGGGGCTGGTGCTCACCACCGGGAACCGGTCGGCCGCGCCTGATCCGGCGGCGGGAAGGCGGCTGACCGCACGCTGACCCGCCGACCACCAGACGCCGGCGACGACCACGCCGTCGACCGCGCGCAGCCGCTCGACCGACCCGGCGGGGAACGGATCGCCGGCCAGTTCCAGGTCGGCAGCCGTGTCCTCGATGGTTATCTCGGTGGCGGAAAGCTCGGTGAACTGCTTGCTGATCTGGCCGCTCGCGGTGGCGGTCAGCCCCAGCACCGTGACGAAGGTGGCCACGCCGAGCAGCGTGCCCAGCGCGGTCAGCAGCGAGCGGCTGGGGCGCTGCAGCACACCCGCAATGGCCTCGGCGCACAGGTCGCGAATGTCCATTCGCGACAGCGCGATGCCGGGCTTGGGTCTGGCGGGCATCCGGCTCACGTCCGCTCCCCGATCACACCGTCCTGGATGGTCACGGTGCGGTTGCCGCGCGCGGCGACCCCCGGGTCGTGTGTGACCACCACAAGCGTCATCCCCTGGCTGTTCAGCTCTCCCATGAGGTCGAGCACCGAGCCCGCGGTAGCAGAGTCCAGATTGCCGGTCGGCTCGTCGCATAGCAGCAGACCCGGCCGGTTGACCAGCGCCCGGGCGATCGCGACGCGCTGCCGCTCGCCACCGGACATGGTGGATGGCAACGCATGGGTGCGATGGGTCAGCCCGACGCTGTCGAGCGCGCCGCGGGCCCGGCCGCCACGCTCACCGCGCGGGACGCCGCTGTACAGCATGGCCAAGACCACGTTTTCCAGCGCGCTGCGGTGGATCAGCAGGTGAAATGCCTGGAACACGAAGCCGATCCGCTGCGCGCGCAGCGAGCTGCGTTCGCGCTCGGTCAGCCCGGACACGTCGATCCCCTCGAGCCGATAGCGGCCGGTGGATGGCAGGTCGAGCAGGCCGGCGAGGTTGAGGAAGGTGGACTTGCCCGACCCCGAGGGGCCGACCACCGTCACGTAGTCGCCCGATCCGATCGTCAGGTCGCTCGGGCGAAGCGCCGTGACCGGGGGCGGGCCCGCAAACGTCCGGCCGACCTCGGCAAACTCGATGACCGGCGGCGGTGTCATCGGCTGGCTCCCTGCGCCGGGTTGATGCCCAGCAAAACGCTGTCCCCGGCCCGCAACGCGCCGGGCTCCACCGCGGTGACCTCGAGGTAACCGTCGCCGCTCTGTCCCACCCGGACGGCCACGACGGTGCGCTTGCCGGAGGCGTCCACGACGGTGAGGACCTCCACCGAGTCGGCCCCGGCGGTCACTGCGGCGACCGGCACGACGAGCACGGGTGCGGCCGTCCCGGCGACGGTGACGGTCATCCGCGCGGACTTGCCGGCGTGCGCGGCATCCAGCGGCGCATCGGGCTGTATCACGACCGCGAAGTCCGCCTGCGCGCCCTGACCGCCGCTGGAGTTGCCCTGGCCCGAGTTGCCCTGGCTGCCCTGGCCGCCGTCACCGCCGGACTCGCCGGCCGCCATGATCGCCGCCGCGTCCACGCCCACCGCCGACACCTTGCCGGGCACGGCGGCGCCCGAGTTGTCGACCAGGATCTGTGCCGGCTGCCCCACGGCGACGCCCTGATCGGCCGGGCCGGTGAGCTTGCCGGCGGCGATGACGTCGCCGGTGGCCAAGACCACGACCGCACCCGTGACCGTGGCGCCGATCGTGGACTTGGCGCTGACCACGCGGACCGGGAATCGGGCCGCGAAGACCACCTCGCTCAGTGGCATCATCGGTCCGGTGCGCACCTGCAGGTCGGCGAGCTTCGCCTTGGCCTGGGTGAGCGCCGCGTTGGCCGCGTCGATGGCCGCCTGCACCGGCGGGTTGGCCTTCTGCGCCTGCTCCAACGCCGCCTTGGCCGCCTCGACCTGCGCGGTCGCGTCGGCCAGCGCGCGATTGTCGGACTCGCCGGTGTCCGGCACCGGGTAACCGATGTCGGAGTAAAGCTTGGACAGCGCGGCCTTGGTCGAGGCACCGAGCACGGCCTCGTTTGCCTTCACCTGATATCCGAGGGAGCGCAGTGCCTGCTGCAGCTGGCTTATGTCCTTCCCGGACGCGCCGGGCCGCAGGTCGCGGAAGCCGGGGACCGCGCCGGCCAGCAGGATCACCGGCCGGCCCGAGATCTCCGCGATCACCTGCCCGGCCTTGGGCGCGTCACCGGGTTTGACCTTCGCCGCGGTGAGGATCACCTTTTCCGCGTTCCACGCCGACGTGGGTGTGACCGGGATCGACTGCGACTGCGTGATCGTGCCCCGGAACACCACCGTCCGGCGCAGCACGCGCAGCTCGACCGGCGCGGTCAGCGCGGTGAACTCGGGCGCCTTCGTCTCGGCCGCCAGCTGCCTGGGCGATTTGATCCTGGTTGCCAGGGCGACACCACCGATCGAGAGAGTCACCAGCCCGGATGCTCCCCAGAGCAGGAATCTTCGTCGCCGCACCAACGGCGAGGGCGGATCCGTCATTTTCCGGCCGACGCGATGATCTGTGCGGCGTTTGCCACCTGGGTCGAGTAGAGCGCCTTGAGCTCATTGAGCTCCGTGACTTTCTGGTCGATAATCCTTTTCTGGTACGCGGTCTCGACCGCCAGCATCACGCCGACGACATTGTGTTTGGCCTTGCACTCCGCGTCGGCGACCGCCGTGTCGATTTCCACCTTGGTCGGCTCATCGCTGCCCCAGCGCCGGTCCTCATTGGCGCTCTTGGGATCCGGATAGCTAAACCCCAGCTCCTTCATGCAGCCGCTCCAGAGCGCGTTCACGGCCGTCACTCGGCTATCGGTCATCATCCGGCCCAAGGCTTCGTTGCCGAGCCCTTGGACGTTTAGTTTCACCGTGTCCACCTTGTCGCCACCCAGCTTCAGCGCGGCCTCCCTGCTGCAGCCGCCCTGCGGCACCTGCTGGCCGTTGAAGGTGGTGGGACCCTTGCCCTCAATGATGTTGCGGGCATCGTTGGAGATCTCCACTGCCCGGTTGGCGCTGCGCTCAGCGTCGACGCGATCCATCTCATCGCGCATCTCCTTGCTGAGATGGTATCCGTCCGTCCGGACCTTGGCCGCCTCGAAGACAAAATACCTTCGGGCGTTGAGATTCAGGTTGGCCGTCGACCCGCCACCCACGCTCACCGGGAACTCCAGGCCAAACCGGGCCACGCATTGGCGGAGCAGGATGTTCTGGGCGGCGTAGATGGTCTGCTGGGTCGCGTCGTCAGGTAGGTAACTGTCGAGCGGGAGCACGAGCTCGCTTGCCGAACGGACCGTGGGGATCGCGGCGAGGGCAGGTTCTCCGGTGTCGCTGGGCTTGTCGCCACCGTCGCAGGCCGCAATCGCAGCCACGACCATGAGCCAGGCAAGCAGCAACGATCGTCTGCTCCGATATCGAGACACGGAAGGCGTACGCGGAAAAGTCATGGCGGAAGTCCTCTATCATTTTGATCTTATCGCGCAGTGATGTTCGAGAAAACCAGTTCTGTCTATATTATTGAGCCCGCGCCGGGCGAAACCGCTGATGATCCGCGTGCCGATCCACGGCTTTGCCCTCCCCAGGCGCTGGCCTGCCCGAATCCCGCGGGCAGGCCAGCTTCGGACACACCGGGTGGGATTCCCGATGCGGGGTTTTGAGCCCGCGGGCTACACCTGCCTACACGGCGAAGTAGTGCGACTCAATGTTGAGGTCCCAGCCCCCGAGAGTGGCGTAGTACCAGCAGTCGGTGGACGTCGGGCACACCCCGTATCGGTTGGCGACGTACCAACTGCCGGTATAATTGCGCCCTGTCCAGAACACGACCCGGTAATTCGGGTCATAGTTGGCCACGCTGCGCTGGTTGTTGGCCGGGTTCTGACCCGCTCCGAGACCGGGGCACCACCACGTCGAGCGGAAGATCTCGCCGTCGTAGTTGGGCTTGTTGAAGAACTCGTCGTAGCACGACTCGGTGAAACTCGGGTTCCACCACTGGACAAACTCGCCGAGATCCCCGACGCCGTCGTTGTTGCCGGCCTGGGCCGGGCTCGCCACGAGACTCATGGACATCGCTGCCATGAATGCCGCGAAGAGCATCGCTGCTTTCTTGAACATCTTTCTCCTCTGTCGATCCGGCAACCGCGTCACGCGGCCGCCGCTTGACTGATCGGGATCGAAGCAGAGGGGACTGCGCATATCCCCCATGTTTCCCCGATAGCGGTCATCGATTGCAACCGACCAACAGAGCATTCACAACGACTTCCATGAACACCACGGTTCAGCCGGGAATGAAACATGGTGACGACGCATTCGCAGGGCAATGAATGCACAATTCCGGGCACCAAACAGCCCGCGAGCTCGACCTTTGTCGCCGAAATCGGATCAGCGACAAAGGCCCCCGGGAGTATGAGAATTCTGTAGGCGATCCGCGGATCACAGAATAAGGACGCGCAATTAACAGATGCACATACCGATGTAATTCAATGTGGGTTCGCTGGTTGCCGCAGCGTCTAGCGCAGCCATATCGCCGCGTCGGGCTGGAGCCTGCCGCCGGCGAGCGGGCGGGTCGCCAGCAGCACCTCGTCGTGCGCCGGCAGGTCGATCTCGCTCCCGGACAGGTTGACCACGCAGGTCACTTCGCCGCGGGCGAACGCCAGAACGAGCGGGCCGAGATCCAGCCACGCGAACGGCTCGTGGCGGAAGGACCGGCGCAGCCGCAGCGCCGACCGGTAGAGCTCGAGCATCGAGTGCGGGTCACCCGTCTGCGCCTCGACCGTGTACGCCTTCCACGCGCCCGGCTGCGGCAGCCACGCGTTGTCGGACGGCCCGAACCCGAACGGCGGCTCATCGCCCGCCCAGGGCAGGGGCACGCGGCACCCGTCCCGGCCCGGGTCGGTCTCGCCCGACCGGTGCCACATGGGGTCCTGGCGCAGCGCGGGCGGGATGTCCTCGACCTCCCACAGCCCGAGCTCTTCGCCCTGATAGATGTATGCCGAGCCGGGCAAACCCAGCAGCAGCAACGCCGCCGCGCGTGCCCGGCGCGCGCCCAGATCGAGATCCGTCGGTGTGTCGGGCCGCTTCGCGGCGAAGCTGAACGACGTGTCCTCGCGCCCGTAACGCGTCACGTGCCGCGTGACGTCGTGATTGGACAGCACCCACGTGGCCGGGGCGTCGATGCGCAGCGTCTCGTCGATGATCTGGCGCAGCTGCCCGGCGTCCCAGGGGCACACCAGAAACGGGAAGTTGAAGACCGTGTGCAATTCGTCCGGCCGCAGATAACAGGCCAGCCGCTGCGGATCGGGCAGCCACACCTCGCCGATCAGCGTGCGGTCGCCATACTCGTCGGCGATGCGCCGCCACGACCGGTAGATCTCGTGCACCTCGTCGCGGTCGATGAACGGGTGCACTCCGGCCGATTCGACCGGCGTGAGCGCCGGATCCTTGCACAGCAACGCCGCCGAGTCGATGCGGAACCCGTCGGCCCCCCGGTCGAACCAGAACCGCAGC
>JBIOYB010000579.1:0-19978 GCA_044869915.1 Allorhizocola sp.
GAGAAGGCCCCGGCGTCGCCGGGGCCGTCTCGCTCAGACCCGCGTCAGGCGCACGGCATCGGCGATGACGTAGCCCTTGGTGTTGGTCCAGCGGCTCACGCCGACCTTGTTGGCGTCGCCCGCGGCGAGCGTGAACGTGCCGAGCGGGCGCCATACGCCACCGTTGACCCGCTGGTCGACCGTCACGGTCTGGTTGCCCGACGCCGTGACGACCACATACGGGGTGGCGCTGTTGTATCCGGCGCTGGCCGGCCACCGGGCCTCGACCCGATAGGTGGCGGTCTCCGGGACCGGGAAGCGGTACCACACCGCGTCGCTCGCGGGGAGCGGGTCGGTGTAGCGGTAGTCGGTGCCGACGCGCTGCGGCGAGTACGACGAGATGCCCCAGTTGGAACTGGCCGTGAACCGGTCCGCGTTCGCGTTGTCCACGGTGTAGGTCCACGCTGTCGTCGGCGGGCTGAGCAGCTTGGCCACGTCGGCGCGCATCGTGCTGAGATCGATGAACGACGGGTCGATCTTGCCCGTGGTGCTCGTTTCCCGGTGACCGCGCGCGTAGCTGGCGCTCCGGCCGAGCCGGCGCAGGACCGCCGCCGTGGCCTTGAGCGAGTTGTTGTACTGCGCCGTGGTCATCCGCTGGCTGGTGCCGTTGTAGTCGATCTCCCAGCCGACCATCATCGTGTTGCCGTCACCGGCCGGGATCGGTCCGCTGGCACGCGCCTTGCCCGCGTGGTTGGACCTGCCGCCCGAGATGACGTGGAATTTGCCGTTGTAGTCGACCACCGCGTGGCACAGCGGGCCGGGCAGGTCCGAGCGGCCGTTGATGCACACGTTGAGCGCCGGGTGGGGGTTGCTGGCGCTCGATGTCGCGGCCGTGTGGTGCCACAGCACGCCGATCGGGTCGAAGGAGCCCGGGCGCAAGCGGTTGCGCCAGTCGCCGTGCTCGGTGACGGGGACACCCGCTTCCCGCAGGACGTCGGCGAGCCAGGGAATGTTTGCCATCAGGATTCCTTGAGCAGGTCGGCGAGGCACTCCGGCGCGGAGTCGTCCTCCGGTCTGGGTCTGGCCTCTGCCGGGCCGGCGGCCACGACGACGGCCGCGGCCGCGGCGAGCGCCGGCACGCCGAGCATGACCCGGCGTCGCATTTGGACGGTTCTTGGGTTGCGCATGAGCGCACGTTACAGAGCACGGCGTCCGATGTCGACTCTCGTCGATCATGTTCGACGGAGTGAAGCTTTTCGACATACGGGGAGTGATCGCGCTGTAGACTCCCAGCCCATGGGCGGGCCAGAGACCTACGTGCGCAACGCCGAATTGATGCTGCGGGCCTTCGGCGCCGAGGTCGTCGTGGAAAACGCCGATTTCGTACGCTTCGAGCTGCCCCGGTTCACCCGGATCCTCCTACGGCGCCAGGGGGTGCAGATCCCCGACCGCGGCAACGGGTCCAAGCGGCTGACCATTGAGGATTCGTGGGGAGGCAGGCCCGACGGCAAGCGGATGCCGGTGATGAACCGTGCCCCCGGCGCTGTGGAGCGCGCCGTCCGGCCGGGCGTCGAGATCCGCCCGGTCAGGGACGCCGACGACCTGGCCGACGCCGAGCGCGTCATCGTCTACGGGTTCCCGCAACCGGCCAACCAGCCCTGGGTGCGCGGCGTCGCACTGCCCGAGCGGCTGCTCGGCGTCGAGGGCTGGACCGCGTGGCTGGCCAGGCGTGACGGCGATCCGGCCGCGGCCGGGTTCACCTATGACGACGGTTCGGCGGTGGGCGTGTACTGGCTCGCGACGCTGCCGGAGCACAGGTCGCACGGGCTGGGCCGGGCCGTGATGGCCGAAATGCTTGCCGCGCACGAGGATCGGACGGCCACGCTGGTCGCGACGCAGGCGGGCGAGCCGCTCTACCGGTCGCTGGGCTTCGCGACGGTCAGCATGGCGACCTGGTACATGCACGTGCCGGAGCAGTAGCTATCGTGGTCGGGTGCGACCCCTCGTACTGCTG
Source organism: Allorhizocola sp. (assembly GCA_044869915.1). Taxonomy (GTDB): domain Bacteria; phylum Actinomycetota; class Actinomycetes; order Mycobacteriales; family Micromonosporaceae; genus Allorhizocola. The sequence continues at coordinate 1,994 of JBIOYB010000579.1, forward strand.
AGCGCCACCCTTGTCGTCCTTTCCGTGACCGCCGCCTCCTGTGACAGCGCGCCCGAGGTGAGCCTTTCCCAGGTGAGCCGCACGACCGTGAGCGAGGTGGTGGAGGCGCCGGCCAGCGTGACGGCGCGCGGCGCGGCCACCGTGAGTTCGCCCGCCAACGGCACGCTCGCGTCGCTGACGGTCACGCCCGGCCAGAGGGTCGAGATTGGACAGACGGTCGGGGTCATCGACTCGCCGGAGGCGCAGGCCCGATTGGCGCAGGCCACGGCCGCCCTCGACGCGGCTCGCTCGAGTTCGGGCGGATCCACCAGGGTTAACCTCGGCGGCCTGCAGAAGCAGCTGGACAAGCGGGCCACGGAGGCGTTCGCGCAGGCGCGCGACGCCGCCGCGAAGATTACCGATCCGGCGCAGCAGGCGGCCGTGCTCGCGCAGATCACGTCGGCCGAGGCCGGCTACGCGACCGTGTCGGAGACCGCGTGGCAGGCGATCCGCAGTGTCGAGCGGGGCCTGGCGTCGGTGAGTTCCGCGATGCGCGCGCTCGGTGCGGCACAGGTCATGCAGGCGCAGCAGGCGTACGACCTGGCGAAGTCCACTGTGGACGCGCTCACGCTGAAGGCGCCGATCGCCGGAGTCGTGCAGTTGGGCGGGGCGTCGTCGTCGAGCCCGAGCATCCCCACCGACATCTCCAGCCTGTTGGGCGGGCTTTCCGCGCCCGCGCCGGCCACGGGCACCCAGGCCGGTGTGACGACCAACGTCAGTGTCGGGTCGCCCGTCAGCAGCGGCACCGCGATAGCCACGATCGTGGACATTTCGGAGCTCGGTCTGGTCGCCGACGTGGACGAGACCGATGTGCTGCTGGTCAAGGAGGGCGTCCAGGCCGAGGTCGAGCTCGACGCCGCGCCGGGGGTCAAGCTGGACGCCTCCGTGACCGCGATCGATGTCTTGCCGACGGCCAACAGCCGGGGCGCCGTGGCGTACAAAGTGCATCTGGTTTTGGCGAAGGGAAGTGTCACGCCGCGCCCCGGGATGAGCGCGCTCGTGCGGCTGCGCGTGCGCGAGGCGGCCGACGCGGTCGCGGTGCCTGCGGCGGCCGTGTTCAGCGCTGATGGGCAAGATGTGGTGTGGGTGCGCACGGCCGACGGCACGGCGCGGCGGCGTCAGGTCAAGGTGGGCGTGTCAGGGCGTGACCTGCTGCAGATCACCGACGGGCTGCGCGAAGGCGAGACGGTCGTCGTGAAGGGCGCCGACAAGGTGCACGAAGGGGATCGGCTCCCGTGATCAGAGCCGAAGACGTCACGCGCAGCTACGCCCTCGACGGGGTCAGCGTGGAGGCCCTGCGCGGCGTCTCACTCGACATCGAGCAGGGCGATTACGTGGCCATCATCGGCCCGTCCGGTTCGGGCAAGTCCACGCTGATGCACCTGTTGGGCGCGCTCGACCGCCCGACCGCGGGCCGGTTGCTCATCGACGGGCAAGACGTCGCCACGCTCACCGCGCCCGAAATGGCCAAGCTGCGCAACGAGACCATCGGCTTCGTGTTCCAATCGTTTCACCTGTTGGCGCGCACGAGCGCGGTCGACAATGTCGCGCTCCCGTTGGTGTATCGCGGATTGGGCGGGCGCGACCGGCGCCGGGTGGCGGCCGCGATGCTCGAGCGGGTCGGGCTCGGGCACCGCCTGGGCCACCGGCCCAACCAGCTTTCGGGCGGCGAGCAGCAGCGGGTCGCGATCGCCCGTGCGCTCGTCACGTCGCCCAAGATCCTGCTGGCCGACGAACCGACCGGCAACCTCGACACCGCAACGGGTGTGGCAGTGCTCGACCTGCTCGAGGAGCTCAACACGGCCGACAACGTCGCGCTCGTCCTCGTGACGCACGACCGCGACGTCGCGGAGCGCGCGCATCGCCAGATCGCCATGCGGGATGGGGTGATCGTCGAGTGAGGTTCGCCGAAGCGTGGCGTGTGGCGATGGACGCGTTGCGCGCCAACCGGATGCGCAGCGGGCTCACCATGCTCGGGATGGTGATCGGGGTCGCGGCCGTCGTCATCCTGGTGGCGCTTGGCACGGGTACCAAGGAAAAGGTTGAGGCCCAGGTCGAAGGTCTGGGTTCAAATCTTCTTATTGTCGTCCCGGGCCAAGTCAACTTCAACTCCGCGCCCACACTGTCCAGGATGGACAATACCGACCTCGACGCGATGGTCAAGGTCGTCGGCGACCGCGAGCGGCTCACCGCGACCCTCACGTCGGGCGAAAACGTGCGAGCCGGCAACAACTCCGTCTTCACCACGGTCAACGGGGTCATGGAGTCGACGCCCAAGGTGTTCCTGCGCGACATGGGCACGGGGGTTTATCTGTCGCGCACCGACGTCGACACCGGCCGGCGCGTGGCGGTGCTCGGATCCTTTGTGGCGCAACGCCTCTTCGGCGAGCGCGACGCGGTCGGGCAGCAGGTGACGATCGCCGGTGTGCGCTTCCGCGTGGCGGGCGTCTTCGCGCCGCTCGGCCAGAGCCTGGGCGTCGACCGCGACAACGAGGTGCACATCCCCATCACGACCGCGCAGCGGCTGTTTGGCACGGGCCGGGTCGACGCGTTCGCGGTCAAGGCGCCCGACCGGGCGACCATCGACGAGCTTGGCGACCGGATGCTGGCGGAGTTGCGGCGGCGGCATCCCGACACGGAGTTCAGCGCGGTGACACAGGAACAGATTTTGGGCGTGCTCGGCGACATCCTCGGCATCCTGACCACCGTGCTCGCGGCCATCGCGGGCATCTCCCTGCTCGTCGGCGGCGTCGGCGTGTCCAACATCATGCTCGTGTCGGTGCGCGAACGCACCAAGGAAATCGGGCTGCGCAAGGCGGTCGGGGCGCGGCCGCGCGACATCGGGCTGCAGTTCCTGCTCGAGGCCGTGCTGCTCACCAGCGTCGGCGGGCTCGCGGGCATGGGCCTTGGCGTCGGCGCGTCCCTGCTGACCGCCGCGCTCACGCCCGTGCCCGCGACCATCACGTGGTGGTCGATGGCGCTCGCGTTTGGCGTGTCCGCCGCCGTCGGCATCATCTTCGGCGTCGTCCCGGCCCAGCGCGCGGGCCGCCTCGACCCCGTCGTCGCCTTGCGCACCGACTGACCCACCCGCGGGACTGGGGCCAATCGGCCGCGCGGTGGAAAGAGCCCTCGGCAGGCGTCGCGTCGATAACTCACAGATCCTTGCGGGACGGGCATCCTGCCGGTGCGGATCGCAGGGGCAGGGCGGCGAGCACGAAAATAATGGCCGTGGCGGCGGCGATGACCGGCAGGACCCCGGGGAAGCCGGACAGCAACGAAACCACGGCCGCCGGCATGAGCAAATGCATCGTCGTCGGCCCTCCCACGAGCATGAACGGGATCGTCAGCGCCATCCCGCACAGGACGAGGACGATGACCATTAGGACGGGCACGCCGATGAGGGTGATCAGCGGTTTGATCGCCGGATGGTGGCGCTTCGCCCGTTGCGTGATCCAGCTGACCGCCGGCCATCCGCCGAGCAGGCCGACGAGGAGGCAGGCGACGATGAGCGGGCCACCCCACGACGGAAAGTTCCTGCTGAGGATGACATATGTCGGAAGGCTGGCGTCGGTGGTGGCGGTGAACGTGCTCACGTGCAACACCCACTCCTCGTTGGAGGCCCAGAAGGCGGTCGCGCCATCGCCTCCCACCTCGCCGACATCCCAGCCCGCCGCGGCCAGCCGTTGCCGCGCCTCGGGAACGACCGCCGGGGAGTCCTCACGTGGATACCGGTACACCACCGTCACGTTGTCTTGCATGGGCTCGGCACCCGGCGGCATCAACTCGGCCAGGTTCCTCATGCCCGGGACGTCCATCACCTCGTCGATGGAGGCCACCTGATCGCCGTTGGCGGTCCAGTCCTCCACGCAATAATCCAAGCAGCGCAGGATCGGCGAAGGCAGGTTGACGGCCCGCCGGTCTGTGGCCAGATGGGCGATCGCCATGGCCTCATCCTCGGTGGGCATAGGCGCGAGATATCCGGTGATGAGCAGCCCCGCCCCAGCCGCGGCGGCAAGTGCCGCGGCTAGCACGGCAACGAAGGAGGCGGCCCGGTCGCCGAGCCCACGGGCCAGGCGCAACCGGCAGCGCAGCCCGCCGCCCACAATGTCGGCGATTTCGCGCCGGGTGGGGCGGGTCTGCCCGGGGTCGGCCTCGTCCAGCAGCGTGGTGAGCATCTCCCGGCCGCGCTCGCGGCGATACCAACGCGGGTAGGCGCGCAGCCAACGCCGATAGCGCCGGGACAGCAGGTGGCCGGTGTCGGTCATCGTCGTGCCCTCTCGTTGGCGATCAAACCCATGAGCCGAAGGTCGACGCCGACCCGGCGGGCACTTTTGTAGGTGAGGCGGTAGTACCGGCGCAGCAGGCCGTCGACCGCCTCCTGCCGGTACTCGGTCACGAGCCCGTCCTCGCTCAACTGGTCCAGCGCCGCATAAAGCGTGCTCACGCTCAGCCGCAATCGGCCGCCCGACATGGCCCGCACGGCTCGCAGGATTTCGTGACCGTGCCGGGGCCGCTCGACCAGCGCCGTGAGGATCGCCAGCAGGTTATCGGCCGCTGCCATGTGCACCGCCTTCCTGTAGTGAAGCCGTCCTGGCAGCCAGGCGCGAACCCACGACGACCGCCAGGCCCGCTCCCAGCACGATCGCCCCGGACACGAACGGGAACGCGTCGGAGTAGTGCGAATATCCGGCGAACTCCATGAGGAACCGGCCGGCGAGGACCCCGGCCAGCAGCTGCACGTAGCTTGCGGGGACCGCCGCGATCAGAGCACCGAGCAGGATGAGCACCCACGGGCGGATCGATCCGCTTGGCCGCATGAACCACGCCGTGATCACTACCAGGGGTAGGCTCGCATGAGCGAAGTTCGGCCACACGGGCGGCAGTGTGGCGCCGAGCGCGGCCAGCACGGCGATCACGGTGGCCCCGATCCAGTTCGTCCGGCCCCGCACCCCCGATGCGCACAGCAGCGCGGCAAAGGCCAGCAGGCCGATCGCCGCTAACGATGCGACCCAGAATCCGTCGGGTAGGCCCTTGGCGGAGTTCCTGTCGGCGGCGGAAATCACGTGCAGCGCGAGCGCCGGCGCGCAGAACGCGGCGAATACCGCGAACCCGGCCAGCGAGCGCCGCACCGCCGTCTCGTCGGTGCGCAGGTTGCGCGCCAGCAGCCACGCCGCAAACACGACGACCACGCCGAGCCCGAAGGCGAGCACCGCAGCCGGCGTGCCGGTGGCGTCGAGCGAGTCGAACAAAGAGTCGATGCCCCACAGCACGACGAGGGTGAGCAACGCGGGCAGGAGGATGGAGCCGCGCCCGGCGATGGCCAGGACCAGCCCGGTGACCACGATCAGGATCGCGGCCTGCCGGATCTCGTGCGCCCACAGGTGGTTCTTGCCCTTGGCGTCGTCGGCTCCGCCTGCCACCACCCCGGTCAGCACGATCAGCGCATAGGTCCACAGCGCAAGCCCTGCACCGGCGACGACCCACCCGCGCCACGCGGGGCGCGGGCGGGTGGCCTGTGTCAGTGTCAGCGCGTCGGCCCCCACCGGCGCCGGCAGCGGTGGCGCCACGCGTGCCGCGAACGCGTAGCCCAGCACAAACACCGACGCGAAAAGGCAGGTGCGCACCGGGCTTAGCGCATAGAACACGACAGCCCCGGCTTCGACGACGCCCTGGCCGGCCTGTGTGAAGCGGATGCCAGGGTCCTTCAGATCGAACAGTGTCACCGGGAACCACAGCGGCGCGGATCCAGGGCTGACCGCGGTCTCACGGGCCGCCGACGAGGCCGCGATGATGGCGGCCAGGTCGAGCGTCACGAGCGTGCCCAGCACCGCGATCAGCCGTCCGCGCCTGACGCTGACCGCCACGGGCGCGATGAGCGTGAGACACGCGGCCCAAAAGGCGTACGCCGCAATGTCATCGCTCACCGGCAACCCCGTGCCCTGCTTGGAATTGGCGAGGCCACCGGCCTGCTGCAGCGCGCTGACCACCACGGCCGCGCCGACCACGAAGGCCGGGCCGACCACGGCCGATCCTGTCTTGCGCAGCCTTGCCCGATGCGCCCACTGCACATGCCGGCGTACGCCCGCCCGGCGGCCGATCCAGAACATTAGGGCCGCCGCAAAGGCAATGACGGCAACGGATATCGAGTTGCCCGGCCAGTTGAACGTCGGGGATGGCTTTGTCGGCAGGCCAAGCACGATTTGCGTGATGCTGAGGGTCCCGAACGGAACGACCAACACGGCCATCGCCACACACAGCAGGCCGTAGCCGAACAGCGCCAGCAGCGGCCGCAGCCCGCGGCCAAACGCGGGCAACACCTCGCGCCAGCCCAGCGGCACGCCGTCCTCGTCGATCGGCGGCGATACAGCCAGGCTCCACGCGAACCGGAGCCGTCCCCACGGTCCGATATGGTGCATCTCGGCGGCCCATTCCCTGGCCCGTTCATCACGGACGGAGGCGGGCCAGCGCCCTGCGGCGATCCTCAGCAAAGATTTTATAGGCGTTTTCATGCGATACGAGGCTTCAGCGCGGCCGGCACTTCTGCCACAGCGGTCGTGTTGCGCACCTCCCAAACCATGCTCGGGACCCTATATAGGGTGGGATGCCGGGTCCAGATTCACTCATCACCCGTCGCGAAGGTGACATGCATTCCCGCACATATCACGCTATCGGCGCACAGCCGTGATCGGCGGCGCCGACAGTCAACGCCGCATCCGCCGCACGCTCCGCTCACCGCACAAGCCACAATTTCCACCGGCCGGTTGAGGTGCAGCGTTTGACCCTATCGGTGGGACATTCTAATGAATTAAAATGTTCGCATGTTGCGGGCTTTCTTCGGACGACACAAGTCCGCGTCGACCTGGGCGAGGAATATCATCCACGATGCCGCGGCGGCGCTCGACATGAAGGTGCTGACGATCCATGTGTCGGCCCAGTATGAGTCGTATGGCACCCTCGGCGACATGGTCCGGGTCGAGCGGCCGGACATCCTCATCATGACGCGCCCGTTTCAGCACGAGGTCGACACCATCCAGGATGAGCTGCGCGCCGTGCACCTGATCCGCGACCCGCGCGACATCATCGTCTCGGGCTACTTCAGCCATCGCAACAGCCATCCCGAGGTGTTCGGCGGCATCGCGTGGCCCGAGCTCATCGAGCATCGCAAGACCCTCAAGGCCGTGGACAAAGACGCCGGCCTCGCGGCGGAGATCGAGTTCAGCAACCTGTTCCTCGAGCCGATGTCGACGTGGAATTATCACCAGCCCGGTGTGCTCGAGGTCAAAATGGAGGATCTCATCGCCGACCAGGCGAAGATGTGGACAGTGCTGTTCTCCCATTTTGAAATGCTTTATCCGGAGGGGACCGGCGGGGAGCGCATCAATCTGGCCAAGGCCAAGTGGAATCTGGCCTCCCGCCGGGGCAAGCCGCGCCCGCTCGCGTTCGCCCGCCGGGTGCTGCCGCGCGCCCCGCTCACGCGCCTCCCCCACGCCTACGTCGACAGCGTGCTCGACCGCTTCTCGTTCCAAAACCTGTCCGGCACGGGACGCAAGCCCGGCCAGGTGGACGAGCACAACCATTACCGCAAGGGAGTCGCCCGCGACTGGGAAAACCATTTGACGGCAATGCATTTGGAGCTCATCAACGCCCGCTACGGAGACCTGGTGCGGCGCCTGGGCTACAACTGATTGGGCGACAACCGATATAGGGCGGCACATCGGTCGCCCCGTATCGGTCGCGGGGATAAACCGCATCGAAGCGCGCGCCATGCCGGCGCACGGCATCAATTCGAGACTGACGCATGTTTGGCTTGGTGGAGCAGGGCGCCCGGATCCGCTCAGGCGACCGTCAACGCGGCCTCGGCGGCGTCCAATGCGGACCTGCACTCGTCGGCCGTCTCCGCCACGGCCGTCGCAAACGCGATGCGCCCGTTGACCGTGCCCAGCGGCGGCGGCGATTTGACCGTGCCCGGCTCGGCGAGCACGGCCAGCATATCGAGCGCCGCGGGCCGTGGTGCGCCGCCGAACTCAAACCCGATCGAGTCGATCCGGGTGTCCACTTCGGACACGTAGAAGAAGCGCACGGCCGCGACGAGTTTCTCCGAACGCGTGATCTGCGGGACACGGTCGCACGCCACCGCCGCCGCTGCCAGGCCGGTGTCCACGCCGGTGGCCCGCAAGCCCAGATAGGGGATCATGTCTCCGCCCAGCCGCCCATTGACCTCGATGACCTTCGGCCCGTCGGTGGTCATCATGATTTCGGTGTGCGTGACGCCGTCGGTGAAGCCGAGCGCGCGGTGCGTGTCGTGCAGCAGCCGGATCAGCACCGGATCGTCCAGCAGCGGATCGTCGGCGTGCACGTAGTGCCCGACCTCGATGCAGTAGGGCGGGAAGCCGATTTCCTTGCGCGCCAAGCATAGCGGCAGGATCTCGCCGTCCCGCACGGCCGTGTCGACGCTGATCTCGTAGCCCTCGGCGAACTCCTCCAGCAGGATGGTCGGCCGCCAGCCCACGATCCCGCCGTGCTTGAGCCCGCTCACGTAGTCGAACGCGCCCGCCAACTGCTCGGCGGTGTCCACTTTGACCACTCCCCTGCTCAAGGCGAGATCGGTGGGTTTGATTATCACCGGGTATCCGAACCGCCCGGCCGTCACGAGGGCGTCCGGCAGGGTGTCGACCCGCTGCGACCGCGGCTGGGCGACTCCCGCGGCGGCGAGCGCCTGCCGGGTCAGGTGCTTGTCGCGGCAGCGTGCCACGGCCCCGGGCTCCCCAGGCAGTCCGAGCGCCGCCGCCAGCTCGGTCGCGTGCACGATGCGCGCCTCGTCCCAGCACAACACGCCCGCGATGTGCTCGCCGGCCTGCAGGTCCTTGGCCGCCGCGATCATCGCCTGCACGTCGGCCGTGTCCACGCGCGTGTGCCCGTCGACGTATTCGAGCTCCCAGCCGGGTGCGGCCACGACGAACAGGTGTACCCGGTAATGCTGCGTGATCGATTTGAGCAGGTATTCCCGGAATTCTTTCTTCCCGGTCCGGATCACGAGCAGAAGCGGCTTCATGAACGCAGTTAAGGAGACCGTCACTAATGTGTCAATCAGGAAACCGACCCCGCTCGCCCTTAAGAGCTTAAAACCTTTTATTTACCACGGTCCGCGATACTCATCCGCCGCCGCTCCCGCGGAGGACCAGTCGCGCCCCGGGGGGCGCTCCCTGCCAGGTCCGAGGGTGGCCGGCAAGGCCCACAACCGCATATTCGGGCCCCGCCCACCACGCCCCGAAGATCCGCGCGGATCTTGCGAAGAGCGGGGCCGCCCGCAAAAAGCGGACGGCCCCGGTGTTGAAGCGGTGGGCTAAAGCGTCAGCGTCCAGCTGTCGATGTAGCCGACGTCGGCCGATGCCGCGTCCTGCACCCGCAGGGTCCAGGTGCCGTTCTTGGCCTCGCTCGACAGGTTCACGGTGTACGTCTGGTTGATGTTGTCAGCGCTGCCGCCCGTCCGGTTGTGCAGCACGTAGGTGCTGCCGTCCGGAGCGACGAGCGTGACGATGAGGTCACCGATGTACGTGTGAACAATTTGGACGGCCACGGTGGACACGGTCGAGCCGTTGCCGGAGCAGCCGGCGATCGCGATCGTGCTGTTGACCGTGGTGTTGTCCGGGATGGTGACGTTGTTGGGGTTGGTGCCCGTGCAGCCCGGGACTCCGCCGCCGCCGAGAGCCACGCCCCACGAGTCGATGTAGCCGACGTCAGCCGACGCGGCGTCCTGCACCCGCAGCCGCCAAATGCCATTGGCCGGCTCGGAGGACAGGTTCACCGTGTAGGTCTGGTTGATGTTGTCGGCCGAGCCGCCGGTCCGGTTGTGCAGGGTGTAGGTGCTGCCGTCCGGAGCGACGAGCGTGACGATCAGGTCGCCGATGTAGGTGTGCACGATGCTCACCGGGATCGTCGAGGTCGCCGACGCGTTGCCCGCGCAACCCGCCACCGTGATGGTGCTCTCCACAGTGGACAGATCCGCGATCTGGACGTCGGTGCCGTTGGTCTGCGTGCAGCCGGGCACCGGCGCCGGGTCAACGGTCCAGCCGTAGCTGGCGGTGCCGGACAGGGCCGGGCTGGAGCTGTCGGTCACCGTGACGGTCACGGAGTAGGAGCCCGCCGTGGTGGGCGTGCCGCTGATCGTGCCGTTGGTCCCGTTGATGGACAGGCCCGGGGGCAGGCCGGTCGCCGACCACGAGTACGGCGTGGTGCCGCCCGTGGCCGTGTGGGTCACCGGCGTGATGGCCGTGCCGGCGGTGCTCGTCTGCGCGCCCGGGTTGGAGACCGTCACACAGCCACACGGTCCGTTCTCGACGAACAGCAGGCGGTTGGGCGAGCCCGTGCCCGGGCTGGTCACCTTGTTCATGCTGGAGGCGGCGACCATGTTGTCGCGGACCTGCAGCGGCGTGAACGACGGGTTCTGCGACTGGATCAGCGCGGCCACACCGGCCACGTGCGGGGTGGCCATCGACGTGCCGCTGATGGTGTTGGTGGCGGTGTCGTTGGTGTTCCACGCCGCGGTGATGCTGCTGCCCGGCGCGAAGATGTCCAGGCAGGTCCCGATGTTGGAGAACGACGAACGCGCATCGGTGTTGGTGGTCGAGCCGACCGTGATGGCGTTGGGGGTGCCCGCGGGCGAGACGCCACAGGCGTCAGCGCCGGTGTCGTTGCCGGCCGCGATCGCGTAGGTCACGCCGTCGGCGATGGATGCGGTGACGGCGTTCTCGGTCGGCAGGTCCTCCGGACCGCCGAGCGACATGTTGGCCACGGCCAGCTCGCCCGGGTCGTGGTCGGCGGTCACCCAGTCGATACCCTGGATGACGCCGGCATAGGAGCCGGAGCCCGCGCAGTTGAGCACCTTGACCGCGGTCAGGGACGCGCCCTTGGCCACACCGTAGGTCGTGCCCGCGGTGGTGCTGGCGACGTGCGTGCCGTGCCCGTTGCAGTCGGTGTTGTTGCCGTCTCCGGTGGTGTTGGTGCCCCATACCGCGCGCCCGCCGAAGTCGGAGTGCGTGGTGCGGATGCCCGTGTCGATGATGTAGGCGCGCACGTTGGACGCGGTCACCGGATACGTGTACGAGTTGTTGAGCGGCAGGTCACGCTGGTCGATGCGGTCCAGACCCCACGACGGCGTCGGGCTCTGCGTGCCCTGGATGGTCACGGTCCGGTTTTGCGCCACGTAGGCGACTTGCGGGCTGGCCGCGAGCTTGCGCGCGGCGGCCGCCGACATGTGCGCCTCGAAGCCGCGCAGGGCGTGGCTGTAGGTGCGGGCCACTGTGCCACCGAACTGGGCGGCCAGGGTCTGCGCCGAACCGGCCACATTGGACGACGTCACCGTGGTGTTGTTGAACACCACGATGTACGAGTCCGCGATGGCGTTGGTTTCGCCCGCGTAGAGGACCGTCCCCTCCTCGGGCGCCGCCGTCGCGGCTGTCCCGATCGCCGCCATGCCTGCGACCAGCGCGGCGGCGAACCCAAGCCTTGCCCAGTGCCTTCCTGGCTGCTGGAGCAATCGCTGTGGGAATGCCATTACTTTCCTCCCCTCGGATCCGAGCCACCCGTCCGGAGTGGTTGTGCCAACTTCTGGGCAGGCAGCTCTGGCCAATTGAGGGAGATAGTAGGTACGACGACCTTCAATTCATAGATGTTCACTTCACCACGTGGTTGCAGTACGATGGTTCGGTTTAGTTTTTCAGCTGGTCATCGGGGTTGACGATGTGACCGGGCCGTTCCACGACCACTGTGGGATGGACAGGCCGTCGGGGATGTGCACGCCGCGCGGTGAGTAGGAATTCACCTCACTCATGGCCCACTCCATATAGGAGCGGAGCGCCGCGCGAAACTCCGGATCCTCGGGCAGGCCCGCGTCGTCCGCAGCAGCCACGAAGCACGCGACGAACCGCTTGGCGAACTCATCACCGATGCCGTTGCCCGCGTGCACGGCGAGCATAGCCGAGTGATCGCCGCAGGTCTGGGAAAACACGGGTGGCCCGCCGAATACCTCGCCCAAATAGTTCGCGAGCCGCTGCACGTGCTGCGGGTGCACGTCCGGCCGGGCGAACGGATGGTTCAACAGGGGGTCCGCGAGGCAGCGCTCGTGGTGTGCGGTCGCGAGCGCGAGAAACGCCTTTTCGCCGCCCGCGAACTCGTAAATGGATGGACGCGACATGAGGCACAGCCTGCCATAGGGTGGGTCTATGGCGTTGTTGGAGGACGACGAGATTCAGGCCGCGCTGGCCGGGTTGGACGGCTGGTCGGGCGGGAGCGATGGGATCACGCGCACGGCCGAGCTGGCGAGCTTCCCGCAGGCGATCGAAGTGGTCGACCAGGTGGCGGTGATCGCCGAGGACCTGGACCACCATCCCGACATCGACATCCGCTGGCGCACGCTGACCTTCACGTGTGCGACGCACTCCGAGGGCGGCGTGACCGAGCGGGACATCGACCTCGCGCGCAGGATCAATCGGGTGATCGACGAAGCCTGAGCCGCATTCACGCAGCGGCCGGGCTCGGACCGCTGGCGCAGGCTCGGGCTCGGACCGCCGACGCGGCCGACCCCCGGCCACGCAAGAGCACGGCTGGGCCCGAAGAAACCTAAGCCCGGACCATGCGCAGGGCGAATTCGCAGAACGTCTCGGCGACCTGCTCGCGCGTGTAGGCCTGATCGGGGCCGAACCAGCTGGCTACTCGCAAGCCCATCGAGGCCATCGCCGTACCCGCCAAAATCTCGTCGACCGCTTGAAACTCGCCGGTCTGGACGCCGTGGCGCAGCACCCCATACAACAGCTGGCGCCCTTGCTCGCGCAGGGTGAGCGCGGGAGCCGCCTTCAGCGGGGACAGCGCGTGCAGCTCGTTGTTGGCCACGACGGCCAGCAGCGGGAAGTCGGTGTGCGAGTAGACGTTGGCCCGCATGAGCGCGGTGAGCTGCTCGGTCGCGGTCGGGCCGGCCCCGGCGAGCGCGTGCTGCAGTGCGTTGAAGTGACCCACGTGGCCCAACGAGACCAGCTCGGCGAGCAGGTCCTCTTTGGACGGATAGTGCGACAGGAGCGTGGCCGAGTGGACGTCGGCGCGCTTGGCCACGTCGCGCAGGGATGTGCCGTGGAAACCGTATTCTGCGAACAGGCCGAGCGACGCGCGCAGGATCCGGCCGCGACTGCCGGGCGGGGTGACGCCTGTGGGGAGCTCGGGTCTGACCGCCGTCAGCCTGCGCGGCTCCCAGGTCGCCGTGGTCATTGCGCGATCCTACGCCGGATCTCCTCCGCGACGCGAATATGGGCGTCAATGGATGCGGGCGGGGCGTCGAGCGTGACACCCGGGGTGAGCAGGTCGTTGGGCGCGAGGTTGAGGTGCAGGTGCGGCACGCGGTCGCCGAACACGTACACGTAAATCTTGTCGGCGCCCGTCGCCGCCCTGATGGCGCTCGTGCAGCGGGCGAGGACACCGCCGAGGGACGCGGCCTCCGGGCCGTCGAGGTCGGTGATGAACGGGATGTGCCGGTGCGGCTCCAGGTGGGCGAATCCGGTGATGGCCCCGCGCCGCACGACCGACAGCCGCCACAGGTCGTCCTGCCACACGCGAGTCCGCTCGAAGAAGGCGTCGGCGTCGGTGACCCGGCACAACAGGCAATCCTTCACCCCACACACGGTAGTGTGCGGCCGTGGGGCTTGAGGTGGCGCTGTGGCGCGCGGTCGCGGTGTACCGGGTGGCCGCGCTCGGCTACGCGATCGCGCTGCTCCTCACGCACGCCCCGACATATCACCGCGTGTGGCTGGCGTGGACGACGATCGGTGTGATGGCGCTGTGGACCATCGCGGCGGCTGTGCTCTATCGCGATCCCGGCCGCCGCGGCTGGCCCCTGCTGGTCGCCGACATGGTGGTCACCCTGGGATGTCTGCTTTCCACGATTTGGGTGGTACCGGCGGACAACCTCGGCCACGGGGCGTCCACACTGCCCATGGCGTGGGTCGCGGCCCCCGTGCTCGCGTGGGCCATCTATGGCGGCAGGCGCTGGGGCGCCACCGCCGCGCTGCTCGTGGGCGCGACCGATCTGCTGATCCGGGGCCGGCTCAACACGGTGACCATCAACGCGACCGTGCTGCTGCTCCTGGCCGGGTTCGTGGTCGGCTATCTGGTGCGGCTCGCGATCGACGCCGAGGACCGCATGCAGCACGCGGTCGAGCTGGAGGCCGCGACCCGCGAGCGGGAGCGGCTCGCCCGCGGCATCCACGATTCGGTGCTGCAGGCGCTCGCGCTCATCACACGCCGCGCGGAGCGCATCGGCGGGGAGGCTGTCGAGCTGGGGCGGCTCGCGGCCGAGCAGAGCGAGGCGCTGCGGGCGCTCGTGAGCGTACGGAAACAGGTGTTGCGCAACGGCATGACCGATCTGCGCGAGCGGCTCGGCACGCTCGCCTCGCCGCAGGTGTCGCTCGCGTTCCCGGCGGAGGCCGTGCTGTTGCGCGATGATGTGGCCACGGAGGTCACGGCGGCGGTGGCGTCCGCAGTGGACAATGTGAAGGTCCATTGTGGACCTTCCGCGCGGGCTTGGGTGCTGGTGGAGGACGAGGGGGCGACGGTGACGGTGACCATCCGCGACGACGGGCCGGGCATGCCCGACAGGCGGCTCGAGGAGGCCGCGCGGGCCGGGCGGCTCGGTGTGCAGCAGTCGATCCGGGGGCGCATGCGCGACATCGGCGGGCAGGCGGTCATCACCAGCCGCCTGGGCGAGGGCACCGAGGTCGAGTTGAGGGTGCGCCGTTCATGACGACACGTGTGCTGGTAGTCGACGACCATCCGATGTGGCGCGAGGGTGTGGCGCGCGACCTGACCGAGGCGGGCTACGACGTGATCGCGGCCGTGGGCGAGGGCCCGCAGGCGCTGCGGATCGGGCGTTCGCTGCGGCCCGACGTGGTCGTGCTCGACCTGCAGCTGCCGGACATGTCCGGTGTGGACATCATCCGCGGTCTGATCGGCACCGACCCGGGCATGCGCATCCTCGTGCTGTCGGCCAGCGCCGAGCACCAGGACGTGCTCGACGCGGTCAAGGCCGGCGCGCTGGGCTATCTGGTGAAGTCGGCGGGGCGGGAGGAGTTCCTGGACGCGGTGCGCCGCACGGCCGAGGGCGACGCCGTGTTCACGGCCGGCCTCGCCGGGTTGGTGCTGGGCGAATACCGGCGCTTGGCGGCCGCGCCCGCCACGACCGAGGAGACGCCACGGCTCACCGAGCGCGAGACTGAGGTGCTCAGGCTGGTCGCCAAGGGGTTGTCCTATCGTCAGATCGCCGAGCGGCTCGTGCTCTCGCACCGGACCGTGCAAAACCACGTACAGAACACGCTGCGCAAGCTGCAGCTGCACAACCGGGCCGAGCTCGTGCGCTATGTCATCGAGCAGGGCCTCGAAGACGACTGACCATCATCTCGCCAAAGTCCGTGCGCCGGTAGAGGACGCTGCGCCCGCTGCGGGCCCGCTGCACGAGCCCCGCCCGGAGCAGCACCGCCAGGTGGTCGCCGACCGCGCCCGTCGCGAGGCCGAACGCGTGGGCGAGCTGGGTCGTGCTGGCCGGCTCGGCGAGCCCGACCAGCAGGCGGGCGCGCGAGTTGCCGATCAGTTCGGCCAGCACATCGGCCGCGGGGTCGAGGCCGGCCGCGATGCCATGATCCTGGCGCGGGCGAAGCAACGCGCGGGCGGCGTCGCCGGAAGGCAGCAGGTGCGTCGCGATCCCGCGCGCCGGGTAGATGATCGCCTTGGGTCACGGCTCCTCGTAGTGCGTGGACACCTGCGGCCAGATGTACACCGACGGCACGAACAGCAAACCGTTGCCGCCCAACGAGATCCGATCGATAGGATATCTGCCGGACAGCTCGATGCGGCCGTCGCGCCAGCTCACACGCTTGTGCAGGCCGTCGAGCGCGCCGGCCCAGCCGGAGCGGCCGAGCTCGCCCGAGCGGTGCACGACATCGTGCTCGCAGATCGCGCGCAGCCGCGGCCATTGCCCGGCGAGCAGCGCGTGCCAGGCCCGCTCGAGCGTCGCGGCCAGGCGCCCGACCACTTCCGGCGAGTCGAGGATCGCCAGCACGGCCGGGTCGGAGCACGGGCGCAGGCGCAGACTCTCGGCGATCTCGGCACGGGCGACGGGCAGCGGCGTGGCGCGCATGGTCTGCAGGTCGTCGGCGATGGACTGCGCCATGCCCCTGGTCGGCGGCGGTGCCAGGAAACTCGGGCCGTAGCGCGGCGCGAACAGCGCGGTGAGCGCGTCGAGATCGGTGTGCGGGCGCAAGGCCTCGAACGCGGGCCGAAGATGCTCGACCTTCGCCGCGCCCGTGGTCGAAGCCCGCGAGGCGGCGCAGCAGGTTTTCGAGCTCGAACAGCGGCGAGAGCCAACCGCGTGCGCAGCAGGTCGTCGGCGTTCACCTCGAACCTCAGCACGCCCCGACCTTACGCCTATTGCCGAAACAATCGCCCGCTCGCTCAGTAACGGCGAGCCTCATCGTGTGACCACTTATTCCGAGGTGTTCGCTGTGCCGGCGTTCCGGATCCTGTTCGTGAGCCGGTCGCTCGCGATCGGCGCCGACACGCTGCGCATCGTCGCCCTGTCCGTGCTCGTCTACACGCTCACCGGCTCGCCGCTGCTGTCGGCGATCACGTTCGGGATCGGGTTCCTGCCGCAGGTGCTGGGCGGCATGCTGCTCGGCTCGCTGGCCGACCGGCTCCGGCCGCGCCCGCTCATCGCCTGCGGTTATCTGCTCGAGTGCGCGGCCGCGCTCGCGCTGGCCGCCATCGCCATGCCGATCGGGGCGAGCCTGGCCATCGTGGCGGCCATCGGCGCGCTCATGCCCGTCTTCGGCGGCGCGTCCAGCCGGGTGATCGCGGACGTGCTCACCGGCGACGCCTATGTGCTGGGCCGTTCGGTCTCCGGCATGGCGGCGGGCGCGGCCCAGGTGGTCGGGCTCGCGTTCGGCGGGCTGGCCATCGGCGCCATCGGCCCGCGCCGCGCCCTGCTCGCGGCGGCCGCGTGCCACGCCATCGCCGCGCTGATCGTCCACTTCGGACTGCCGTCCATCCCACCCGTCCCGCCCGGCCAGGAGGGCGGGGCGGTCCGCCAGAGCTGGGTGGTCAACGCGCGGCTGCTGGCCGACCGCGAGACGCGCCGGCTGCTGCTGGTCCAATGGTTGCCGCCGGCGTTCGTCGTGGGGGCCGAATCGCTGGTCGTGGCCTACAGCGCGCTGCGCGGGTTCCCGGCGGGCGCGGCCGGGACGCTGATGGCCTGCATGCCGGCCGGGATGCTGCTCGGCAACCTGGTCATCGGCCGGTTCGTCGCGCCCGCGACGCGCACCCGGCTCGTGGCCCCGCTGATCGCGCTGCTCGGCGGGCCGGCTATGGCGCTCGCGCTGGATCCGCCGCAGGTCCTGGCCGGTGGGCTGCTGCTGCTCTGCGGCGCCGGGTTTGGATACACCCTGGGGATCCAGAAAAGATTTCTCGACGCTCTCCCGGAAGCCGGCCGCGGCCAGGCGTTTGGCCTGCTGTCGATGGGTTTGATGACGATGCAGGGCATCGGCCCGCTGGTCTTCGGCGCGGTGGCCCAGGGCGCCGGGATCAGGGCGGCGATGGTCGCCGCCGGCGGCGCGGCGCTTGTTTCCGCCATCGTGTGGGGGGCGCGGGAGCGCGGCGCGACACCTGTTTCTGAAAAGACGCTCGTTTCCGACCGACTTTCCTGAGCGGCGCTCGTCACTGTCATCGCGTCGTAGCTGCAGAAACACAGCACCATGACACACGTTCCCCACCGACCACCCGAGCCACACCCGCCCCCGCCACCCCGCCGCAACCGCAACCCGCCGCAACCGCAACCGCAGCCGCAGAACACGCCACCATCACGCACGTTCCCGACCGACCACCCCGAGCCACACCCGCCCCGACAACCCGCCGCAG
>JBIOYB010000580.1:0-13287 GCA_044869915.1 Allorhizocola sp.
TGCACGACGGTGCTCGGGCTGGAGGCGGCGGTGGCCGCGGTGGGCGGGCCGAAGATGGTGGCGGCAGTCGCCGGGACCAGGGCGCTGCCGGCGATCACGCTGGCGGTCAGCCCGGTGACCAGGATGGAAGCCAGGCCCTGCACGGGGCCGAGCCCGCGTAGACGTGGGGCTTGCACACCACGGATCGCTGCGGCTGCCTCGACGCCGACGGCCATGGTGAACAGCGCCCAGACGAGCCACAGCAGGATCGCAAGCCCGTCGATGATGGTGTGGTCGCCGATCCCTCGGGTGAGAAAGGAGGTCAGCTCGTCGCTGCTGGGCATGTGGTCGGGTAGCGGCCATCCGATGAAGATGGCCAGCCCGGCGGGTACGGCGGCCAGCATCGTCAGCAGCGCGATGGCGCTGCCGAGGCGGATGAGCAGCCGGCCGAGTACGGCGAACATCGCATGCTCCTTTGCGGTTAGCCGGTTAGCCGGTCAGCGGGGCCGCGGTGGCGGTGGCCTGGACGGTGTGGGTGGCGATTCCCAGGACTGGCACGAGAATTCCGGGTTTGGTGACGGTCACGGTCACGCTTATTTCGGCCGGGGTGGCGGTGGCTGTGCCGGTCGCTCCGATCTGGGCCAGGTAGGCCAGGGCTGCGGCCTGGGCCGCGGCCGGGTTGAGCTGTACGGTTCCGGTGGTGCGCAAGGCGTCGAGGTCGAGTTCGTCGGCACCGGCGCGGGCGGCCTGCTGCGCGACGCTGGTCGCGTGTCCGCGGATGCTCATCAGGTTGCCGCCTTCGACGACGACACCAGCCAGGACCATGACCACGACGACAAGGAACAGCCCGAACAAGGTCCCGGAGCCACGCTCCGATGTGGACATCCAGCGGCAAAGACTGTTGTGCTGGTTCATGTTTGGATCCCGCGGTATGTCTCAAGGGGTGCGGTGGCGGTCGAGGTTCTGGTGTAGCTGCCCGGTATGCCGCTGATACCGGCCAGGCGTTGCATGCTCACGGTGCAGCCGATGCTCACGGTGACTGATCCGCCGCGTTGCCAGCGGCTGACATCGGTGGCGACGGTTAGGTCGGCGCAGGTGATCGCGCGTGCGGCCAGGTCGGTGGTGGCGGCATCGTGTGCCGCTGTCGCTGCGGCGGCTGGGGTTCGCTGTAGCGAGGCGGCACGTGCCGCGGCTGCCGCGGTGAACTCCAGGTCCAGCCGTGACACCGCCAGGTTGAACAGGCCGGCGGAGATGACGATGGCCAGCACCATTGCGGGCAGCACAAACCCGGCCAGCTCCACGGTGATCGAGCCACCATCGCCGCCGCAGGGAAGAAGGCGGCGCCGGTGAAGGCGCTGACGCGCAAGACTGTGCATGGACAAAGTGGCACCTGCCTCAAGTTAAGTGTTGACAGGGGGTTTAGGTTTCACGGGCGGGCGCTAGTTTCAGCCGAGTCTTTCCACAGGGACGTGGACGGTGATGGTGACCGGCGGGCTGATGCCGGGGATGATGCTTGCCGCGCGTCCGGTGACGGTCGCGGTGGCGGTGGTGGCGCTGCGGGTGACGGTCACTTGTGGGTCGCGCAGTGCGGTGCCGACCGCGGAGGTGAGCATGGTGTAGCCGTCTGCCTGCCCGGCGGCGGCGCTGGATCCGTGCAGGCGTGCGGTGTTGGCGGCCTGGTTGGCGCTGTAGTGGGCGCCGAGCGCGGCCAGGCCCCACGCGGCCACCTGTACCCCTACCGACACAGTCAGCAGCATTAGGGCCAGGTTCCCGGCGACTTCGACGGTGGCCGCGCCACGGTCACCGCGGCCTGTACGGTCGCCGTGGCGCCGCCGGGTGTGGACGGTGCCGGGCTTGTGGCGGTGCATGGCTAGAAACCGATGTCGTAAACGAGGGCGTTGAAAAAGTCCCGCACGTCATCGCGGAAGGCCGCGCCGACAATCAGGATCACGGCCAGGAACACCCCGACCCACATCATGATGTCCACCGTCTGCGCACCGCGATCAGGGCGGCGGCGGACGAAACTGAGCCGGGCCGTCATCGAGGCGGCCAGACGTTGCGCCGCAGCAGTAAACATGGTGGTCCTCCAAATAGGTGGTGTTATTGGTTCATGCCAACGGAAATGGCGTGCATGGCCGCGTAGAGCAAGAAGATCAAGTAGCCGACGCCGTAGAGCATGATGGGGATGGACATTTGGGCGGAGCGGGCGTTGGCGGCGCGTTCCATATCGGCAGTGATCCGGGCGCGCAGGGTGTGGGCGACGGTGGACATGACCTCGGCGACCGGCGATCCGGAGGCGGCTTGCTCGATCGCGGCGGCGAGTTCGGCTAGTTCGTCGACGCCGATGGCGGAGCCGAGGTCTGCCAGAGCGGTCCAGGAGCGGATGCGTTGCCGGCCACGGGTTTGCGCTGCGGCGAACAGCTCGCGGCGGATACGTGCCGCGGCCCATCCGGACAGCTCCTGCATGGTTTCGTCCAGGGCTTGCTCGACGCCGGCGCCGCCAGCCAGGATCCCGCCAGCCAGATCCAGCAGGGTGGATAGGGTGTCGCGCATCTGCTCGCGGCGCGTTGCGGCGGCCAGGTGCATGCGGCGGGCCATGAACCGCGCCGCCAGCAAGGCGCCGCCCGCTGCCAGCCACAGCGGCAGCTGGCCGGACAGCCCCCACACCATCGGCGCCAGCCCGAACAGCAGCGTCCCGGCAATGGCGGCAACCACTTGCTGGGCAAGGTATTCGGCCGGGTCCCGGTCGAGGATGTCGAGGTCCTGGCGGGTGCGCTGGCGGGGAAACCCTAGCCGCGACAGCGGCGCGGCCAGCGCGATGTCCAGCCGGCGCCGGGCCGGAACCGGCGCTGGGGCGGCGTGGGCCAACCCGTCGAGCAGCTGGGCCAGCGCCGGGCGCGGCGGGCGCAGCCCGGAGTAGATCAAGGCCACGCCGGTTCCGGCGGCCAGGCCCGCCATCGCCATCACCGAAATGGCGTTCATGGCCGGCTCGCCGGGGAGTGTTCCGGTTCCGGGTCGTCGCGCAGCACCCGCTCCTGTTCTGGCAGGCGGGTCAGCTGCTGCAGGTAGACGGTGGCCAGCGTCCAGATCCCGGCGACGATCAGCAGCACCGCCTCACCGCCGGCACTGTCGTAGGCCGACAGCATCGGCCGGTTGAACACGAACAGGCCGGCAGCCACGACCACGACGATGATGACCACGATGCGGGCCGACGATTGGCTTTCCGCGCGTGAGGTTTCGATGCGCTGCCGTGCGGCAACACGTTCCCGCACGGCGTGCGCGAGCCATCCCAGTTGTGCGGCCAGCTTGCCGGAATGCTTAGACGCGGCAATCCGCAGGCTGGTGGAAACCAGGTCGGCGGCGTGATGGTCGACGTCGTGTTTGAACGCGCTCAAGGCCTGCGGCAGGCGCACCCCGGCCGACAGCGCCACGGACATGGCGGTGGTGTGGGCGTGGATCGGCGGGCGGGCCATGTCGGCTGATTCGCGGATGGCCTGCTCGATCCCGGCGTAGGCGCGAAGCTTGCCCCGCAACGTTTCCGCCCACGAGGCGATGGCCTCGAGTTTGGCCTGCGCCGCCTGTTCGGCCCGGTTGCCGCCCAGTAGCCCTGGTGCGGCCCAGGCGAACAGGCCGGCGAGCGCGGCGGCCACCGGCCACCGGGTCACCACCGCGGTGGTCAGCACCGCCGCGGCCACGGCCAGCAGCCGCCACCGGGCCGTGCCCGCAAGCAGCGACCGCAACCGCCGCAAGGGTTCCGGACGTTCGATGCGGCGGGCACCGGCGAACATCAGCCACACGCCGGTACCGGACGACAGCCCACACAGGACATACACGGCAATCATCGGCCACCTGCCATCAGGCCGGCCGGGTCGAACCCGGCGTCGAGGAACCGGTCGGTCATCGCGTCGGAAAACCGGTTGGCCGGTGTGGCGCGTTTGTCGCTGCCGGGGCGGAAGATTTCGTTGGAGCGGACCTGGATCCCCTCGGCGCCCACGACTTCCCGGATGCCGGTGACGATCCGGGTGCCATCGGCGGCCCGGCCGAGCTGGATGACGATGTCCACCCCGCCGGCGATCAGCGCCGCGGTGACGTCAAACGGGAGTTGCTGTTCGGACTGCCGTGCGTACGCGGCGATCTTTTTGAACGCCTCCCCGGTCGTGGAGGCATGTATCGTGCTGAAGCTGCCGTCTGTGCCCTGGTTGAAGGCGTTCAATAGCGGGATGACTTCGGCGCCGCGGACTTCGCCGACGAACACGCGGTCGGGGGTCATGCGGGTGGCCCACCGCACCAGCGCCACCATGTCGATACCGCCCTGGCCTTCGACGTTGGGTTCGCGCGGCTGCATAGCCACCACATCCGGATGCTGCGGGTCCCCGTCCAGGGCAAGTTCGTACGGGTCCTCAATGGTGATCAGCCGCTCGGCCGGGTCGATGCAGCGCGCCAAAGCCCGCAGCAACGTGGTTTTCCCGGTGCCCATACCGCCGGAGATGATGAGGTTGAGCCGGGCAGCGACCATGGCCCCAAGTAGCTGGGCCAGTTGGGGTGTCAACGTCCCCAGCGCGACCAGGTCGGGCAGGCCGACGTGCTTGAACCGATGACGGCGAATCGAGATGCTGGGACGCTCGGTGACCTGCTGCACCGCGATCAACCGTGCCCCGCCGGGCAGCCGCAGATCGAGTTTGGGCATACCCGGGTCGAAGCGGCGTTCCTGCGCCCCGATGGAGGCGGCGACCTTCTGCAGCATCACCACTAGCTCGTCGTCGCTGGACGCGACCGGGCCGACCCGCACCTTCTTGTTGCCTGCGTAGGTGACCCACACGTTGTCGCAGCCATTGACGGAGATGTTTTCCACGTCTGGGTCGTCGATGAGGGCCTGCAGATCGCCCAGGCCAGTGAACGCATCGAACAGGCTGCGGGCCAGCAGCGTTTCCAGTTCGGGTTCCATCGGCGCCCGGCCGTTCGCCATCGCAGCGAGTTTGTGTTGCTGCAACGCCTGCGAAATCAGGGCGGTAACTGCGGCAGGGCGGTCACCATTGAGCGCGCCGCGGCGGGCGGCGTCTTTGAGCGCCTCGTTGACGTCGGCGTAGAGCTGCTCACGCAGCTGGCTGCTGGTAAACCCTGGGCTCGTCACGCTTATACCTCCACCGCGATGCCGGGTACTTGAGTAGGTACGCGCAGGTCGGGCCGGGCAGCGGCTAACGGATAGCCCAGCGTTACTGTTCGCGCGGCGGTCAGCAGTGGCCGTTTGGTCCAGCCCATCGACCGCTTCGCGCGTGCGGCCAGGACATCGAGGCTGGCCTGGTCCGGTTCGACGATGGCGGCGACGGGTACGCCCAGGTAGCCGGCGACCTCGTCGGGTGGCAGGCCGGGGCGTCCGGTCAGCACGAGCCGCACCCGGCATCGTGCGGCAACCTCGGTGACGCGGGTGCGCAGGTGCCGCACGCCTTCGGCGGTCAGGTGAGCCATGACAAGCAGTTCGCTGGCATTGTCCAAAAGCGACAGTCCTGGGTGCCCGCTGTCGAGTCGGCCGAGGTCGGCCAGCACCGGACGGCGTTGCGCCAGCTGCGCCAAGGCGTGTGGGGCGCGGGTGCACAGCTCGGTCACGGTCACCGCGGCGGCGGCGCCTGGCGGGGCCACCACGACGTCGGCGGCGATGCCCAGGCGGTGCGCCCACGCCGACACATCGGTCAACGGGCTAGCCTGTGCCGCCATGGCCATCGCGGCCAGGCCGGGTTCGTCGTGGGTCTGCCAGCGGGTGCTGATGTCCCCGCCGGACGGGTCAACCTCCACCACGACCGGTGCCGGCCCGGCCGCCGGCCACCGCACCGCCAAGGCGAGCGCGAAACTGGTGACGCCCGGCGAACCCTTGAACGAGCCAACGGCTATCAGCATGCCCGGTCACCGCCCCGCACCGAGCATGACCAGCGAGACCTCACCGGGTGCGGACACGATCCGCACGGCCGCCTCGGCGGCCAGCTGGACGGTGACCACCACGATTCCGGCGTTGTCGGCCGGGGCGACCGCCCGCACCACCGCTTGGGCCTGCACCGGTGGCGGCGCGCCAGAGCCGGTGTTGCTGCCGTTGTTGGCCACGATCACCACCAGCACCTGGGCGCCGGCTGTCAGATCAGCCGGGGCGCGGCCTGTTTTGAGCCCGACTGCAATCACCGACTGGCCCGCCGGTGGATCGACGGCGGCGCCCAGCTGCCCGGCCGTCAGCAGCGTCCCGGCCACCAGCGGCACGGCAGCGGTCTTGCCCACCACGGCGGACTTCTGGTTCGCGGTGAACACTTGCATCGCCGGGTCGGGCACGATCTTTACGGTCGACAGGTCCGCATCGGACAGCACCGCCCCGGCGGCTACCGGGCGGGTAACAGCCAGCACCTCGACCGCGGGGCTGACCCGCAACCCCACCACGGCGAACACCAGCGCGCCGGTCAGGGCCAGCGCGGCGCCGCCAAACAGCCGGGCCGGCGACCGCCGCGTCCGCGCACCAGGAGTGACGGTACTGGCACGTTGGGTAGCCGAAGTGGAGTTGCGGGTGGCAAGGGAGGTGTCCATCAGGAGTGTCCTTCGCTTATCGAGTCACGCCTATCAGGCGGCGTTGATCGGTGGGGCTTATCTGGTGTTGACTGCGCCGGCTTCCACGACGCGGACCGCCGATGTGGCCGCGGATGTCAGGGCCGGCTCGGTTCCTGACGATCCGCCGCCACTCCAGGTCACCTGCCAGGTGATGGTCGCCGTTAGCGAATAGGTGCCGCCGGGTGAAGACCGTGACGGTTCGGTGTAGGTGTGCCCGCAGTCCGGTGAGCTGGCCGCCGGGTCGGTGCCTGGTGCCCAGGCCGTGCCGGCGCCGCAGACCACGCGCCCGCCGTCGCCGGTGGTCCAGATGACATTGGTAGGTGTGGCCACCGCGGTCACAGACAGGCCGTTAAGGCTCGCGGTCGCGGTACGCGCTGTGAAGGCCACCGGGTCGATACGCAGCCATGTCGGCACGAAAACCACCTGCGGTGCGGGCGGCGCCGGGTTGACCAGAATCTGCGGGGCGGGCATCCCGAGGCCGCGGATCGCGGCCTGCGCCAGCAAGGTGACCCCAGGGTTGGTGCTGTACGCGCGGAAGGTGGTCATCGACGGCGGGAAGAAGCCCGTGGTCGCGTCACCGCAGGCGCCGACATACCAGTAGGCAGGTGGCGACACCTTGCCGCCCAGAGCCTCTGCGGCGGCAAGTTCCGCGCCTTCGGCGCGCTGGTAATAGCAGTAGGCGTCGCCGAGCCAGCCTTTGCCGGGGATGTAGCACGGCACCGCCCGGCCGAACCCGTCGCGGCAGTTCACGGTGCTCGAGCCGCCGCCACCAGTGCCGCTGCCAGGGGTGCCGATGACGATGACGCACTGCGGGTTGGTGGGATGGGTTTGGCAGTTGACCGGGTCGAGAACGTCGGCTTGCGCGCGGGCCGCGGTGACAGCCAGCAGGACTGCGACCACACCGGCGATTGAAACGAGGCGGTGCAAGGCTTTGAGTGCGGTGGTGGGCATGGTGGCTTCCTCACGTCAGCAGCTTCCTACGTCGTGGACGGCGAGGGCCGACACCTTCCAGGACCCGTCGGCCTGCTGTGCGGCTTTGGCCGTCACCTTGCGTTTGCCGCCTGGGGTGTCCTGATAGGCCGACCCGTCTTTCTTGGCCAGCCGGGTGTTGGTGGTGTCGGCGCAGTCGGCGATGTCTGCGGTGGGTGGGGTCGCGTTCGGCATCGAAGCGACCACCGACGGGTTGATCGTCACCTCGCCGGCGCCGACCAGTCCCTGGTCTTGTACCCGGGTCAGGCCGTCGGTGAAGACTTTCAGGGCATCACCTTGCGCGTATTTCGCCAGGTCGGGATAGGACGGATCGGGGATCTTGATCGCGGCGAGGTAGGCCTTCCACATTTGCCGGTAGGCGTCTAGGGCGGTGGCCGCCCCCGCGCCGGCCGCTGGCGACGGGGACACCGCGGCCGGGGTGGCGGGGGCGGCCGAGGGTGAAGTCTGGTGCGGTTGCGGTTTGGCTGGCCCGCACGCGGCGGCCAGCGCCATCGCGGCAAGCACGACGCCGAGCCTGCCCAGCATTGCCGACACTGGATGACGGCGGAGTGCAACGTGCCGCTGGTGCCGGGCACCGGCGGGGAAGGTGTTGCCCCGCACGCGGGGTGAGGTGATGCCGTCTCGGGTGGACAGTGTCTGGTCAAGCATTGGTGTTCTCGCCTCCGGTGCGCGTCTGGCACGGCACCGGCGGTGCCGTGGCTGGGGTTCGAGCGTGAGCGTGCGGGACTCTTCCGATCGTCACCGCCCACGCCGATAAAGTCAAGACTTTATCAGAATTACAATGTAGTGGCGTTATGTTTCTGGGGTGAGGTGGCCGCCGACAAGGCGGTGCCGCTGGGTGATGGCTGGGGCCAGGTGCGGTGGGTGGTGGCCGGTGAGCACGATGGCGGTGCCGTTTTCGGCAAGCCGCGCGATCTCGTGGCAGAGGTGCTCTGCGGCGCCGTCGGCCAGGCCTTCGAAGGGTTCGTCGAGCAGCAGGAGCGCCGGCGTGCGCTGCAACGCCCGGGTGAGCGACAGCAGTTGCTGTTCCCCGCCAGATAGCGTGCCGGCCCGCTGCATGGCTCGCCAAGGCGCCGGCGGGGTCAGCGCGGGATGCTCGTGCGCGCGGGCGAGGATGAGGTTGTCGGCCACGGACAGCTGCGCGAACACGCGCCGGTCTTGCGGGACGTAGGCGATGCCGCGGCGGGCCCGGCGGGCCGCCGATTCCGGCGGCAGGTGTGCTCCGTGCAGGCTGATCCGGCCCGGCGGGGTGAGGGGGTGCAGTCCGGCCAGAACGTTGAGCAGCGTGGTTTTGCCCGCACCGTTGGCGCCGCTGATGACGGCGACACCGCCTGCGTCAACCGTGAGGTCAAGTCCTTTGAGGACGTCGTGTGTCCCGTGGGCGGCGCTGATTTGTTCGGCCCGCAGTACCACGCACCCGGTTGTTCTGGATGCCGCAAGACGCGGCGGTGACAGGTTTCCGGCCGCCTTCTGGTGCGGTGTGGACGCTGGTGTGAACCGTCCCTCGTGCAGTATGTGGCGTGTTTCGGCGACCGCGTCGGTGAAGTCGCGGTTGTGTTCGGTCATCAGGATGGCGGTGGTGGCGGGCAGGCGGGCCAGCTGGCCGGCCAGGGCCGCGATGTCGTCACCGGACAGGCCCGCGCTCGGTTCATCGAGCAGCAACAGCACGGGTTCGGCGGCGATCGCGGCTACGATTTCGGCCCGCCGGGCGATGCCGTAGGGCAGCTGCCCGGCCGGCGTACGGGCGTACGCGGACAGGCCGTGCGCTTCCAGCAGCGCCGCGGCGCGCTGCGCGCGAGCCGGCCCGCGCGTGCTCAAAACGACATTGGCCATGGTGGTCATCTCACCGATCAGCGTTGGGTGTTGCCAGGTGCGGGATATGCCGCGCTGGGCGATGCGGTGGGCCGGCCACCCGGTGATGTCGGTTCCGGCCAGCCGGATCCGGCCCGCGGCCGGTGCCATGTTGCCCGCGATCACATGCAGCAGCGTGGTTTTGCCCGCACCGTTGACTCCGGTGATGGCGATGCGCTGGCCTGGCTGCACGGTGAAGGTGACGCCGCGCAGGATCGCTACACCTGCCGCGCGGACGCACACACCGGCAACCTCAAGCAGTATGGTCATGTCGGCTCCTTGCGTCCTGGCAGGTTCCCGCTGCGCAGCAGGGCAACGGCGAGGAAGGCGATGCCGAGCACGAGCGGGCTGTATCCGGTGAACTCGTTGCCGGCCAGATCGCGCAGCAGGATCAGCCCGGCCGCGGCTGCGGCGGCGGCCACCGGGCTTTTGCCGCCGATGATCGCGGCGATGAGCGCCACTGAGGAGATCTCGAAGCCGAGGTCGGCCGGTGCGGCGAAGCGGCGCGTGGCGGCCAGCATCGCCCCGGCCGCACCGGCGATGCCCGCCGCGGCAACGTATCCGGCCCACAGGGTGGCGTCGCCGGAGAAGCCCGCTGACGCCAGCCGCCTCTCGTTGCCGGCCAGGCCGGAAAGCCGGGCGCCCAGCCGCGACGAGGTGAGCACATAGGTCACCGCGATCAGCAGCACGGCGCAGGCCAGCGTGTACCAGTAGAGGTGACCGTCACTGGTGGTCGGCCCGGCCAGCGGGGTGAACGTGACCGGTGGCGCCGTTTGGGCCGCGTGCGGGATCAGCCGTTCGGCGGCTATCCGGCCAAGTTCACCGAGCATCAGCGTCGCCAGCAGGAATGTCATCCCGCGCAGCCGGCGCACCAGCGTACCGGCCACTGCGGCGACGAGCATCGAGGCGGCAATGGCAGCGCCAATCCCCACCACGGCGTGCGGCGAAAATACTTGTGCCGCAACAACCGCCGCATATGCGCCGGTGCCGAAGTACAGTCCCTGGCCCAGCGTGGGCTGGCCCGCGGCATGCGTGAGCAGATGGGCGCTGCACGCCACCACACCGACGGTCAGCGCGTAGGACAGCACACCCATCACGTAACTGCTGAACATCCAGGGCAGGACCGCGGCGACAGCGATACCGGCAGCCACACCGGCAAGCCGCGCGAGCCGTGGCGGGGTCATGGCCGCAGCCTTCCCGGCTGCCGGTGCCTTGCCCATGCCGTGGCCGCAAGCGCCAGCAGCAACAAGACATAAGGCAGCATGGGCGCGGCTGACGGCCACCACGCCACCCCGGTGGTGAGCATCTGGCCCACCACGAGCGCGCACACCATGGCGCCGCGCACCGATCCAGTGCCACCGGCAACAGCGACCACGATGGACAGCAACATGATCCGGTGGTCGGTGCCCGGCGCGGGCGGCCACAGCCCGGCCGCGCACACCCCCGTCACCGCGGCCAGCACCGACGAGGCAATGACCACCGCCACCATCACCTTTTTCGGCTCGACTCCGTGCAGGCTGAGCAGACGCGAGTCATTGGCACCGGCACGCACCAGCAGCCCCGCCTTCGTGTGGTGCAGTAGCACGACGAGCCCGACGCCCAGCAACGCCGTCACCGCGACCAGCCACAGCCGGTACAGCGGATAGTCTCTGCCCAGCAGCGACAGTGATCCGGTCAGCTGGTGTGGCAGCCGCACCTGCAGGGGCTGCGCGCCGAAGGCCCAGGTCAGCGTGAACCCGGCGATGGTGGCCACGCCGATGGTGGCCAGCGCCTGATCCACCCCCGGGCGCACCAGCACCAGGAGCCCGGCCAGGGCCAGGCCGAGACCGGCTCCGGCTGCCGCACTGGCCCCGACGGCGGCGATCAAGCCGGTCCACGTCCCGTCGGTAAGCGACGCCGCGGCGTAGCCGCCGCACAGGAAGATGGCGCCGTGGGCGAAGTTGAGCACCCCGGCCGCGCCGAAACTCACCGTGAACCCGGCCGCCACCATGAACAGCACCAAGCCGAAAGCCACCCCGTCTACGGCCAGCACCACATCGCCGTACATGGGCGGCCCTTAGCCGCCGAACGTGCCGAGTTCGCGCACCACCACATTGGCGCGCCCGGCCCCGGACGGCTGCACCTTGCGCAGATACCACGGCTGCACCGGGGTGTGGGTGGACGGCGACAGAGTCCACGTGCCGCGCGGGCTGTCCACTGTGGACAGTTTCGCGATCGCGGTGTTGAGCTGCTGCGCGGTCACGGTGGGGCCGGCCAGTTTCAGCGCGGCATCCAGCAACGCGGCGGCGTCGAAGCTGGTGACGTGGTAAATGTTTGGCGGGGTCTGGTATTCGCGCACGATGTCGGCGGCGAAGGTCTTGTTCATGGTGTTGTCCAGGTCGGGCGAGTACGGGGCGCAGGTGTGGATGCCGTCGGCGGCAGCGGCTTGCGCCTGCAGCACCGCGCCTTCGGTGAGGAACCCGGCGCCGTACAGCGGAATCGTGCCGAGGCCGAACTCGCGGTATTGCTTGACGAACGCGACAGCTGGCGCACCGGCGGCGAAGGTGTAGACCGCGGCAGGACCTTTGCCGCCGTTGACGTCTTTGATTTTGGCAAGCCATGGCGCGTAGTTGTCGGTGGCCGGCCACGGGGTGTAGGCGGGCTGGCCGCCGGGGTTGGCCAGGGTGCCGCCTGCGGCGGTGAACGCGTTGACGAAGCCTTCGATCTGGTCGTGGCCACCGCGGTAGTCCGGGCCGATCACGTACACCGGCCCGCCCGCGGTCGCGGCAAGATGCCCGCCGATCGCCTTGCCGTAGTCGGTGGACTGAAACGACGTGTGCCAAATGTAGGTCAGGTCCGACAGGGTCGAGGGCCGTCCGCCCACTCCGATGAACGGCACCTGCGCCTGTGTGACCGGCCCGGCGATGGTTTCGACGGCGTCGGCGTTGGCGGTGCCGACGATCACCGTCGCCTGGTCGGATTTGAGCAGCTTGTCGATAGCCGACCGGGCGGCCGAACGCCCGTCGCCTTCATCGGCGACGACCACGTTGATCTTATGGCCGCCCAGTGTTCCGCCGGACTTCTTGATGTAGAGATCCCATCCGCGTTTCATGTCATCGCCGATGGCCTTGTACGGCCCGGTCATCGGCAGCAGCAACCCGATGGTGATGTCGGCCGGCGGTGCCGGTGGGGCCAGGCTCGATCCTTGGCAGCCTGCCGTGGCGGCAAGGATGGCGACGGTGAGGGCGGCTAAGCCGCGCCGTGAAAGGTTCATGTGCTCCTGCCTATTCCTCAGTGGTGACACGGGTTTCGCGTACAACGGCGATGCGTCCGATGTGGATAGTGAATGGTGGCCCGTCGATGCGGGCGCTGACGATGACGGCTTGCTGGCGGGCAAGCCTTTCGGTGAAGGCGTGTGCGGCTTTACCGCCTCGCAGGTGGCTGATGCCGTCGGCGACGCCGACCAGGCAGCTGGTGGCGCTGGCCCACTGCGGGCCGGGCGGAGCGGAGCACGAACCCCATGTCTGCCCATTGATCCGCAAAACCAGGCTTGCCTTGCCGCGGCGGACCACGGTGTTGCGCGAATGCGGGATCGGCAAGTGGTCGGCGTCCCACATCGCGAACTCATACAGGTCCGGCAGCAGCGGCACGGCCGCCGGGTTCCGTAGCACGCCGCCCGTCGGCGGCTGCAACGCCACGATGAGCAGCAGCTCGTCGCCCTCTGGCAGCTCGGTGGGAATCAGGCGGGCCGGCCATGCCCACACGCCATCGGCAGGCGGATCGGGTTGCGGTGCCGCCGGGCGCTGGTGCACGCCGGCGGCACCGGTACTGCCCGGCCGGTCTTTGCCTTTGCTTCCCACCGTGAGGCCTCCTGCCAGGTGCCAAGCTGTGCTGCTTCGCTGGTGC
>JBIOYB010000581.1:0-17617 GCA_044869915.1 Allorhizocola sp.
CTTCACGATCGATCGCCTGGTCAACCACGAGTGCGCGGTGGATCCGGGCAGCACGCACAGCCTTACCGTCCAGGCGTGGGACCGCGAAAACCAGCCCGGCGCCCTGAGCGCGGCACTGACCGTGACCATCCCGTCCTGACGAGAGTCACTCCGCCGTCACGTGCGCGGATCCAGTCCGCGCACGCCTTCCGGCTCAAGCTCACCGTGCTCCACGAAGATGCCGATTTCGAGACGGTGGCAAGATTGATCCCTCTGCTCCGGCAAGAGCGGATTTCCCGGCACGATCAGACCGGAGACTGACCCTCATGCCGTAGGAAGGCCTGGACGGTGGTGGTCAGGGCCGGGATGTCGACGGGGCGGGTGGTGTCGACGGGGATGACCGGGCCGACGCCCACGGGGCCGTTAAACTCGGCGAGCATCTCGGGCGACAGCGACTTGATGACGTGCGTGGCGTGGGAGTGCGCCGACCGCTGGGCGTAGCGCTGCGCGCATATGGCGGGCGGGCATTCGCAGTAGACCTCGACGATGGGGCGGGCAAGACCGGGGAACCGGAGGCGTTCGTTTGGGCCGTGCGGCCGAAACGGCGCCTCCAGCACGACCTGCGGGCACCGGGAAGCCAAGGCCCACAACAATTCCATCGACGCGCCGCCGATCCGGCGGGACCACGCGAGGTCGCCCACCGGCAGGGCCAGCGCGTCGTGCAGGGTTTCCTTGATGTCGTCTTTGGACAGCAGGGCAAAGCCCAGCGCCTCGGCCAGCGGCCGGGCCAGGGTGGTCTTGCCCGCGCCTGGGGCGCCCGACACCAACACGGTCGCACGTCTGGTCATCAGTACATGATGACGCGAGCGCCGGACTCAGGCGGGAGTCCGGCGCTCGCTGGCTTTGTGCGCGGCCAGTCTTACTCGACGGGCTGCAGGGCCGCCTCGTCGTTGGTGGTGCGCAGCGGTACCTCCCGGATAAACCAGGCGAGCACGGGCACGAGGACGGCGAAGGCGATGGCCCACATGAACAGGCCCGACATGCCATAGGCGATGGCGTGCAGCAGGCCGTATTTCACCTGCGGCGCGAGCGCTTCGAGCTGCCCCGGCTGGAAGTTGCCGCCCGCCTGGTCGACCATCGCGGCGGCCTGCGGGCCGACGTTGGCGGTGATGTCTTCCTTCATGCGGTCGGTGAACACCGCGCCGAACAGGGCCACGCCGAACGATCCGCCGATGGAGCGGGCGAACGTCGCGGTCGAGCTGGCCACGCCCAGATCCTTCATCTGGACACTGTTTTGCGAGATGAGCAGGGTGGTCTGCATCAGGAAGCCCATGCCCAGACCCAGGATCACCATGTAGATCGTGGACTCGAACTTGCTGGTGTTGACGTCGAGCCGGCTGAGCAGGAGCATCGCGATGAGCATCACGACGCCGCCGATGATCGGGAAGATGCGGTAGCGGCCGGTCTTGGTGATCACCCGCCCGATCACCATGGACGTCGTCATCACGCCGAGCATCATGGGCAGCAGCAACAGCCCGCTGTTGGTGGCCGAGGCGCCCTGCACGGTCTGCATGTATAGCGGGAGGAACGACACCGAGCCGAACAGCCCGAAGCCCAGCAGGAACCCGATCCCGCTGACGATGCTGAAGTTTCTGTTCTTGAACAGCTGCAGGGGCAGGATCGGCTCCGGCACGCGCCGCTGCACGGCCACGAACGCGGCCAGGGACACCGCGCCAAGCACGCCAAGCCCGATGATCGTGCCGCTGGTCCAGCCGTAGTCCTTGCCGCCCCATGTGGTGATGAGCACGATCGCGGTGATGCCCACAGCGAGCAGGCCCGCGCCCAGCCAGTCAATCTTGTGCTCGGTGCGCTTGCGCGGCAGGTGCAGGAACGTGGCCAGGATGAACAGGCCGGCGCCGCCCAGCGGGATGTTCATGTAGAAGATCCAGCGCCAGGTCGCGTGGTCGGTGATGAGCCCGCCGACCAGCGGGCCGGCGATCATCGACAGCGCCATGATGCCGCCCATGAGGCCCTGGTATTTGCCGCGCTCGCGGGGCGGGACGAGGTCGCCGAGCAGGGCGAACGCGCCGACCATCAGGCCACCCGCGCCCAGACCCTGGAACGCGCGGAAGAAGATGAGCTGGCTCATCGGGCTGATGTGGTCGTTGAGGAACGCGAACTCCCCGGCCGCGCCCGACAGCATCGAGCCGAAGAGGAACAGGAAGATCGACGTGATGAACACGCGTTTGCGCCCGTAGAGGTCGCCAAGCTTGCCCCAGATCGGCGTGGAGACGGTCGTGCCCAGCACGTATGCGGTCACGACCCACGAGAGTTTGGACAGCCCGCCCAGCTCCCCCACGATCTTGGGCATGGCCGTGCCCACGATCATGTTGTCGAGCATCGCCAGCATCATCGCCAGCATCAGGCCCGGCAGGACGATATTGAGGTTGTTGCGACGCACCTGGGGCTCGGGCTCGATTGTGGATTGGGCAACTGCGGTCATCGGTAGGCTCCCCCTTGACAAAGACCGGCTGGCGCACTTACTAGCCGTACGGTAAGCTGGCTACTAACCGGCCGTCAAGTAAAAAAGAGGAGTAGCGACCATGACGGATGCCACAACCGCGGTTCCGCGGGAGGACACCCGTGGCCGCATCCAGGCCGTCGCGCTCGAGCTGTTCAGCGACCATGGCTACGACAAGACCTCGCTGCGCGAGATCGCCGAGCGACTCGGTGTCACGAAGGCCGCGCTCTACTACCACTTCAAGAGCAAGGAAGAGATCCTCGAGTCGCTGACCGCCGACCACATCGAGCGCATGGACGCGCTGATCGCCTGGGCTCAGCAGCAGAAGCTTTCGCCGGAGTTCCGGCGCGAGTTCATACACAGATACATGGACAATCTGGCCGTCAGCCAACACTTCAAGATCATGAAGTTTTACCAGCAAAACCAGACATCCATGAAAAACATGCCGAGCGCCGCCAAGATGCGCGAGAGCCTGCAGAAGATGATCGACATGCTCTCCGGGGCCGGGGCCGACGCGGTCGAGCGCATGCACGTGGGCCTGGCCCTGTTTGGCCTGCACGCCTCGTCGATGCTGCTGCCCGAGCCCGACTACACCGAGCAGGAGCGGCACCACGCCGCGCTCACGACGGCCTACGAACTGCTGGGGCTCAAGTCATAGCGCAGGCAGAGCAGCACCACGCCCGCCATGGGATTCCAGTCCCGTGAGGGGTCGCGGGTGAAACCGAGCCGCTGGTAGAGCCGCTGCGCGTCCTTGGCGAAGTCGCGCACGCAGATCGCGACCGCGTGGCACCCGAGCCCCCGCGCTCGCTCAAGACACGCCAGCACCAGCGCTTCGCCGACACCGCGCCGCTGCGCGGAGGGCGCGACGGCGAGCATGCGAAACTCGGCCTCGCCCGCGCGCGACACCTCCGCGTATGGGCTCCCCGGCAACACGAACAGGACCGCGCCCAGGACTTCGCTCCCGGTAGACGTGCACACCAGCAGCGTGCCCGCCGACGAGCGACCGGCCACATTGGACAGCACCGACTCGTAGGGGTGGTCCGGGTGGGTCTGCCCGTCACCGCGATAGGCGGCCACTGTGAGCGCGCCGATCGCGGCGAAGTCGGCCTCCCGCGCCTCCCGGACGGTCATCCAGCGATCACTCGATGACCGCGATCAGGTCGCCCTCTTGGACCACATCGCCCTCGTTCACCGCGAGCTCCTTGAGCACACCGGCGGTCTCGGCGATGACCGGGATCTCCATCTTCATCGACTCCAGGATGACCAGGGTGTCGCCGTCATCGACGTTGTCGCCCTCAGCGGCGACGACCTTCCAGACGTTGGCCACCATCTCGGCACGAATCTCCTCGGCCATAGCCGGTCCTCTCTCGTTAACGTCACGGCACCGCCTGTATCCAACCACGGCGGCACTCGCGCGCGGGCTCCAACCTGGCTCGCGGCTTACTTCAAGAAGCTCTCCTCAGCCGGGCTCTCGGCTGCTGACCTCCACCTCGACGACAAGCTCCGTCAGCTTGGCGCGCAGGCGCGCCCGCAGCTCGGCCGGCGCTCGCTCCTGGCCGCAACAGCGCGCCACCAGCGCCTTGACCTCCTGCTCGATGCCATATTCCCTCAGGCAGGGGGAGCACTCGTCGAGGTGCTGCTTGATGACACGGCGGCGGTCGTTGGAACACTCGAGATCGAGATAGAGATATACCTCGGTCAGGACCTCGCGGCAGTCGACTTCGTCATGTGGCTGCTCGTGCGCTTGCTCAGGCTCGTGCTCGTGTGGCGCGCTGGTCATGCCGCGGCCTCCCGGGTCAAGCCATGCTCGATGGCGTAACGCTCAAGGGCCTTGCGCAGATTGCGACGACCGCGGTGCAGGCGCGACATGACCGTGCCGATCGGCGTGCCCATGATGTCGGCAACCTCCTTGTACGAAAAACCCTCCACATCGGCCAAGTAGACCGCGAGCCTGAACTCCTCGGGCAACGATTGCAAAGCTTCCTTCACATCGCTGTCCGGCAGTCGCTCGAGCGCCTCCGTCTCGGCCGACTTCAGACCGGAGGACGTGTGCGACTCCGCCTCGGCCAGCTGCCAGTCGGTGATCTCCTCGGTGGGCGCCTGGACCGGCTGGCGCTGCTTCTTGCGATATGAGTTGATGAACGTGTTGGTGAGGATCCGATAGAGCCAGGCTTTGAGGTTGGTGCCCTCCTCAAACTGGTGGAACGCGGCGAACGCCTTGAGGAACGTCTCCTGCACCAGATCCTCGGCGTCGGCGGGGTTGCGTGTCATGCGCAGGGCAGCCGCATATAGCTGATCGACGAACGGCATGGCGTCTCGCTCGAACCGAGATTGCCGCTCCGCCCGGTGGCGCCGCTCGTCGGCGTGCTCTGTGCTCGTCACCCGCTTGACCGCCTTCCGCTCAGACGAGGGTAGCGGCTTGAGCGGGACTCCCAGAGCGGGGAGGTCGTCATTGGGCTGGACTGCGGGCCAGTCGGGGGCATTGAGCAGCTCTTCGACATGAGAGCGGGTGCGCACCATGTGCCGTGCAACATCCATTCGGCCGATGACATTCCGGCCGGCCCCGCTCACGTGCGCTTGGTCACCCATGAGCCGACCGCCTCGGCGACCGCGTCCAAGTCTTTGCGCAGGTCATGCCGCGCGCCCGGGATCACGATGACCTCGACGCCGGGCCCGGGCTCGGGCACGCCGAACGGATCGGCGCTGCCGTTGATCACCAGCGTGGGCACGCCGCACTCGCGCAACTCGCCATCCCGCGAGTTTTGCGGCTTGCCCGGCGGGTGCAGCGGGAAGGCCAGCGCGATCACGCCGATCGCCCCGACGGACCGCGCCGTGCGGCACGCGACCCGCGCCCCGCTGGACCGCCCGCCCACGATGAGCTTGTCGTGCGGCGGGAGCGCCCGCATGACCGCGAGCCAGGCCTCGTCCAGCGCGGGCGCCGGAGCCGGGGCCCGCTTGCCCGCCACCCGGTAGGGCTGGGTGACGAGCGCGACCGTGGCGCCGGCCTTGAGCGCGGCGTCGCGCGCGGCCACGATGTCCGGCGCGTCGACGTCTCCGCCCGCGCCGTGCCCGATGGCCACGAGGCAGCGCGCCCGCTCGACCGACTTGGCCCTGGCCCTGCCCGCGGGCTTGAATATCTCGAGTCGCGCGTCGCCGCGTGGCGTCTCAACAATCACAGAGCCATTCTGCAGCGGTCCGAGTCCGTCCGTGGCGGGATGGGCTCGGACCGCGCCCAGAGGGCGGCCGGATCGCCGCGCTCAGCAGGCGACCGCGCGGGCGGCCTCTCTTTTGAGCAGGGGCCGCTCCGATGCGCCTTCGAATGGTGCGCCTTCGAATCGGTGCAGCGGCCGGCGCGGCGCCGGGACAAGCTCGCCCGCCGACACGACGACATCGCTGTCCTCGGCCGGGTTGGCGGGCTCCTCCGGCTGGACCTGGGTGCGCCAGGCGACAAGCATCGCGCGCCGCTCTCGCGCGGTCGTGCCGCCCCACACGCCGTGGCAGTCGCCCACGCTCAGGGCCCAGGCCAGGCACGCGCCGGCGACCGGGCAGCGCCCGCACAGCCCGACGGCCGCGTCGGCAGGCGCCATCGGCACCGGAAAGAAAGTCTCGGGGTCGACAGTTTGGCACACCCCCTTGGTGCGCCACGCGTTGTCGTGTCTCTCCGTGACCGCCCGGATCAACCTGGGGTCGCGCCTTGCGGCGGCCACTTCCTGTGGGCGTGGTACTCGCGCCCGTGTCATGCCCCACCTCCCCCGTGGAGTCGACGGTCGTCACTCGTTGTAATCCCGCCGACGTTGTTGCTTACCGCATCATGACGGCCTGATACAAGGGGTTCACGCGAAATTGGCCTCCCAAACCGCCACGTAAACGCCCATAAAGCCAAGGATTTTATGGGTCACTTAGAAGAGACTTTCCTGAATCTCGGGACCCGCCAGACGTTTCTGGGTTTCTTCAGGCGAAGCAGTGATTTTGCGCGGTTGGGCTCGGTCGCGAAGCGGTCCGAGGCCAACCGCTGCGGGAGGCAACGGTTTCAGTAATTCGGGACCATCGTTGCGCACGTTACCCACCGCGGGGCCCACGGGCCTGACTTCTATCGATGCGATGTAGTCCCTCGGGGGCGGCACGAGGAGGCCCGGATCGGCCGGGGCGGTGAGCCACTCTTCCCATCGATCGGGCTGGATCAAAAGCGGCATCCGGTCGTGGATCTCCGCCAGCCCGAGGAGCGCCGGGGTGGTCAGAATCGTGCAGGACAGGCCGAACCGGCCTTCCGCCCACAACCCCGCAAAGGCAAAGCCTTCCGGCACGGTCATGAAGTGCGGTGACTTCCGCCCATCGCGCGTGACCCATTCGAACCAGCCATCCGCCGGCATCAGACAACGCTTGGTTTTGAAAGAAGGGCCGTATGCCTTGGCGGTCTGGACCGTCTCGGAGCGCGCGTTGATCATGCGGGCACCGGCGCGCGGCCCATCGGCCCACGACGGCAGCAGCCCCCACCTGGCCACCGACAGCACGCGCCGATCGGTGACGCGCACGATCGGCGCGGGATCGGTGGGCGCGAGGTTGTAGTCGGGTGCGAGCTCGCCACCCGTTTCATCGAAGGCCGCAAATAGGGCGCTCAGGTCGGCGGCCGAGCGCGTCGTGGCATACCGCCCGCACATGCTGGCAAGACTAGCGGCTGGCAGACTGTTGGCGTGAACAAGAAGCCGGTGCCCTGGATCGCTCCGACTGCCACCCTGCCCGTGCAGACCAGCATCCGTCTGCCCGGATCGAAGTCGATGACCGCGCGAGCATTGGTGCTCTCGGCGATCTCCTTCGGTCCGTCCACTGTGCACGGTCCCCTGCGCGCCCGCGACACCGAGCTGATGGCCGCGGGGCTGCGCGCTCTCGGCTGCAGTGTCTCCACAATGGACGATCAACGGTGGGAGGTGCGCCCCCGCCCGCTGCATGGGCCGGCCAACGTCGACTGCGGCCTGGCCGGCACGATCATGCGCTTCCTGCCACCGCTCGCCGCGCTGGCCAACGGCGACATCACGTTCGACGGGGACCCCTATGCGCGCAAGCGCCCGCAGGGCCCGCTCATTCAGGCCCTGCGCGACCTGGGCGCGCACATCGACGGCGACGGCCTGCCGCTGACCGTGCACGGCTCCGGCCACCTGCATGGCGGCGAGGTCACGATCGACGCCTCGGCGTCGAGCCAGTTCGTGTCAGGGTTGCTGCTCGCCGCGCCCGACTACGACAACGGCGTGACCGTGCGGCACGTCGGCCCGCCCGTGCCCAACGCGCCGCACCTGCGCATGACCGTGCAGATGCTGCGCGCCGCCGGAGCCGCCGTCGACGACGGCTCGCCCGATGTCTGGCAGGTCGCGCCGGGCCGCATGACCGGCCGGGCGTGGCAGATCGAGCCGGATCTGTCGGGCGCGGCGCCGTTCTTCGCCGCCGCGCTGGTCACCGGCGGCCGGGTGACGCTGCGCGGGTGGCCGCGCACGAGCGTGCAGCCGGTGGACCGGGTCCGTCAGCTGTTCGCCGCGCTGGGTGGGCAGGTCAGCCTCGACGAATCCGGGCTCACGGTGGCCGGGACTGGGAAGATTCACGGCGTGGATGTGTCCCTCGCCGATGTGGCGGAGCTGACGCCGGTGATCGCGGCCCTGGCCACCCTGGCCGACGGCCCGTCGCACCTGCGCGGGGTCGGGCACATCCGGCATCACGAGACCGACCGGCTCGCGGCGCTGGCGTCGCAGCTCTCGGCGCTCGGAGCCGATGTGGGCGAGACCCCGGACGGCCTGGCGATCACGCCAAAGCCCATGAGCGGCGGGGCTTTCACGACGTTCGACGACCATCGCATGGCGCACGCGGCCGCGGTCATCGGGCTACGCGTGCCGGGCGTCGAGCTCGACGACGTGTCGTGCACGGCCAAGACGTTGCCCACGTTCCCCCTGCTGTGGGCGGAGATGACACAGAGCTCATGAGACGGACTGCATGAGCCGCAAGCGGGAGTACGACGAGGACGACGTGCGGGTCCGCCCCACGCGCTTCTCGCGTCCCCGCACCCGCATCCGGCCCAAGCACAACGAGGCCATCGACGGGTTCGTCATCGCCGTCGACCGGGGTCGATACACGGTCGACCTGGACGGCCTGGAAATCACCGCGATGCGCGCCCGCGAGCTTGGCCGCAAGTCGGTGGTCGTCGGCGACGAGGTCGCGCTCGTGGGCGATGTCTCGGGCGCGCCGGGCAGCCTGGCCCGGATCGTGCGGATCAACGAGCGCCGGTCGGTGCTGACGCGCACCGCCGACGACGATGACACGACACCCGAGGGGCGGCTCGAGCGCGTGGTGGTGGCCAACGCCGATCAGATGGTCATCGTGAGCGCGCTGGCCGATCCGCCGCCGCGCACCGGCTTCATCGACCGGTGTCTGGTGGCGGCCTATGCCGCAGACATCGACCCGCTGTTGTGCCTGACCAAGGCCGATCTCGGCACGCCGGACTTCGTACTGGATTATTATTCGACGCTCGATCTGCCGTATGTCCTGACCTCACCCTCCGACAATCTCGAGACCCTCAAGGAAACGTTGCACGACAAGGTTTCTGTGTTCATCGGGCACTCCGGCGTCGGCAAGTCCACTTTGGTCAATCGGCTCATCCCGAGCGCGGACCGGGCCGTCGGCGTGGTGAGCGCGGTCGGCAAGGGGCGGCACACCTCCACCAGCGTTGTGGCGCTGCGCCTGCCCTCGCTCGACGGCTCCTGGATCATCGATACGCCGGGCATCAGAAGCTTCGGCCTGGCCCATGTTTCGGCCGACGATCTGCTGCACGGCTTCTCCGACCTGGTGGAGGGCACGGTCAACTGCCCGCCCAACTGCGAGCACCTGGGCGGGGACTGCGCGCTCGACGCGTTTGTGAGCGATCCGCGGCGGCTCGCGTCGTATCGACGGCTGCTGCTCTCCCGGGCCGGCGAGGCGGCGGAGTGAAGGCCGTCGAGGACGTCTGGCGCGAGCACGCCGCGTCGATGCGCGGGGCGCTGGTCAAGCGGCTGGGCGACCTTGACCGCGCCGAGGAGGCCCTGCAGGAGGCGGTCGCGCAGGCGCTGCGGCACTGGCCGGCCGAGGGTGTGCCGGCCAATCCGGCCGGATGGCTGGTCACCACCGCGTGGCGCAAGGCAGTGGATCAGCTGCGGCGTGAGGAGGTGGGGAGGACCAAAATCGCTTATACGGCCGGCTTGGAGCTTCCCCGGCGTAGCACAGCGGAGTCACGGGGAAACTCCTGGCCGGTACCGATCGGAGCTCCCGACTCCGACGACCTCCTCGCGCTCGTATTCGGCTGCTGCCACCCGAGCCTGCCCGAGCAGGCGCGGATCGCGCTGACCCTGCGCGCCGTGTGCGGGCTGACCACCGAGGAGATCGCGGCGGCGTTTCTGGTGCCGGTGCCCACGATGGCGCAGCGCCTCACGCGGGCGAAGAAGCTGGTGCGCTCGCGCTTCGGCATCCCCGGCGCCGAGGAGTGGGGCGATCGACTCACGTCGGTGTTGACTGTTATCTATCTCACTTACAACGAAGGCTACCTGGCCAACAACAGCGCGACGGCACAGCGGCGCGACCTCGCCACGCAGGCGATGGCCCTGGCCCGCCAGCTGGAGCTGCTGATGCCGCACGAGCCCGAGGTGATCGGGCTGTGCGTGCTGCTGGATCTGTGCGAGGCGCGGGCCGCCTCGCGCTTCGACGAGGCGGGAAACCTTGTGCTGCTTGCCGACCAGGATCGGTCCACCTGGGACGGCGCACTGATCAAGCGGGCGGTGCAGCGGCTCGATCGCGTGCTGACGCGCCGGAGCCCGGGGCCGTATCAGATCCACGCGGCAGTGGCCGCGCTGCACGCCACCGCACCGTCCTATGCGGACACTGACTGGCTGCAGATCCGCATGCTCTACTCGGCGCTGTATCGGCACACCGGCAACCCGCTCGCGCTGCTGTCGGCGTCGGTCGCCACGTGGCACGCGCGCGACGCCGCGGCCGGGCTCGCGGAGGTCTGCGCGCTGTCCGAACAGCTCGACGGATACCGGCTATATCACGCGACCCGGGCGAGAATGCTTCAGGAATTGGGCCGGGACGACGAGGCGAGGTCGGCACTGGAGCGGGCGCTGAGCATGACCGTGAATCCGGCCGAAAAGTCACTGCTCACCGACCGCCTTCTCGCGAGCGCCTGAGATCGGCTAGGTTGTCGCCCATGGCACGCCTTGATGATGACCTCGCGCTGGCGCACGTGCTGGCTGACACCGCCGACGCGATCTCCATGCAGCGATTCAAGGCGTTGGATCTCTACGTCGAGTCGAAGCCCGACCTGACACCGGTCTCCGACGCCGACACCGCGGTCGAAAAGGCGCTGCGCGCCACGCTCGCCAGGACCAGGCCACGCGACGGGGTGCTCGGCGAGGAATTCGGCGTGACCGGGGCCAACAGCAACCGGCAATGGGTCATCGATCCGATCGATGGGACAAAGAATTATATCCGTGGTGTACCGATCTGGGGCACGCTCATCTCGCTGATGGAGGGCGACACGCCCGTGGTCGGGCTGGTTTCGGCGCCCGCGCTCGGGCGGCGGTGGTGGGCGGGCCGCGGCGTGGGCGCGTTCGCCGGGCGGCACCAGTCCAACGCCGCGCCGATCAAGGTCTCGGGGGTGCGCCGGCTGGCGGACGCGAGCTTCTGTTACTCGTCTTTGGACGGATGGGAGCAGACGGGGCGGCTATCGTCGGTCCTCGATCTCATGCGCAAGACGTGGCGAAGCCGGGCATACGGCGACTTCTACGGCTACATGCTGCTGGCCGAGGGCGCGCTGGACATCATGGTCGAGCCCGAGCTGATGGTGTGGGACATGGCCGCGCTCGTGCCCATCGTGACCGAGGCCGGAGGCACGTTCAGTGACCTGTCCGGGCGGCCCGGGGTGGGCGGCGGTTCCGCGGTCGCGACAAACGGGCAGCTTCATGACGATGTGCTGGAAAAGCTGACACCGTCCGGACTTCACGCTCTGTGATTGCGAACACCTACTTCAGTTACTCAGTTCCTACCACGGGCATAGTCGACCCCTAAGGGTCTAAGCTGCGTTGGTGGTCTCTACAGGGTGGTGGTTTCTCGCGGCTATGATCGCCGCCTACGGCATCGCCAACCTGCTCCAATCGATCGCAGCCACCAAAACCAAGAGCACCGAGACGCTCGACCCCGGGCTGCTCCTGCGGCTGTTCGGGCACCGGATCTATCTGGCCGGGCTCGGGTGCCAGATCCTCGGCTTCTTCCTCGCCCTGTTCGCCAGGCGTGACCTCCCGCTGTTCCTCGTGCAGTCGGCCGTGACGGCCGGCCTGTGCGTGACGGCCGTGCTCGGGGTCATCTTCCTCAAGTGGAAGCTGCCCCGCGCCGAGATCGGGCTGCTGGTGCTCGTCGTGCTGGGCATCGGCGCGCTGGCCGCGTCGGCCGAGCCGAGCAAGGGCGAGCAGCTGGGGTGGAAGGGCATCGTCTCGCTGATCGTGGCCCTGGCCATGATCGCGGGCGGGAGCGTCTTCGCGGCGCGCATCAAGGGCGTGCTCGGGTCGGTGGTGCTCGGCTCGATCGCCGGGCTGTGCTTCACGTGCGCGGCCATCGCGGCGCGGCCGCTGGCCGGTTCGCAGACGGTGACCGAGTTCGTGTTCAACCCACTGCTGTTGCTGGTGATCGTCAACTCGCTGACCGGGCAGCTGCTGCTGGGCCTCGCCATGCAGCGCGGCTCGACCAACGCGGCCGTGGCCGGCATGGACGCGGCGGGCGCGATCCCGGCCGCGGTCCTGGGCCTGCTGCTGCTCGGCGACAGGATGCGGCCGGGGCTGGAGCTGCTGGCGGTGGTCGGGTTCGTGGTCACGCTCGGCGCGGTGATCGCGCTCACGCGTTACGCGGAGCCGCAGCACGAGCTCGTG
This sequence comes from Allorhizocola sp., assembly GCA_044869915.1. Lineage (GTDB taxonomy): Bacteria > Actinomycetota > Actinomycetes > Mycobacteriales > Micromonosporaceae > Allorhizocola. The sequence continues at coordinate 12,430 of JBIOYB010000581.1, forward strand.
AGCGAGCCGGTGCCGATCCCCATGCGGTTGGGCTCCGCGACCGTTCCCGGGTTGCCGCCACACCCGGCGCGCGGTGTAGCCGAGTGCACCACCGCCAGGATCCATCCGACGGTGGCCCTGCAGCGACCGCTCACCCGGCCCCAACCCCAGCACGCCGACGTTTCCTCGTAGGGGACTGCGGGAGACGGCGATGAGGGCGCAGTGCTTGCACAGCGAGCCGGGAGGGGCAGACGTCCTGGGCACGGTGATCGCCGCGTTCTTCGACGCGGTCTCGTTCGAGCCGGGGCAGCGGGCCGGCTATGAGTCGCTACGTCACTTGTTCATCCCCGACGGGATCCTGATGCGTTGCGGGCCGGGCGAGCCACGGAAGTGGTCGGCGTCGGAGTTCATCGGCGAGCGGCTGGGCGTGGTCGAGGCCGGGCGGCTGGCTTGGTTCCACGAGACGGAGCTCTGGCATATGTGCCGGATTTTCGGCCGGGTGGGACACCGCCTCTGCGCCTATGAAAAGCGCGGAATCCTCGACGGTGAAGCGATTTCGGCGAAGGGCCTGATATCGACTCAATTCATCCACACGGCCGATGGATGGAAGATCGTCTCCATGGCCTGGGACGACGAGCGCGACGGGCTCACGCTGGAGGACGTTGCGCTATCGGTGCAGTGACGCGCCCTTGAGGACCTTGTCGACGGCGTTCTTCGGGGCGTGCAGGGCGAGGCCGACGAGGTTGAGGCCGGCGGTGGGCACGGCCCCGACGGCGGCGCGGTTGTCGGTGTCGTTGCCGGTGGCAAAGAGTTCCTCGGTGTAGACGGCGACGGTGAGGCCGCGCCGCAGCGCCCGCTGGTGCGCTGTGGTCAGCAGGTCGGCGTCACCCTCGAAGACGAGGACCGGCTGGCGAAACATGGCCAGATATTTGACGCCGTCGGCGTCGGCGTAGGTCTCGCCCAGCAACTCCGGCGAGCCGCCCATGATGGCGCTGGCGAGAAAAGCGGTCACGTTGAGCCCTTGCCACTGGACCAGATCGTCGCGCAGCAGGATGGCAATCTTGGTGTCGAACACCGTCCCATTTTTGTTCCTGTGAGCGGACGTGGTCTTGTACGTTTTTGACATGGCGCACGTGCACGCGTGGAAGCCCACGATCGACGGGATCGCCGAGGTCTTTCACGCGCGCTTCACCTCCCATCGATACCCGCCGCACATTCACGAAAATTGGACGCTGCTGATTGTCGACGAAGGCGCCATCCGCTATGGGCTGGACCGGCACGAGCATGGCGCTTTGCGTGAGGACGTGACACTGCTGCCGCCGCGTGTGCCACATGACGGGCGCGCCGCGTGGAGCAGTGGGTTCCGCAAGCGCGTGCTCTATCTGGATTCCTCGGTGCTGGGCGACGAGCTCATCGGTGCGGCAGTCGACCGGCCGAGCCTCGCCGATCCCGTGCTGCGCGAGCAGATCAGCCGGCTGCACGGCTCGCTCGCGCTGCCCGAGCCGCTGGAGTCGGCCAGCCGGCTGGCCTTGGTACGGGAGCGAATCAGGGCACGTTATCGTCCACATCGGATCGTCGCGTCGCGAAAGGACGTGGCGTCGCGGCTGCGAGAGCTGCTCGACGCGCGCACCGTGGAGGGCGTGCCGCTCAGCGAGGCGGCGCAGGTGTTGGGCGCCTCGCAGGCTCACCTGGTGCGCTCGTTCGCGCGCCGATTCGGGCTCCCGCCGCACAGGTATCTGACCGGGCGCCGCATCGAGCTCGCCCGCCGCCTGATGCTGGACGGCCTGCCGTTGGCGCAGGTTGCCACGGCCGCCGGGTTCTACGACCAGGCCCACCTGACGCGGCACTTCAGGCGCCATCTTGGGATCACGCCGGGCAACTACTTCACACGGAGGTAACCACAAGGTTAAATGAGTCCATGGAAGCGCTCCCACGCATTGGGCTGCTGCTCGCCGCCGTATTGGCGGCGGGCTCACTGACCGGCGGCTCCGCCCAAGCCGCCCCGCCCCCATACAACTACGGTGAGGCCCTACAGAAGTCGATCTGGTTCTACGAGGCCCAGATCGCCGGGCCCAAGCCCGCCTGGAGCCGCGTCGCCTGGCGCGGCAACTCCGCGATGAACGACGGCTCCGACGTCGGCCTCAACCTCACCGGAGGCTGGTTCGACGCCGGCGACCACGTCAAGTTTGGCTTCCCGATGGCCAGCACGACAACGATGCTGGCGTGGGGAGCGGTCGAATACCGGACCGCATACCAAAACAGTGGTCAGCTGACCCACCTGCTCAACAACCTGCGCTGGGTCAACGACTATTTCATCAAGGCGCACCCGTCGGCCAACCTCCTTTATGGACAGATCGGTAACGGCGGCACGGACCATGCCTGGTGGGGTCCTGCCGAGGTGATGAAAATGGCGCGTCCCTCGTACAAGATAGATGCCACCTGCGGCGGCACGGACCTCGCGGCCGAAACCGCGGCGGCGATGGCCGCCTCGTCCATGGTCTTCCGTCCCACGGACGCCGCCTATGCCAACACGCTCGTCTCGCACGCGACGCAGCTCTACACCTTCGCCGACACCGTCCGCAAGAAGTATCACGAGTGCATCACGGACGCCCAGGGCTACTACCAGTCATGGAGCGGCTTCAACGACGAGCTCGTATGGGGCGCCATCTGGATGTATCGCGCGACCGGCCAACAGTCCTATCTGGACAAGGCGCGGCAATACTACGCCAACCTCGGCACCGAACCGCAGTCGACCATCAAGTCCTACAAGTGGACCCAGGACTGGGACGACAAGTCATATGGCTCATATGTGCTGATGGCCAAGCTGACCGGCGAGCAACAATATCTCGACGACGCCAACCGCTGGCTCGACTACTGGACCGTCGGCGTCAACGGAGCGCGGATCACCTACTCGCCGGGCGGACAGGCGTGGCTCCAGCAATGGGGTTCGCTGCGCTACTCGGCCAACACCGCGTGGGTCGCCTTCGTCCACTCCGACGCCATCACGGACGCGACCCGCAAGGCGCGCTACCACGACTTCGCGGCCAATCAAATAAACTACATCCTCGGCAACAACCCGGCCAACCGAAGTTACATGATCGGGTTTGGCACGAACTCGCCCATCAACCCGCATCACCGCACGGGCCACGGCTCGTGGACCGACAGCATCACCAACCCGACCAACAACCGCCACAAGCTTTACGGCGCACTGGTCGGCGGGCCCGGCTCGGCCAACGACTCCTATGTGGACGACCGGAGCAACTTCCAGGCCAACGAGGTCGCCACCGACTACAACGGCGGGTTCACCTCGGCGCTCGTGCGCATGTATTCCGAGTTTGGCGGCACACCACTGGCCAGCTTCCCGCCCGCCGAGACGGTGGACGACAACGAGTTCTACATCGAAGCCGGCGTGAACGCATCCGGCACCACATTTACAGAAATGAAAGCCACCGTCTACAACAAGTCATCCTGGCCGGCCAGAGCGCTCACTCAGGGATCATTCAGGTACTACTTCACTTTGGACGGTACGACGACGGCCTCGCAAATCACGCTCACGACCGCTTACAACCAGTGCTCGGCACCCACCGGGCCGACCCAGCACAGCGGAAACATCTACTACGTGACGGTTTCGTGCGCCGGACAGTCGATCGCGCCCGCCGGACAATCGGATTGGCGGCGTGAGGTTCAGTTCCGCATCGCAAGCTCCGGGACCTGGGATCCGACCAACGACTACTCCTATCAGGTCGCGGTGTCGCGCAACGCCAAAATGACGCTGTTCGACGGCGCCAACCTGGTTTGGGGCACACCGCCGGGCGGTGGCGACCCCAACCCGCCCACAGCCCCTGGCGTCCCTACCGCCAGCGGTCTGACCTGCAACTCGGTCACGCTCACGTGGCCGCCGGCGTCCGATGACGTGGGCGTGGTCGCCTACGATGTCTACCGCGGCACGACCCTGGCCGGCACCACGCCAAGCACGACGCTCACGGTCACGGGCCTGACCGCGTCGACGGCCTACTCGTTCACGGTCCGGGCACGCGATGCGGGCGGCAACACATCGCCATCATCACCGCCGATGGCGGTCACAACGCCGGCCTGCCCGGTGGACAACATCGCACCCTCACCACCCGGCACGCCCACGGCATCGTCCATCACCTCGACATCGGCCACACTCAACTGGGCGGCGTCGACGGACAACATCGGCGTGACGGCATACGACATCTACCGGGGGACCACCCTGCTCGGGACGTCGCCCACAAACACGTTCAACGCCACCGGCCTCACACCGTCCACTTCGTACACCTTGACGGTGCGGGCGCGTGACGCCGCAGGCAACACGTCGACCGCTTCCGCCGCGGTCACCTTCACCACAACCGCCGGCGGCGCGAGTTGCGACGTCGCGTATGTGGTCGAAAGCCAGTGGAGCACCGGCTTCACCGGCAAGGTGACCATCAAGAACACTGGCACGACGGCCATCAACGGCTGGACCCTGCGATTCGCCTTCACGGCCGGACAGACGGTCGCGTACGGTTGGTCGGCGACATGGGCCCAAACCGGCGTCAACGTGTCAGCGGCAGACCTGGGGTGGAACGGCAACATCGCCCCCGGCTCGACCGTCCAAATCGGATTCAACGGCAACTGGTCGGGCTCCAACCCGGAACCGGCCGCGTTCACCCTGAACAACAACCCCTGCACAGTCTCCTAACCCCTCAGGAGACAGGTGGGTGGGCGTTCGCGCCCACCCACCTGGTTTTGTTTGTGGGCGGGGCGTGGGTTGCGCTCCACGACGCGCCGTCAGCAACAGGGTGTCCCGCTCACCCCCCGCGTGAATTGGTGCGTGAGCCGCGCCGCGTCACTCACCCGCAAGACAAACGCGGCTTTTTAAAACGCGGCTTCCCCCAGTTCCTCCCGGAGCCCCCGAGGTCTCCCGCCGGAGGCACGCCCTTCCCACCCCACTCACTACACAGCTCGCCCCACGATCGTCGGCGCCGCGACACTCACGCGCGCGATGGGGCGGGCCGCCTACTTGGCAAGACGCGAGCCCCGCGCACGTGACCCGCGTCTGCGCTTGTGGGCCTTGCCAACCACCCACGGACCTCGCAGGAAGGCCGCTCAGCGGCCGACCGGGCCACCGCGGGAGCACCGGCGGACGAGTATCGCGGACCGAGGTAAATGAAGCTCTTAAAGGTCTTTAAAAATGGGGGCGTGGGGG
>JBIOYB010000582.1:0-3205 GCA_044869915.1 Allorhizocola sp.
CCTGCCGGCGCTGCGCAGTCCGCCGGAGCCAAGCCCGCCTCGCCCTGGGCGCGCCCGTCACCGGCCACCACGGACCCCGCGGCCACCGGTCAAGATGCCGACGCCACGACCACGATTTCCCCGATCATCGACGCGACGATGCAGTTGCCGCGCCTGCGGCCCTCGCCCACACCCCGGCCCGCCGCGCCGCCGCCCGCGGCGTTCCAGGCCTCGCCCACCGCCCAACCGATCCCCGACGTCGTAAAGGGCCGAGCGTGGGCCACCGACAAGACCGGCCTGCTCGGGCGGGTGCTGCCCGCGCCGCCGCAGGCGGAGCCCGAGCCGGAGGAGCCCAAGCGCGACCGCTGGTCGGGCGAGCCGCTCCCGCCGCCGGTCAAGGCGATCAAGGACGGGGACGGCTGGCGCAGCATCCACTCCGAATACACGAGGACCACCGTCGGGTCGGTGATCCGCACGACGCTGCGCGGCACGGGCGAGCTGATGATCACGTTCGGGCTCGTGCTGCTGCTGTTCGCCGCCTACGAGGTGTGGGGCAAGACGGCCATCGTCGACGCGCACCAAAACGAGCTGGCGCAACAGCTTGACGACGCCTGGGGCAGCCCCGACCCGACCGTGTCCGCGAGCCCGGGCGCGACGCCCAGCCCGGAGGCCACGCCGAGCCCGGCGCCCGGGCCCGACATGGCCAACGTCATCGCGCGGCTCCACATCCCACGCCTGGGCAAGCAGTGGGTGGTCGTCGAGGGCGTGACCCAGGCCGACATCCGCTACGCGCCCGGGCACTACCCGAAGAGCGCGCAGGCCGGGCAGGCGGGCAACTTCGCCATCGCCGGGCACCGCAACCGGGCGACCTTCTGGGATCTCGACCTGCTCAAGAAGGACGACTACATCGTGGTCGAGTCGAAGACCATGTGGTACATCTACAAGGTCGAACTGTCCAAAGTGGTGCTGCCGGGCGCGGTCGAGGTGGTGTCGGCCGACCCACCTGATCTCGAGGCGGGCAAGCTGCTGACGCTCACCACATGCAACCCCAAGCTGGACAACTATCAGCGGCTGATCGTGCACGCCCGATACGATCATGAGCTGCCACGCTCCATGGGGCGCCCAGCCGAGCTGGGGGGCTGATGTACGCCTGGCTCTGGCGCAAGCTTCCTTTCGGGATCTACGGCAAGCTCGCCGGATCGCTGATGCTGATCGGCGCCGTGACCGCGCTGCTGTGGTTTGTGGTGTTCCCGTGGATCGAGCCGATGGTGATGCCGTGGGATGATGTGCAGGTCGAGGACCCGTTCGGCGGCGAGGTGGGCGTCAACCCCGGGACGCAGACGAGCCCGACGCCCACCGACGACCCGCACCGGATCGACTATTCGACGGTGGAGCCCTCGCAGACACCCAGCGCAAGGCGGCGGTGAGCCAAACATGAACATCTTGGTCATCGACAACTACGACTCGTTCGTCTACAACCTGGTGCAATATCTGGGCCAGCTCGGCGCCGACTGCGCGGTCAAGCGCAACGACGAGATCACCGTCGCCGAGGCCGGGAGCCTTGGCGCCGACGGGATCCTGCTGTCGCCCGGACCGGGCGCGCCCGACTCGGCGGGCATCTGCCTCGACGTGATCGCCGCCTACGCCGGCCAGATCCCGATCTTCGGCGTCTGCCTGGGCCACCAGGCCATCGGCGCGGCCTTCGGCGGCACCGTCACGCGCGCGCCGGAGCTGTTGCACGGCAAGACGTCCGAGGTGATCCACGACGGGCGGGGGGTGCTCGCCGGGCTGCCCAATCCGTTCACGGCCACGCGCTACCACTCGCTGGCCATCATCGAGGCCACGCTGCCGCGGGAGATCGAGGTCACCGGCCGCACGGCGTCGGGCGTGGTGATGGCCGTGCGCCATCGCCGCCTGCCGCTCGAGGGCGTGCAGTTTCACCCCGAGTCGGTGCTCACCCAGGGCGGGCACCTCATGCTCGCCAACTGGCTTGCCCAGTGCGGACTCGTGTCCGCACTGGACCGCGCGCCGGAGCTGGCGGCCGAGGTCGAGTCACGCCGCCTCGCCGCCTTTTCGGGCTAGGGCGTGGCCGACGGGGTCGGCGATGCCTTCTGTGCCTGCAGCACCCAGATGGTGACCTTGGTCTTGTCGGCGACCTTGGCGCCGTCTGACGGCTCGGGATCCTGCTGATACACCTGGCCGATCTTGGGATCGCTCGGAGGCAGCGCGGTGCCGAGCTTGATCTCCACGCTGAAGCCTGCCGCCTTCAGCGCGGCCTCCGCGTCAGACTGGGTCTTGCCAACGACATTCGGCACGGGTTTGACATTGGCCTTGGAGATCGAGACCTTGATGATCGTGCCCTCCGCGACCTTGGTGCCCGCCGGTGGATCCGTGCCGATCACCTCGTTCAGCGGCTTTTCGCTGTCGACCGGGACGAACTCCCACTTCAGCTTGGCGTTTTGCAGGATCTGCTGTGCACCCACGTTATTGGTGCCCGGCGCGAACGCTGGGACCGTCACGGTCGCGACACCGCCGCACAGGTTGTAGGTCACCGACTCGCCCTTGCCCAGGTTGGTGCCCTTGGGCGGGGCCTGGTTGACCACGTTGCCCACCGTGCAGTTGCTGCCGAACTGTGGCGTGCCCGCCGTGCCCTTGAGGTCGAGCGCAGTCAGCTTGGCCTGGGCCTGGGCCTCGGTCAGGTTGGCCAGATCCGGCACCTCGATCGTCTTGGGCCGGTTCACCATGATCAGGCCGATGGTCAGTGCGACCACCGCCAGCACACCGAGCGCGGACAGCAGGGCGATCACCACGCCGTTCTTCTTGCGGCGCCGGGCGTTGCCCACCCGAGCCGGCATCGGGCGCGTGCCCGTCTTGGCCTGGCCGGCCAGCGCGACCGTCTCGTCCTCGCGAAGCAGCGGCGTGGCCAGGACCGGCCTGCCGGACGCGGCACGCAGGATGTCGGCGCGCATCTCGGCGGACGACTGGTAGCGGTTGACCGGGTTTTTGGCCAGCGCCTTGAGCACGACCGCGTCGATGTCGGGCGTGACCTCGGGGTTGGAGTCGCTCGGCGGGCGCGGGTCCTCCCGCACGTGCTGATAGGCCACCGCGACGGGCGAATCGCCCACGAACGGCGGATGCCCGCACAGCAGCTCGAACAGCACACACCCGGCCGCATAGACGTCGGAGCGGGCGTCGACGGCCTCGCCGCGCGCCTGCTCCGGCGACA
>JBIOYB010000583.1:0-10262 GCA_044869915.1 Allorhizocola sp.
CCCAGCAGGACCGCGCAGGTCACGGCAACCATTGAGCTTCTGGCTACACATCGACACGGATGAGTTCGAGGGAATCGCGTTCGACGGCATCCGCGTACAGGCGATCGTCGGCTCGACCACGACGAACCTCGCGCTCTACACCAACCTCGACGCCGCACCCGGCTACACCCAGCGGACCGTGAACCTCAACGCGTTCGCGGGCCAGACCATCCTGCTGCGCTTCTACGCCACGGAGGACTGGTCCCTGCAATCCTCGTTTGTCATCGACGACACCGAACTGAACGTGTCCTGATACCGTCCGGAAGGTTCGCCGGGGTGGGAGGTTCGGACCCCCCACCCCGGCGACGGTCGCTGTATTGTCTGGCGCTATGTCCCACCCGCCCTCGGTCGAGCCGATCCTGGCCGTCACACAGCACTATCCGGCGATCGTGCCCGCGGTCGACGCCGCCGATCGCGGAGACTGGCCGGCGGTGCTGAGCCTGTTGGCCACCCTCGAGCCAAGCCTGCGGTGCATCGCCGTGTGGCCGATTGCCGAGCGGCTCGACGACGAAGCGGTCGCCACCGTGCTCAAGGCGGACGGCGCGGCATCGGCGCTGTCCAAAGTCGTCGCCGCCACCGGGCTCATCGAGATCGGGTGGAAGATCCGGACCGACAAGCGGGCCAAGGACGTGTCGCGCGAGCAGTTCGTCGCCCTCCACGACTATCTGCGGCGGGCCGAACAGCTGCTCCTCAAGGCGACCGCGCAGGAGCCGGGCGACGCCGTCGCTTGGACGATGCGCCTGACCACCGCGCGCGGTTTGGAGCTCGGGCACAACGAGGCACGCCGCCGCTACGGGCACGCGGCCGCGGCAACGCCACACCTCTACTTGGCACAGCGACAACTCCTCCAGCAGCTGTGTCCAAAGTGGAGCGGCACGTGGCAGGAGATGCACGCATTCGCATGGGAGTGCGCGTTCAGCGCGCCGCCCGGCTCGGTCAACGGGGCGCTCGTCGTGGACGGGCACTACGAGCACTGCGTCGATCTGCAGGGGAGCGCCGCGCGGGTGGGTTATCTGAGCCAGCCCGCGATCCAGCAGGAGGTGACGCAGGCGGCCACGCATTCCGTGATGCATCCGTCCTTCCAGCCGCGCACCGTGGGCTGGGTCTGGGCGCACAACGCCTTCGCTTGGTACTGGTCCGTGGTCGGCAACCAGGCCGCGGCCGCCGCGCACTTCCGCCAGCTCGGCGACCATGCCACCAAGGAGTTCTGGGAGTTCGGCCTTGGCGGCGCGGTCTCGTTCGAGTCCAACCGCAAGCGCGCGCTACAGGGGGCATAGAGATGTTGCGACAGACCGAGATCGAGGGGATACCGGCGCTGATCGCCCCCACCTCGGGGCCGATGACCGCCGGGCTGGTGTTCCGGGTCGGCCGCTCCGACGAGACGCTGGCGACGGCCGGGATCACACACCTGGTGGAGCACCTCGCGCTGCATCGGCACGGCGTGGCCGACTACCACTACAACGGCGCGTCAAGCTCCGTCTACACCACGTTCCTCGCCCAGGGCACCGAGTCCGACATCGTGGGCTACCTCAACGGCGTCTGCGAGTCGCTGGCCTCGATGCCGTTGCACCGTCTGGAGACCGAGAAGCAGATCCTGCGCACCGAGGCGGCCGGACGCGGCCGCGGCGTCAACCATCAACTGCCGCTGTGGCGCTATGGCGCTCAGGGGCACGGCCTGGTCTCGTATCCGGAGTATGGCCTATCAGGGCTGACCCCCGATCACGTCGAGCATTGGGTGCGGACGTGGTTCACGCGCGAAAACGCGGTGCTGTGGATCGCCGGCGGCGATGTGCCCACCGGGCTGCGGCTCGGTCTGCACGCGGGCAGGCGGATGCCCATGGCGGCGACGACATCGATCCTTCCCGCCACGCCGGCGTACTTCGTGGGAGATCCCGGCGCGATCGTCGTCGACATGGTCGTGCGCCGCAGCGCCGCAGCGCAGGTCGCGGCGACCGTGCTGGAGCGGGAGTTGTTCCGCAGCCTGCGCCAAGACGGCGGATACTCGTACTCGGTGGCCTCGTCGATTGACTCGCGCGGGGACGGCACCGCCACGATCACGGCGTTCGTCGATGCCCTGCCGGAGAAGCAGGACGCCGCCCTGGGTGCGTTCATTGACGTGCTCGCCGCGCTGGACGCTGGTCGCATTGACGGCGACGACATCCGGTTCGCGCGGGCTCGGGCCGAGGAGGCGTTCGCGCATCCGGACTTCCACGCCGCACGGCTCGCGAGCGTCGCGGCCGGCATGCTGACCGGGCAGCCCGTTCACACCGTTGATGAGCTGCGCCAGGAGTTGGTCGCGGTGACGGAGGCAGACGTGCGTCATGCCTTGAACGAGGGTTTGAGCACCGCGCTGCTTCAGGTGCCGAAGGGGCACAGCGCCGATTGGGCCGGGTTCACCGCCGCCGCCGAATATTCGGACTCGGTGGTGGCCGGCAAGACCCACCGGTCGCTGGAGCACAACACCGTCGAGCTGATCGTGGGGGCGGAAGGGGTCAGCACGAAGACGCCCTTGGGCCCGGTCACCGTCCGGTTTGCTCAGTGCGCCGCGATGCTGGCGTGGGCGGACGGCGCGCGCCGCCTCGTCGGCCACGACGGCATCATCGTGCACATCGAGCCGACCATGTACGAAGACGGGCGCGCCGCGATCAGCGCGATCGACGCGGGGATGGCGCCGCGGTCGGTGGTGTGGCTGCCCGCGCGTGACCCCGGCCAGATCCCGCGACCCGACTATATGTTGGTGCGGCAGGGGTTCGCCACGCGCCGCTGGAAGATCGAGGTGGTCCTCGTCGGGCTGTTCGCACTGTTCCTGGCCTATCTGTTCGCCAAGACCACCGGCGGGATGATGATGCTCTCGCTCCTGCTGATCGCGGTGTGCCTGCTCCGGATGATCTGGCTGTGGGCCAAGGTGCGCAACCGCACTCGGACCCTGATCAATCAATGATCGCCGTGGGCGGATGTGCTCACCCCCTCATACGACAGGTGCGACACCATGCCCTGATCGGCGTGGCTCAGGTTGTGGCAGTGGTTCATCCACACACCGGGATTGTCGGCCCGGAGTGCGACCTGCCACACCTCACCCGGCCGCACATCGAAGCTGTCCATCCACAGTGGACTGCCCGACACCGCGCGCCCATCCTTGGCGAGCACCAAAACCCGGTGTCCGTGCAGGTGCCAGGGATGGGTCTCCATGCCGCGGTTGACCACCGTGAAGCGCACCGCGTCGCCTAGGCGCACATGCTGGGCCGGCACTCGCGGGTGGGCAAAACCGTTGATGGTGTGAGCATATGCGGGGACGCCGTCGACGAGCGCGAGCCCACGGTCGAGCACGAGCGTGAAGTCGCGGTCGAACCGGCCCGTGAAGGGCGTCTCGCGCGGCCTGCCATAAGAGGTCAGCTCCAGCTCCGGCCATGCGGTGGTGGAAGGCCACGCCGCGGTGGATGGCGTCAGGGAGCGCCCGTCGGGCCCGAACCGCACGCCGATCGCCGGATCGTCGTCGATCAGCAGCGCCACCGGACCGGACGGCATCGTGAACGCGACGTCATACCGGCCGCCCGCGGCAAGCCGAAGTGCCACGTCACGCACCTCCCCCGGCTCGTTCAGGTCGTTGCCGTCCACCGCCACGAGGCGGAAACCCGTGCCCGCCAGGGTGAACCGGTGAGGCGTGCTATCGGTGTTGATCAGCCGCAACCGCACCGGCGCGCCGGCCGCGACCTCACGCGCCTCGACACCGTCGTTGAGTCCAATGACGACAGTGCCGTCCAGGGTGTGCACGGGCACCGCCAGTTCGACACCCGCGACCAGTGAGCGTGGCGTGACGATCAGCGTGCCGAACAGACCCATGCGCACGCCGATGTTTGAAACCTGATGCGTGTGGTACCAATAGGTCCCGACCTGATCCGCCAGGAACCGATAGACGTGCTCCTGCCCGGGCAGCACCGCGTCCTGCGTCACGCCCGGCGCGCCGTCTTCGGCGTTGGCCACGTCGTAGCCGTGCCAGTGCAGGGTCACCCCGTCGGTGATGTCCACATTGGTCAGACGCACCTCGACCAGGTCGCCCTCGGTCGCGGTCAGTGCCGGCCCGGGGACTTGACCGTTGTAGGTCCATGCGTTCACCTGGCGGCCGGACGCCAGCGTCACGGTGGCCTGGCGCGCCGCCAGGTCGTAGCGCCGGACGGCACCACCGGCGGCCGGGGCTTGCGGCCCGCGCAACTCGGCCACGGAACGCAGGTGGGTGTCCGTCCGGACAGGACCGCCGCCGGCATCGACCCGCGCCGGGGGCACGAACGCCACGCCCACGCCGATCAGCCCCAGCACGGCCGCGATCGCGAGGCCCCGCACGAGAAACCGGCCGTCCGGCTCGGGCCGGACCACGCGCCAGGTCACCAGCCCCGCGATGCCCACCACCGCCACGGCGATGAGCGCGTCCGATGCCTCGACCGGGTAGCCGATCGCGAGACCGGCCGCCGACGCGTAGCCCGCGGCGAAGAAGCGCACCGAGCCACGCGAAACCGCCAACGCCGCGACCACGAGCGGCACCGCGAGCACCACCTTCTCCTGCACGAACCACCAGCCGTGCCCGGCCAGCACCGCGACCACGCCCGTGCGCGCCAGCGTGAGCGCCGCGGCCGAGCCCACGAGGGCGCGGGACAAACGCCCGCGCCCCATGGCCCCCGTTACGCCGGCGCCGATCCAGCCCGCCGCCGAAAGCACGACGAGCAGCAAATCGGCCACCAGCAACTGCTGCACGTTCATGATGAAGCCGGCTCCAGGGCAGAGGCGTGGGCGCGGGCGCGGCGCATCACGTTGCCGAGGACACCCATCATGATCATGCCGTTGACCGCGTGCAGGCCCAGGATCGCCAGCGACAGCCCGGTCGTCCGCTGGTCGGTCGAGCCACCGATGACGTTGCCCAGCACGATGATCAGGACCTGCACGATGAGCAACCCGAAGGGCAGGATGGTCAGCCCGATCAGCTTCCCCGGCGCCTTGGCCAGCGCCGCGGCGAGCGTGGCCAGCAACGCCAGCACCGGGAAGATGACGCGCCCGTTGAGCGCGTGCAGGGCATACGAGTCGTCGGTCTGTGGCCGGGCGAACGCGCCGACGGCGGCGAAGTAGAACTGCAGCGCACCGGAGGCCATCAGCGCCCCGACGAGCACGACATAGACCCGGCGCATCATCGGGCGCCCGCCATGACATCCAGCACAGCGTCCACATCGGACACCGCACCCGCGGCGACCACCTGGACGGCCACGCGAGCCCGGCTGCCGGGCACCCCCCGCAGCACCCGCGTGAGCCGGGACGGCAGGTGGCGGCTCAACTCCGCGTGCCAGCCGGCCGGGACGCTGACCCGCACGACGAAACGCAACGCGTCCGCGGCACTGCCCGCCACGCTCCACGCCGCGGGCTGGTGCACGACCACCTCGGCGTTGCCGATCGCGGTCTCCATCTCCAGCGGCAGCGCGGGCTCGTCGAAGGCGACCTCGGTCATCAGTCGCTCGGCGAGCCGGTTGCGCTCATGCGGGCCCAGTGTGCCCGCCGGCGCGAATAGTTCGACGAAAATCATGCGTCAGATCGTCTGCCGAAGCACCCGGGTGTGTCGTCGCCTTGGGAACGTCACCTGCCTACGGTGCTCGAGGTGCGCCGGCGGCGCGGCGCCTACGTCGGTGAGCGTATCCGTCTGCGCCCCCGGACGGATGCCCACGCGCCTGAGCTGTCGTTACGATCGAGCACATGACACGATCGCGATGGCGCCTGCCCACCCCGGCGCAGGATGCGGCGATCGCCGTGTTCGTCGCGCTCATGCAGGTCCAGGGCACCCGGCAGGTGATGTCCAGCGGCGGCTTCGCCCTGGACAACACCGGCCACGTGGTGTCCGGGGTGATCCTGGTCGGCAGCGGCCTGGTCCTCATCGCACGCAGGCGTTGGCCCGCAACTGTTTTCGGCATCGTGGCCGCCGCGAATCTGCTTTATTATTTTGCCGGGTACCACGACGGCCCCACGTGGCTGGCCCTGTTCGTCGCCGCATACACGCTGACCGCGCATGGCGACGGCGACCCGGCCGCGTTGGGACTTGCCCGCCGTTCCATGCGCCTGGCCGCCGGGGGTCTCGTCGTGCTCACGCTCGGCTGGCTGCTCACGGCCGACTTCTCCGAGCCGGCCAACACCGGCTGGCTGCTCTTCCGGATCGGCACCGCGGTCATGGCCGCGACCCTCGGCGAATCGGTGCGCATGCGGCGTGTGCTCGCGGCCCAGGCGCAGGAGCGGGCGGAGCGGGCGGAGCACACCCGTGAGGAGGAGGCGCGCCGCCGCGTCGACGCGGAGCGGCTGCGCATCGCCCGCGAGGTCCACGACACGGTCGCGCATGCGATCGCCATCATCAACGTGCAGGCCGGGGTCACCGCGCACGTCCTGGACAAGCGGCCCGAGCAGGCGCGGCAGACCCTGACGACGATCGAGCAGACCAGCGCGCGGGCGCTGCGCGAGCTGCGGGCCACCCTCGGCGTGCTCATAGACGTCACGGACGACGATCACCGCTCCCCGGTGCCCGGCCTCGAACAGCTCGACGAACTCGCCGCGCGCGCCCGAGCCGCCGGGCTCGCGGTCACCGTCGAGATGCCCGCGCCGCGACGGGAGCTGCCGTCCGCTTTGGACAGCGCGGCCTATCGCATCCTGCAGGAGTCGCTGACCAACGCGATCCGCCACGCGGGCGGGAGCCGGGTCACCATCACGCTGCACCACAGCGACGACAACCTGCGCATCGAGGTCATCGACGACGGCCGGGGCGCCGTGCCCACGGCCGATGACTGCGGAGCCGGGCGCGGCATAGCGGGCATGCGCGAGCGGTGCGAGCTGCTGGGCGGGTGGCTGACCGCGGGGCCTCGTGCCGCGGGCGGATTCGCGGTGCGGGCGGTGCTTCCGCTGCGGCCGGAGCTGGTACCCACAAAATGATTAAGGTTTTGCTGGCCGACGACCAGGAGCTGGTCCGTGCCGGGTTTCGCATGCTGCTCGATGTCGAGGACGACATCACGGTCGTGGGCGAGGCCGCGGACGGGTCCGCCGCGGTGGCGCTGGCCCGATCGCAGCGGCCCGACGTGGTGCTGATGGATATCCGCATGCCGGTCCTCGACGGCATCGAGGCGACCCGGACAATCGCGGAAACGCGCGGGCTGGAGCAGGTCCGTGTGCTGATCCTCACCACATACGACACCGATGCGTATGTGTTCGAGGCGCTACAGGCCGGCGCGAGTGGTTTCCTGCTCAAGGACAGCGGTCCGGCCGAGCTGCTGCACGGCATCCGCGTTGTGGCCGCCGGCGACGCGCTGCTGGCGCCGCGCATCACGCGCCGCCTCATCGCCCAGTTCGCCGCCGCCCGCACGGCACAAAGCGCGGCCTCCGGCCGGCTGGCCGTGCTCACGGGACGCGAACGCGAAATCCTCGCCCTGGTCGGGCAGGGCCTGTCCAACGAGGAGATCGCTGCCGAGCTGGTGCTCAGCCCGGCCACCGCCCGCACCCACGTGAGCCGGGCGATGACCAAACTCGGCGCCCGCGACCGCGCCCAGCTCGTCGTCCTCGCCTACCAGAGCGGCCTCGTCTGACCCGAAGTCCGGCGACCCACCCTGGGTCAGTCGTCATCGCCCAGCTCTTCAGGCGCGACCAAGCGCGTGTGTCCGGCTTCAAGCCGCTCGATCGAGCGGCGTAAGCGGCGGCCATTGGCACCGCGCATGAGATAGAGCGTTTCATCGCGCTCGACGGCGTCGGATGTGCTCGGCAGGCTCTGCCGTGCGTCCGACATCTCGTTGCTCCCAGCGGGGCCTTGTGACACGCGCGTGGGCCGGACGGTAGCCGCCCGGCCCACGCGCGTTGTGTGAACTTAGAGATCCTGGATGATCCGCAGGGCGCGGCCGACTCGGTTCATCGTGTCGGTGTCTGCGACATCTACCATGTCGGTGAACCAGCGCTTCATCGGGGAAGAGACCCGGTCCGGCATTATGATCAACTCACCCATCGGTACCGCAAGCGGGGAGTCGCGAAGCTCTTCTTCCTCAACCACCTCGGCTACAACCACAATTGGCACGTCCGTGCTGTTGTAGACATCAGAGGAGATCACGAGGCCGAGCCGTTCCCGGGCACCCTCGATACGCCAGATCTCACCTCTACGCAGCACGCCGCCCCCGGAGTTCCATACGGACCATCTCCACTTCACGCTCGTCATCCAGCGCTGTCTTTTCCAGCCGGTCCAGACCGGCGCGCCGCACCACAGCGGCGTGTGCGTTGAAGAGTTCGCGCAGCGCCTTTTCCCGAGCGGCCTGGTCTATCCAGGCGGATAACGACATCCCGTCGCGCTCGGCATACCGCCGCGCTTCTTCGATAGTCTCGTCCGTGAAGGACAGGGTCACCTTGGCAGTCATGCAGAAGAGACTACATCTGGTATGACCGTTGGTCATCCCCTCCTGCATGCCACCTGAGTGAGTGATATACCGTTTTTACCCTTAGTGACTTGATCCTCACCCAATGTACGGAGTGGGTGAATCGGTCAAGTGGGCACAACGCGCTCATTCAAACGTGCGGGGCTCTTAGCAGGCTCGAAACATACGGGACCCTCCGATGAAACGGGGTTCCCCGAGGCTGGAGCACATGCTTGAGGTCGCCACGCACTGTCCCTACTGCGCATTGCAGTGCGGGATGATGCTGCGCGAGACCGAGGGCAAGGTCGAGGTGGGCGCACGCGATTTCCCCACAAACCGGGGCGGTCTGTGCCAGAAGGGCTGGACCTCGGCCGAACTTCTGGACCATCCCGACCGGCTCACCACCCCGACGATCGAGGGGCACCCGGCGACTTGGGATGAGGCCTATTCACTGATCGTCGGCAAAATTCTGGACATTCAGCGCGCCCACGGCAAAGACGCCGTCGCCGTGTTCGGTGGCGGCGGGCTGACCAACGAGAAGGCCTACACCCTGGGCAAGTTCGCCCGCGTGGCGCTGGGCACCAAGCACATCGACTACAACGGCCGGTTCTGCATGAGCTCCGCGGCGGCAGCCGGGATGCGCGCGTTCGGCCTGGACAGGGGACTGCCCTTCCCCATGGCCGACCTGGCGCAGGCCGACACGCTCCTGCTCGTGGGCGCCAACGTGGCCGAGACCATGCCGCCCTTCGCGCGCTACCTGACCGAGCAGCGCGAGCGCGGCGGCACCCAGATCGTCATCGACCCGCGCGCCACGCTCACCGCCCGCGCCGCAAACCTGCACCTGCAGCCGACCCCCGGCACGGACCTCGCGCTCGCGCTCGGCCTGCTGCACATAGTGATCGCCGAGGGCCTGGTCGACCAGTCCTACGTGGACGAGCGCACCAACGGCTGGGACGAGGTCAAGGCCGGCGTCGCCGGCTACTGGCCAGCCCGGGTGGAGCGCATCACCGGCGTGTCCAGCGCGGACCTCGAACTCACGGCGCGCGCCCTCGCTCGCGGCAAGGCGATCATCCTCACCGCACGCGGCGCCGAACAGCACAGCAAGGGCGTCGACACGGTCACCGCATTCGTCAACCTCGCCCTCGCGCTGGGGCTGCCGGGCCGGCCGGGCTCGGGCTACGGCTGCCTCACCGGCCAGGGCAACGGCCAGGGCGGGCGCGAGCACGGCCAGAAGGCCGACCAGCTGCCGGGCTACCGGCGCATCGACGATCCGGCCGCCCGTGCACACGTCGCCGGCGTATGGGGCGTCGACCCCGACTCACTGCCGGGCCCCGGCGTCTCGGCCTATGAGCTTCTCGACCGGCTGGGCAGCGAGGTGAAGGCGCTTCTCGTCTTCGGCTCCAATCCGGTCATCTCCGCGCCTAACGCCGTACACATAGAAAAGAAGTTGAAAGAACTTGATCTTCTCGTCGTCTGTGACTTCGTGCCCAGTGAGACCGCGCAGCTGGCCCATGTGGTGCTGCCCGTCGCGCAATGGGCCGAGGAGGACGGGACGATGACCAATCTGGAGGGCCGCATCCTGCGCAGGCGGGCCCTTCGCAAGCCACCGCCGGGGATAGGGACGGATCTGGCGGTGCTGGCTGAGCTGGGCGCCCGGCTCAGTCAGGGCAACAGCGACGTGCGGTTCGACTCCGCTCCGCACGCCGTGTTCGAGGAGCTGCGGCGGGCCACCGCTGGAGGGGTGGCCGACTACGCAGGCGTTACTTGGGAGCGGGTGGACGCCGAGGACGGCGTTTTCTGGCCCTGCCCCTCCGCGGA
>JBIOYB010000584.1:0-14740 GCA_044869915.1 Allorhizocola sp.
CGCGCCAGGTCGCGCCAGGTCGCGCCAGGTCGCGCCAGGTCGCGCCAGGTCGCGCCAGGTCGCGCCAGGTCGCGCCAGGTCGCGCCAGGTCGCGCCAGGTCGCGCCAGGTCGCGCCAGGTCGCGGCCGGGCTCACGGTGGCGGGCCTGCTGCCCGCGCTGGCCGCTGTCGCTATCGGCATCCCGCTCGGGTTTGGCGTGTTCGCGGCGGCGGACTCCGCGGCGGGTGGAAATGGCGCCGGCCCGAGCCCGGCGGCCGCGGGGCTGCTCGCGCTCATGCCGGCGACAATCATCATGGTCGCTGTGTTGACGATGAGCCCGAGCCGAATAGCGAGCAGACGACCCGCTATGGACGCGTCGCGTACCGATTGAACATCGACGAGGCGTAAATCCACCCTGTCATGGATAAGATCCTTGCAAGTATTCGGATGCCTGGAACAGGGAGGAAACATGGCCGACATGACCCGCCGCCGCGTACTGCAGACCGCAGGCGCGCTGGGCGTTGGCGCCGCACTTGCCGGTTGTGCGTCCGAAGAGGGCGGCCCCGCCGCGCCTCCCGCGACGGGTGCGCCGGAGGAGACCTACGCCGCACCAACGCGCAAGCTCTCCGGAGACCTGAAAATCCTGCTGTGGAGCCACTTCGTGCCCAGCCACGACACGTGGTTCGACAGATTCGCCAAGGACTGGGGCGCCAAAGCCGGGGTCAACGTGACGATCGACCACATCGACCAGGCGCAGATCCCGACCCGCATCGCGGCCGAGATCTCGGCCGGGCAGGGGCACGACCTGATCCAGTTCATCGCGACGCTGTCGCACCTGGAGCCCGGCGTGCTCGACCTCAAGGATGTCACCGACGAGGCGGTCAAGCGCTACGGCACGCAGCTGGAGCTGTGCCGCAAGTCCAGCTCCAACCCGAAGACCGGAAAGTTTTACGCCTACTCGCCCGGCTGGGTGCCCGACCCGGGCAACTTCCGCACGTCGCTGTGGAAGGAGGCGGGCTTCCCGAACGGTCCGACCACGTGGGATGAGCTGCTCGCGGGCGGGACGGAGATAAAGAATAAGAAGAATGTCCAGATGGGCCTTGGGATGTCCCAGGAGATCGACTCAAACATGGTGCTGCGGGGGCTCATGTGGTCGTTCGGAGCGTCCATTCAGGACGCCAGCGAGAAGGTCGCCATCAACTCCGACCAGACCGTGGCCGCCGTCGAATACATGACCAAGCTGTTCAAGCAGACCATGACCAACGAGGTGTTCTCGTGGAACGCGGCCAGTAACAACCAGGGCCTCGTGGCGGGCAAACTGTCCTATGTGGTCAACTCCATCTCGGCTTACCGCACGGCGCAGGGCTCAAACCCCGACGTGGCCGACGATGTGGGCTTCGTGCCGGCGCTGCGCGGTGCGAGCGGGCAGCTCGCCGCGCAACACGTGATGTACAACTGGATCGTGCCCAAGCACGCTAAAAACCCCGACGCGGCAAAGGAATTCCTGCTGCATTACACGGCCAACTACGCGGCGGCGACCTACGCTTCGAAGCTCTACGACTTCTGCGCGTGGGACAAGCTGACGCCCAACCTCGACACGTGGCTCACGAGCGACCCCTACGGCTCCAAGCCGGTCGACAAGCTCAAGCTGCTGGCCGACGCGACGAAATGGAGCACCAACATCGGCCACCCCGGCCCGTCCAACGGTGCCGAGGGCGAGGTGTTCTCCACGTTTGTCATCCCCAACATGTTCGCCCGCGCGGCCCGTGGCGAGGTCACGGCCAAGCAGGCGGTGCTCGACGCGGAGGCGCAGATCACGCCGATCTTCGCGAAGTGGCGGTCGCAGGGCCTGGTGGGGGGCTGATGGCCATCGTTGAGGTGCGCAACCTCACCAAAGAGTTCGATGGGGGCAAGGTCCGCGCCGTGGATGGCGTGGACCTCGCCACCAAGGAGGGCGAATACCTTGTGCTGCTTGGGCCGTCGGGCTGTGGCAAGACGACGCTGCTGCGCTCGATCGCGGGGCTGGAGCAGCCGACGGCGGGCGACATCCTGATCGATGGCAACATCGTCAACGACCTGCCGCCGCGGGCGCGCAAAATCGCCATGGTGTTCCAGAGCTATGCCCTCTATCCACATAAGACAGTGTTGGCCAATATCGTGTTTCCGTTGCGCGCGGCCAAACTTCCGGTCGAGGAGCGCAAGCGCAAGGCCGACTGGGCGGCCGACCTGCTGGGCATCCGGCACCTGTTGGAGCGCAAGCCGCGCCAGCTGTCGGGCGGTGAGCGGCAGCGGGTCGCGCTGGCCCGGGCGCTCGTGCGCGAGCCGCAGGTGTTCCTGCTCGACGAGCCGCTGTCCAATCTGGATGCCAAGCTGCGGGCGAGCGCGCGCGACGAGCTCAAGCGGTTCCAGCAGGAGGTCGCGACCACCACGATTTACGTGACGCACGACCAGGTCGAGGCGATGGGGCTGGGCGACCGGATCGCGGTTTTGAGCCAGGGCAAGGTGCGCCAGGTGGGCCCGCCGGTGGAGGTTTACGACGATCCGGCCGACACGTTCGTGGCCACGTTCATCGGGTCGCCGCCGATGAACCTCGTCGCGCGCGGCGACCTGCTGGTCGGGTTCCGGCCGGAGCACCTGCTGCCGGCGGACCATCTCAGGGGCGACGTGCAGCCGGTGAAGCTCGCGGTGGACCGGCTCGAGTATCTGTCGGGCGACCGGCACGTCTACGGCACGGTCACCGGCATCGGCGAGGCCACGCGGGTCATCGCGCGGCTGCCCGCGACCGTGACCGACCCGATCGAGAGCGGGCAAGAATACGACTTCGCCGTGAGCCGCGACCGCCTCCGGTTGTTCGACGCCGCAACGGGTCTGCGGAGTGTGCCGTGAGCACGCGCAAGCTTGCTGACCGAGAGGGTACCCTCGCGTGGCTCTTCTTGATGCCCAGCGTCGTCTACATCATCGCGCTGGTGGGCGTGCCGTTCGTGCTCGCCGTCGGGTTCGCCGTCTCCGACGTGACCGCGGGCGACCCGTCGTTTGACTTCGTGGGCCTGGCCAACTTCCGGGCCATCTTCGACGACCCGGTCTTCTGGCGCTCACTGGGCAACACCTTCCTGTTCACCGGCATATCGATGGTGTTCATCGTCATCTTCGGCAAGATCCTGGCCAACATCCTCGTGGCCGACTTCAGGGGCAAGTGGGTCGTGCGCTTCCTGGTGCTGCTGCCGTGGACCACGCCCGCGACGCTGGGCGCGATCGCGTGGCTGTGGCTGCTCGACTCCATCTTCTCGCCGATCGACTGGGTGCTGCGCAAGATGGGTCTCATCGAGGGCAACATGTACTGGCTGGGCGAGCCGCAGCTGGCCATGGGTTCGGTGATCGCCGTGCACGTGTGGCGGCTGACCCCGCTGGCCGCGGTCATCATGATGGCCGGGCTCGTGGCGATCCCGCGCGACATGGAGGAAGCGGCACGCGTCGATGGCGCCGGATACTGGCGGCGGATGTTCGAGGTGACGATCCCGCTCACGCTGCCGGTCATCGCGGTGTCGGCGCTGTTCGGAGCGATCTTCACGTTCACCGACATGGCCGTGGTCGACGTGCTCACCAATGGCGGGCCCAACAACGCGACGCAGGTGCTCACCAGCTGGGCGTTCTTCCGCGGCATCGACGGCGGCGACGTCGGGCAGGGCGCGGCGGTGGCGCTGTTTCTCTTCCCGCTGCTGCTGGCGGCGGCGATCGCCATCCTGCGGGCGGTGCGCGGGCTGGAGGTCCGATGAGGCACATCTACCAGAGGATCGGTGTCTACGTTTTGGCGATAGGCGCCGCGTTCTTTTGCGCCGCACCGTTTCTGTGGAGCCTGATCACCGCGTTCAAGCAAAACCGGGATCTTTACAATCCCAACAACAACCCGTTCCTCTACAACCGGCCGCCGACCTCCGACCACATCCTTTACCTGTTCGACCGCGCGGCCTTCGGCACGTTCGCGTGGAACACGCTGTGGGTCGGCGTCCTGGTCGTGCTGATCACGCTGGCCCTCGGACTGCCCGCCGCATATGCCCTCGCGCGCCTCGACCGCCCCTGGGCGGGCTGGTTCGGCATCGCGATCTTCTTGGTTTATCTGGTACCGCCGAGCCTGCTCTTCCTCTCGCTGTCCCGGATAGTCGTGGCCCTCGGCCTGCAGGACTCGACCTGGTCACTGGTGCTCATCTATCCGACGATCACCATACCGGTCTCGATCTGGCTGCTGATCGGGTTCCTGAAGGCGGTGCCGCGCGACATCGAGGAGCAGGCGATGGTCGACGGATACAGCCGGCTGGGCGCGTTCTGGCGGGCCGTCGTGCCGCTCACGTTCCCGGGCATCGTCGCGGTCATCGTGTTCGCCTTCACGCTCACCGCGAGCGAGTTCATCTACGCGCTGTCGTTCGTGTCGCCGTCGACCGAGAAGGTCATCTCGACCGGCGTGCCGACCGAGCTCGTGCGCGGCGACGTGTTCTTCTGGCAGTCGCTGCAGGCCGCCACCGTGCTCGTCGCCGTGCCGCTCGCGTTGGTGTTCAACCTGTTCCTGGACCGGTTCATCGCCGGCTTCACCCAGGGTGCGGTCAAGGGATGAGGTCTTTTATCGGTACGACTTGACTCTCGCCCGTGCGCACGGCCCGATGCCGGCGCGCGAAGGAGGACAGGGTCTGGCCGGGGCCGACCTCGACCAGGGTCTGCGGGCCGGTGCTCAGCATGCGGTCCAGCGCGGCTCCGAAGTAGACGGTGTCGACGATCTGCCACGCCCAGAACTCCGGCCGTGTCGCGTCCTTCTCGGTGAGCAGGTCGCCGGTGTAGCCGGAGTACACCGTCCTGTTTGGAGCATTGAGCCGTATCCCGGTGAGCTGGCGTTCGCACCCGGCCGCGGCCGGTGCCATCGCGGCGCAGTGAAACGGGCTCGTCGCCGGCACCACCGCCACGATGAAATCGTCCCGCTTCAACGCCTTCCCGACGTGATCCAGCTCGTCGAACGGCCCGGCGAGCATGACCTGCCGCGCGGCGTTGACGGCCGCGATCGCCACCTTGCCGACCAGATAGGGCCGCAGCTGGTCTTCGGTGCCCGCGACCGCGAGCATGCCGCCGGGCGGGATGTGCACGGCCTGCTTGACCCGCTCCATCTGCGACGCCACACCGTCTTCGAAGCTGAACACGCCCGCGAGCGTCCCGGCGACCAGCTCGCCCGCGCTGTGGCCGAGCAGCGCGTTCGCCCGGATGCCCCGGCTTTCGGCCATCTTGGCCAGCGCGTAGTCGACGGCGAACAGCAGCGGCTGTGCCCTGCGTACGTCGTCGATGTCGATGTGGCTGGACCGCCCGAGCCAGTCGTCCTTGAGCAAGCCGTCCCCGGCCACGTCGAAGAACGCGTCCATTGTGGACGTGAAGACCGGGTCGGCGCCGTAGTATTCGGTTGCCATGCCGGCAAACTGGGAACCTTGACCGGGTAGCAGAAATGACACGGACCTGTCCATGCACCCCACCGTGAGCCGGGTTCCTTGAGGCCCACCCGAACGCCTCTCGAGGGTCGCGCAGCAGGATCGAGCGCGTGAGAGTGGAACGGGACGTTTTCGTGCGGGGCAACGGGATTCGCCTCCCATCACGGCTCGGAGTCGACGATGCCGTCGCGACGGGGCAGTGCCAGCCGCGGCTGGTGGCGCGCACCGACGTCGAATCGGTGGCGATTTCCGAGGGCGAGTCGGCGGCCGAGATGGCGGTCGCGGCGGCGCGGATCGCGCTCGAGCGGGCCGGCTCGACCGGCGCCGACGTGGACCTCATCCTGCACGCCGACACCTATCACCAGGGCCAGGATCTGTGGGCCGTGGCGTCCTACGTGCAGGCGCAGACGCTGCGCAACACGTGCTCGGCGCTGGAGATCCGGCAGATGTCGTGCGGCGGCATGGCTGCGATCGACCTCGCGACCGCCTATCTCACGGCCACACAGGACCGGTGCGACGCGCTGCTCACGACGGCCGACCGGTTTTGCGAGCCGGGCATCAACCGGTGGAGCACCGACCCGGGCACGCCGTATGCCGACGGCGGGACCGCGATCGTCCTATCCCGACGCGGCGGCTACGCCCGGCTCCGCTCGATCGTGATGTACGCGGACTCGGACCTCGAGGAGGTGCACCGGGGCGATGAGCCGTTCGGGCCGGCGCCGTTCACGCACCGCATCCCGGTCGATTTCGAGGCCGCTAAACAAGCGTTCACCCGCCGGCACGGGCTGTCATTTGCCATCAAACGGGTCAACGGCGCGCAGCGCTTCACCATCAAGCAGGCGCTGGCCGATGCCGATCTGGAACTGGCCGAAGTCGACTGGATTGTCCTTCCCCATTTTGGGTATAGACGCCTGGAGTCGCTGTACTTCAGGGAGTTTGGCATCGACCCGGCGCGCACCACATGGGAGTGGAGCCGCACGGTCGGCCACCTGGGCGCGGGCGACCAGTTCGCCAGCCTGGGCTACCTCGTCGACAGCGGTCGGGCCCGAATGGGTCAGACCTGCCTGCTGGTCGGCATCGGCGCCGGCTACACATGGGGCGCGGCGGTGGTGGAATTCCTCGGGGCTCCCCGCTGGAGCGTGACGCCTGGGTCCGCTGCGGTGGGTTGAGAGAAGAGCTGAGCGTGACCAACGGTTCCACAGGCCGGGTGGTCACGCCTCAGCCCGAGCCCTATTTCCAGGCAGCGGGTGTGCCCGCTGACGGCGACGTTATCCGGGATGTTGTAGCGACTTTCGCGGTGGCCGCGACGTTATCCCGGATGTTGTGGCGGGTGGGCGCGTGTCGGGGCGTTATCCGGGGTTTCGCGGCGGGGTTGGGGGTGTTGGCGCGTTATCCGGGATGTTGTAGCGACTTTCGCGGAAGTCGGCGCAATATCCGGGATAATGTCACGGCGCGGGCGGCGCGGGCGGCGCGGGCGGCGCGGGTCACGCCTCAGCCTGAGCCGCGCTCGTCGGGATGGTCGCGCGCAGGCGGAAGCGGCCGTCGGGGTCGGTGCCGCTGGTCAGCGTGCCGTCGAGGTTGGCGACCCGGTTGGACAGGTTTTGGATCCCGCTGCCGCCATCGGGCAGGAACGGCTGCGGCTCGTGCGACACACCATCGTTGGTGATAACTATGGTGACGTCGGCGTCGGTCTGGTGCACCGTGATCTCGCACAGCTCCGCTTTGCTGTGCCGCAGGATATTCGTGACCCCTTCACGCAGTACCGTCGCCAGCACCGTGCGCACGTTGGCCGGCAGGTCGTGATGGGTGATGTCCATGCGCACCCCGACGCCGGCCGCCGACAGCACCGACCGCGCAGACACGGCCTCCTCGTCGAACGAAAGCTCCCGATATCCACTTGCGACAGATCGGACGTCCGACAGCGCCTGGCGCGAAATTTCGATGATCTGGGTCAGCTCCTCCTGCGCGCGGGCCGGGTTTTTGTTCACCAGACGATGGGTGAGCTCGCTCTTCATCGAGATCGCGGACAGGCTGTAGCCGAGCAGGTCGTGCAGGTCGCGCGCGAAACGCAGCCGCTCCGCGGCCACGGCCATCTTGGCCAGTTCGGTGCGGGCCGCGTCCATCGCCACGACCACCTTCGACAGCGTCGCGAGCCCGTAGACGATCAGCCCAGTCGCAAACATCGATATCATCGAGTACGGCAGCCAATAGTAAAGATTGTCGCCGGGAGCCGAGAAATACCACTCGATCCCGCCCATCCCGAGCACGGTGACACCGAAACCCAGCCAGTTCCACCCGGACGGCAGGATCCACAGCGCGCTGCCCGCGACGAACTGGGGCAGACCGATCCACTGATCCTTGAAGTAGAACATCGGCGCCACGCCCAGAAACGCTTGCACCCCAAGCACAACGTAACCCAGGCTGGTCTGGCGGAACCGCCACGCGTGCCGGCCGGCGAGCGTCAACTGGATGCACAGCAGCACGAACATGTCGGCGATGATGACCACGTATTGCCAGGCGGGTAGCTCCGCCGTGACCAGGTAGACGCAGCCGAGGGCGAACATGCACGTGAAGACCACCCACACGACGGCTATCGCGAGCCGGGGCGCGAGTCGCACCCCGAGATCCTCTCGCGCATCCCAGCGTTCAGCCTCCACGGCACCTCCGACCTATCCGACCCCGACCCCCGACCCACAGCCGAATGTTCATGGCCCGGTGCGTCGTGAAAGGCCCGCCCCCTGTTTCATGGCCGCGGGCGTCTCGCCTCGGCCTCCCGCCGTGAGTGCGTCACGGCAGCTCCCGCGGCCTCCTCTCGCGCCGCCGTGGCCGTGTGCCCCGTCCAAATCAAGGCAACAGTCTATCCGTCACCCTGAGGTGACGCTTCGCATCGACGACGCGACCGGACTCCACCAAACGGCCGATCTCGGGCTGGCTTGACGGGCTCACGCCGAGCGCTAGCTCCCCGACGCTGACCTCGGCCGGCCAGTCTATGAAGAAAGCGTCGTTGGCGACCTCGCTGTCACCGAACGCCAGCGCGCAGGGTGCCAAACCCATTGCGGTGGCGATCAAATGCAGCGTCTGCTGTAGCACGCCCACATGTTCGAGCACGGTGGAGTAGGCGATCCCGCCATATGCGCAAGCGAATCGCGCCATGCGCGCGGTCATCGTGATGAGCACGGGCGGGCGTTGCGGCGAACCGGCCGCGACCATCGCCATGTCGAGCAGCTCGCGCAGGTGCTGCTCGGAATTGTTGATCAGAGTGAGGGCGTGCCCCTGCGGATCGTAGTGGTAGATCCCGCGATCCAGGCCGACGCACCGATCCACCGACAGGTACAGGTCCAATTCGTAGCGGTTGGCGACGCTCGGATATGGACGGTCGGTTTCCGTGTATGCGAAGCGCCCCTCGCCCGTCACCCGGATCGACCGGATCCGCGCCGCCCGGAAAAGCAGCTCCCCCAACTGTTTGGCCGTGGGCGCGCCGCCGGAGAAGTCGCGGACGTGTTGATTGGCCTCAATCACCTCGGTCAGCCGCGGATCGGCGACCGTCACGTCGGACAGCTCGGGGCGATAGAGCGCGTAGTGCGGCCCGTCGGGCACCGGCTTGATCGCGGGCGCGACCTCGATGGTCTGGTGCTCCTGCGCCATCATGCCCAGCGGGTTGTCGTGCCGCCCGACCCGGCTGCGGCTGTGAAACAGCAGCTCGTGGTGCGTCCACGGGACCAGCAGCGGATCGTGGTCCTCGGCGAACAGCGCCGTCGACGCGGAGTCGCCGACGCCGACGAGCGCCATGCCGGACGCGGCCAGGTATGCCACGATCTCCTGGATCAGCCCCTCGGGCTCGTCGAGCGCCTCCGCGATGTCGGGGATCACCGTGGCCTTGCTCAGCTGCGTGGCCACCTGCGCCGCGAGCGGCCGGTGTATGACCACCCGGTGCCGGGCCAGCGGGGACTCGATGAGCATCTCGCCCTCGTTGGCCCGCATCGAGGCGAAGCGGGACAGCCGCAGGGGCCGGTGCCGGTCGATCCGTGGCGGCCGGAAGGTGGCCCACCGGGCGATGGGCACCACCGACAGCAGGGGACCTGCGGCGTTTGGACCACTGTTGTCCTGCCCCAGGGTGTGCACGACACACCCGCTGATGAGATCGAGCACGCGATGCACGCGGGCACGCTCGCTTCCGCCGTGCGGGACGACATTTTCCAGCAGTACCGGACCCATGCTCATGCGCTCGAGCGCTTCTCGAACGGTAGGGTCGGGGTCGGTCACGGTGATGTCGCCCCACATGCCGGTCAGCACTAGCTGCCTGCCCTCGCCATCGGTCTCCACCAGCACTTCCTCGCGGAGCGAACAGAGGCGATAGCTGACGGATTCGCGTTCCACATCGGACTCCCGGTCGTGATGATTACAAGAATATCGGGAATGGGTTCAGGTTCTCGTATGCGGTGGGAATGCTCAACTTGCCGAGCCGGACCGGGACGTCATAAAGCCGCCCCGGCGCGAAACGCGCCCAGAAGTGCCGCAGGCCAGGCACGATCACCTTTACCACGGGCAGCTCGATGTCCGGTCGAGTCTGGTCGAGCACCAGCAGTTCCAATCCGGCATCACGCAACCGGGAGTGGATCTGCTCGACCTCGTCGCGGAGGTCGTCGCCTGGCTCGTACCGATAATCGGAGGGTTTGCGCGGGGCGATGGCCGGATCCGGCACCAGGTAGGGCTGATTGTCGGTCGTGGCCAGGCTCCACCACCGCTGCGCGTCGACGTCGGCGCACCTGTCCAATGGGGACGATGGCTCACCGAGCACGGACGGTATCACCTGGTTCATCTCGGTGAGCGCGCGGCGCAGGGCGATCCTGGGATCGCTGTGCGCGCCGAACCCGAGCGTGATGCGCTGGTGCGGGGCGCCGTTGTGCCGCGACACCGCGCCCATCACGGGCACGCCCAGATCGGCCGTCAGATCGAGCACCCACAGCTCCCGGCCGAGATCGGTGTAGCCTTCGCGGATCTCGTCGAGCCACGGCTCGTGGAACGCGTCGAGATCCACGACCGGCTGGCGGGTGCGGTTGTACCACCAGATCGCCACGGCATCCCGCTCGATCAGCTCGAACAGCCCCTGCAGCACGGCATCCTCGAGACTCGACCCGGCGGCGTTGCCGTTGGAGTCGGCGCGGATCAGTGGCGCACCGGGGTTGTGCGGCGCTCCAAAGTAGAGCATGCCGGTCGGCAGGAGCTTGTGCGCCTGCGCGGTCATCGACCACACGGGCGTCCATGACAGGCTCATGTCCTCGTCGACGTGCCCGGTCACGAACTGGAACGACGAGTGCTTGGCGTTCCAGTGATCCCGGTCGGCGATCTGGCGTTCGTGGTACAGCTGGCAGTCATTGGGGCGGATGGCGTGATCGCCAAGCGATCGCATGCTGCCTGTTACCCGTTCCTCGTCGCCTTGATACATGGCGCTGTGCCGTTCCAGCGCCTCGCACAGCGCGCTGGCCTGTGCGTGCACGGCCGTGATGCCTTTGCCCGCGTTTTGGAAGCGCATCCACTCGCGCAGGTTCTTCACCCCGCTGGCGCCCGCGCCCAGTGGAGGGCCGGATTGGAACACGTTGAGGAAGCCCGGCCCGTGCGGGTGGCGCCGGATCTCCTTGACCACCCCGGTGATCGGGCTGACCAGATGGCTGTAGCGCTCGATGACCTGCTCGGCGGACAGCGACCGGTGCCCGCCGCCGGACTGTGATCGTATCGGCCGCCGGGTCAGGACCACCGGCCGGCGCGCCTGCAGGCGCATCAGCGTCGGGTTGCCGCAGGCGCGGCATTGCGGCCTGCGGCGCACCTCGTGCATCCGCCCCTGCAGGTCGGCGCTGTCGAACGTCCAAACGCAGCCCTGCGCGGCGTAGCGGCGACCGGCGAGCCACTTCATCGCTTCCAGCGCGATGAGGTTGAACGCGGCGGTCTCCAGCGCGCGCAGTGTTGCCGCGGGGCGGCGCACCGGTCGGCGCCGCCCCAGAACGGTCTGTACATGGGCCTCCGCGGGCCGGTGTCCCCAGAGCCGGTGCGCCAGGCAGTGCCAGCATGGGGCGCCCTCCCGCCGTGGTTCGAACACCGGGCCGATCCACACCCGCTCGCCGATCGGGCGGGCGAGCAGCCACGCGCGCCCCGATGCGCGATGGGCTGCGTCGATGTCTTTGAGCTCCGGTGCCAGGTAGTCGTCGCACAGCACAATGGACAGTGCGCCGTCGTGCTCTGTGAGGGCAAGTCCGGCCGACCGCAGTGCGTCCGTCACGACCCGCTCGTCGGCGGCGTTTCCCACCGTCACGAGGTTGACCGGAGCGCACGCGGCCTCGACCGCGGTCGCCGCATCGAGCCCGCTCGCCTCCCAATACGCGCAGGTTGGTTCGTCGGCGGAACCGTCGCGATGGCGCAAGGCCACCAGCCCAGCCTCGGCGAGCCGCCCAATCAATCGCGAGATTTGAGTCCGTGACACAGCTGGATCGTCCATGTCACGAAGCAATGCCTCCAGGTCGCGCGTACCGTCAAGCAGTGGAGCCACCGACTCGATGCTGGCGCCGGCAAGGGCCGTCACCTTGCGCTCGGAGAAGAGATAGACCGCATCCCCGAGTACCACCTCGGCCTGCAAGTGTTTCTTGAAGCCAATCGTCGGCGCGGAGCGGCTTGCCTCGCCCATCGGACCTAGCTGTCCTTGCCTAGGAGGGCCTCGTCGAGCGGTGCGAAGGTCCCGCAGCCACCACATAGGCTCAGCTTGATCCCGTCGCCGACGGTGTCGGTCAGAGTCCAGATGTCAAACTCGTCTACGAGCAGCTCTGCCGCCGGATCACACGATCCCGCCTCCCTGTCGAACTCGGCCTCCAGTTCCGGCCAAGGGGTTACCAGTTCCTCGATCGCTGGTGCGTACATGACATGACTCCTGTGATCGATTGTTTGGTATGGAACCGATCGGTTGTGATTGGAGTGTGGGGGGCCGATCACACCCGCGGTAGTGCCTTGCTCACCGACTGGGTGTGTGTTTTTCACATCGGAGATGTCGGGTTTTTCACGGCCGATCGATTAGCCACGCACTGCCGTCGATGCGTGCAGGTCGCCAAGCTGTACGAAGCAGCACTCTAGCTCTGTCTCTTGTTTGCGGCAGCGCAGAGCAGCTGCCGCAAACACAGCGGTCGCACAGACCTGTGGACCGCCCATAAAGGCGCCGACCCTTGGTAAGGAGGTCTGAGATGGACATAAAGGTCCTTGGGCCGCTGGAGGCGCAAGTAAACGGAAGACCGATCGCCCCGAGCGCGGCCAAGCCCAGACAGATCCTTGCCTTGCTCGCGCTGCACGTGGGGCGGATCGTGACGGTGCCCGCGCTGATCGAGGAGCTGTGGGGCATGAACCCACCGCGCAGCGCCTTGACCACACTGCAGACCTACATCATGCAGCTGCGCCGGAGAATCGAAGCGGCGCTTACGGTCTCGGAGCAGGGCGGGGCAAAGGACGTGCTCGTGACGCGCTACGGCGGCTACATGCTCGACGTAGCGCCGGACGATGTGGACGCCTGCCGGTACGAGCGGATCGCGGCCGGAGGAGCGCAATCGTTGGAGGACAACGACAACGAGACCGCCTCGCGGCTGCTGCGGGGCGCGTTGGAGATGTGGCGCGGACAGGCGCTCGTGGACGTCCAAATCGGAATGCGGCTCGGCATCGAGGTCACCCGGCTCGAGGAGAGCCGCCTGGCCGTGCTCGAGTCGCGCATCGATGCCGATCTCCGGCTCGGCCGGCACAACACCCTGCTGAGCGAGCTCGCGGTGCTCGCCGCGAAGTACCCCATCCATGAAAATCTCTGCGCGCAATACATGATCGCCCTGTACCGGTCGGGGCGGCAGTGGCGCGCGCTGGAGGTGTTCAAACATCTACGCCAGACCCTGGTGGACGAGCTCGGTGTGGAGCCGTCGGCCCGGCTGCAGCACCTGCAGCGGGCCATCCTCGCCTCCGACCCGGCGCTCGACGAGTCGATGTTCCTCAGGCAATCCGAACTGCTCGTCTAAGACCGTGTAAAAGAGGGGTGGCGCCCGGCCACCCCTCTTTTATCGTGCCTATCACCACGTGATCGGCAGGCCCCACAGGCCGTAGATGACCGCACGCTCCTTCGACCCGATCTCCTCGAACGGCTTGGCCAGGCGCAGCGTCGGGATCCGCTTGAACAACTTGCTCCACACGATCTGCAGCTCCAGCCGGGCCAGGTCGGCGCCGATGCAGTAGTGCAGCCCGTGACCGAAGCCCAGGTGCCCGCGCTTGCCGCGGCTCAGGATGAGCTCGTTGGGGTTCTCGTAGACCGACTCGTCGCGGTTGCCCGTCAGCACGAGGCACAGGATCCCGTCGCCCTTGCCGATGGTGACCCCGCCGATCTCGATGTCCTCCAGCGCCACGCGCGGCACGGCGATGTCGCCGATCGTGACGTACCGGATCAGTTCCTCCACGGCGGGGATGACCAGCGAGTCGTCCGCCTTGAGCTGCTCGAGCTGATCGGGGTGCTCCAGCAGCACGGCCGTGCCCAGCGAGATCATGCTGGCGGTGGTCTCGTGGCCGCCGTTCATCAGCAGCCTGCACAGGTTGACCAGGTCGCGGTGCTCATAGGTCTCGCCGGCGGCGCGATATTCGGCTATGGCCCGGCTGAGCAGGTCGTCGCCCGGCTCGCGTTCCTTGAGCGCGACGAGCTCGTACAGGTACTCGTTCACGTCGACGAGCGCGGCCTGCCGCTGCTCCATGGTCGCCGTCCCGCCCAGCAGCACGGTGCCGTTCTCCTGGAAGAACTCGTGCTTGTCGTGCGGGATGCCGAGCAGGATGCAGATCACCGTCATCGGTATCCGCAGGGACAACACGTAATGCATGTCGACCGGCGGCGTCATCCGCAGCATGCTGTCGATGGCCTCGTCGGTGATCTGCTCGATCTGCTCCCGCAGCATCTTCACGCGCCGGTTGGTGAAGGTGACGGCCGCCTTCCCGCGTGTCTGGCCGTGCTCCGGCTGGTCGTAGCCGATGAACGACGTCTCGGTGCGAAACTCCGGCGGCGCGTTGAAGTAGAACGGGAAGTTGGCGTGCTTGCGCGACGCGCTGATCCGCGGATCGGTGAGCAGCAGGCGGATGTTCTCGTACCCGGTCACCGTCCACACCCGCAGGTTGCTGTCGCGCAGCGTCACCTGCCTGATCGGCTCGTGCTTGAACTGCTCGTACTTGAGCGGCGGCTGGTAGGGACACGCCCGCTCGTAGGGGAAGGTCTCCTCGTCCGCCCCTGTCTGCGCGACGATGGCGCCCAT
>JBIOYB010000585.1:0-12099 GCA_044869915.1 Allorhizocola sp.
CCAAGCTGGGCAAGAGCCACCAGGCCTGGCAGATGAACGAAATCAACAAGCTGATCTGGCCGTCGCCGGCGGGCATCGGCATCCTGGACGAGGCGGCCTGGAAGTCCACCGTCGGCACCGCGCTGACCACCAAAAACGCCGATGGCGCCACGGTTTTGACCAAGCAGCCGGAGGGCAAGGCCTACACCAACGAATACGCGCAGAAGGCAGTCGATCTGCTCAAATCACAGGGCGTCAACGTCACCGGCACCGGCTTCACGCCGGCGACCGTCACGCTCAACCCCGGCGGCGCCTAAGCCGGTCTGGGCCGCAGCCAACTAGCTCAAGCCCGATCGAGCACACGATCGTCGGCCTCCCCACGCTCGGCGAGGTCGACGATCGTCGCGTGTTCTTCGCGCTGAACCACATCTGATCCTCGGCCCAAGCACCTCTGCGCGACAGAGCCTTGGCCGGCCGGCCCCGGCCGCGTGGTGCCTGCCGCCACACCGTTGTGGCGGCGATCCTTGCCGCCGCCGCGGTGGTGGCCGGCGGCTTGATCGTGGCGCTCGACCCGAAGCCCGCGGCGGCAGCGTGCCCAGCGCTGCCGCCGTCGCCGCCCGCGATCAGCTCGATGTGATCCAGCGCGTGCGGACGAGGGCCGATGCGGGGCGGCGCATCCATCTGGTCGGCGGCTCGCCGAACGCACCTCGCTCGCGCTCGCCGAAGCGCTTGGCGTGAAGCCCACCGCCTTCCCCGGCGACCACACCGATTTCGCGCAGCCGAGCCGCGCACGAGGCGGGGTCGGCGGCGGCAATCGGGGCTGGCAGGAGCCTGCAGTGGCAGCAACTGACCACTATCGCGGCGCCGCGCGGGGGCTGACCCTGGTTTCGTGGCCAGGAAACGTAACGCCGGCATCCCGGCAATGGACTACCGGATCGAGCGATTCACGCTCGGCAACGGGCTGCGCGTGGTGCTCTGCCCCGACCGCAGCGCGCCGGTGATCGGCGTCGCCGTGGTCTTCGACGTCGGCATCCGCTCCGAACCGGAGGGCCGCACCGGATTTGCCCACCTCTTCGAGCATTTGATGTTTCAGGGGTCGGCCAATCTGGAAAAGCTCGCCCACTTCAGATATGTCCAGGGTGCCGGCGGTTCCTTCAACGGCTCGACCCATCTCGATTACACGGACTACTTCGAGTCCGCACCCAGCAACGCTCTGGAGCGCATGCTCTTCCTCGAGGCCGACCGCATGCGCGGGATCCGCCTCAACGAGGACAATCTGCGAAACCAGATCGATGTCGTGAAGGAAGAGATCCGGGTCAACGTGCTCAACCGGCCCTACGGCGGCTTTCCCTGGCTCAAACTGCCGCCGGTCATGTTCGGCACGTTTCCCAACGCCCACGACGGTTACGGTTCCTTCACCGATCTGGAGGCCGCCACCGCCGCGGACGCCGCGGAATTTTTCGACCGCTACTACGCCTGCGGCAACGCCGCGCTCAGCGTGTCCGGGGATTTCGACCCGGACGCGGCACGCACCCTCATCGAGAAACACTTCGGCGACGTCCCGGCGCGGCCGGCACCACCCAGGCCCGCCCTCACCGAACCGGATCTTACGGAGGAACGCTATGAGTCCTATGTGGACCGATTGGCTCCGGTGCTGGCCTTCGCCTCTGCCTGGCGAGTACCCGATCCGATCGATGACTTCGCAGGATATCTGCCCTATCTGCTCCTCGCCGAGCTACTCACCGCGAGCGACGCTGCGCGGCTGGTCCAGCGTCTCGTGCTCCAGGACCGCGCGGCCACCAGCGTGACCGCGCAGGTCGGGTTCATGGGCGACCACCTGGAGGTGCGCGACCCGACGGCGCTGCAGGT
The DNA here is from genome assembly GCA_044869915.1 of Allorhizocola sp. Taxonomy (GTDB): domain Bacteria; phylum Actinomycetota; class Actinomycetes; order Mycobacteriales; family Micromonosporaceae; genus Allorhizocola. The sequence goes on from JBIOYB010000585.1 coordinate 1,849, forward strand.
GCGGGTGCATCTTCCCGCCGAGGGCGAGGTACACAAGGCGCTGGCCACGATGGACGAGGAGTTCGACCGCCTGGCGCAGGACGGCATGACCGCGGCGGAGTTGCGCCGCGCCAAGGCCAGGATGATCGCGACCTTCGTGCGCGAGACCGATCCCGTCGTGGACCGTGCCCAGCGCCTCGCCGTGTTCGAGCTGCAGCGCGCCCACCCGGCCCTGCTCAACGAGCTTCCACTCCTGATCGCCGATGTCACCGGGGATCAGCTTCGTGCGGCGGCGGCCCGTCTGCTCCCCGGCCGCCGCGCCTCGATCGAGGTCATCCCGGGAGCGACATCATGACCGCGTCCCTGCCCCCGCTCGGCACCGCCCGCGATCCGGCCCTGCCGGTGCACGCCGAATACCTGCTGCCCAACGGGCTTACGGTGCTCGCCGTGCGGCGACCGGGCATCCCGATGGTCGAGGTGCGGCTGTGGGTGCCGTTCGCCCGTGCGGATCTCGCGCAGACCGCGCTGCTCACCCAGACCCTGTTCAGCGGCACCGACGCCCACACCGCGATGGACGTCGCCGCCCGCCTGCAGTCGGTGGGCGGCGCGCTCACCGCCTCCGCCGACTCCGACCGGCTGCAGGTCAGCGGCAACTGCCTGAGCATGGGGCTGGGCACCCTGCTCGAGGTGCTGGCCGAGGTGCTCGGTGCGGCAAGCTATCCGGAGCCCGAGGTCCACACTGGACGGTCGCGGCTGGCCGACCGGCTACGGATCGCGCTCAGTCAGCCGGCACAGGTCGTGCGCGAGGCGCTGCTGGAGCGGATCTACGGCAGCCACCCCTACCGGTGGCAGATCCCCACCGTGGAGCGGGTCCGTGAGGTGTGGCCGGAGCAGTTGCGCGCTCTGCACGCCCATCGGATGCGCCCGCGCGGGGCCTATCTGGTCCTGGTGGGCGATCTCGATCTGGACCGGGCGGTCAGCCTGGCCGCACGGTGGCTCGGCGGATGGGCGGGCGGCGGCGAGCCGGTCGTCCTGCCGCCGGTGCCGCGGATCGAGCCCGGCCCGCTCATCCTGGCCGACCGGCCGGGAGCGGTGCAGTCCTCGGTGCGCGTGGCGATGTCCGCGGCGCAGCGGCTGGACCCCGATTGCGCGCCGCTCCAGCTCGCCAACCTGATCTTCGGCGGTTACTTCTGCTCGCGCTGGGTCGAGAACATCCGCGAGGACAAGGGCTACACATACAGCCCGTTCTCGCGCATCGACCACAGCCTGGCCGGGTCGAATCTGATCGCCTATGCGGAGGTCGCCACCGGGGTCACCGCCCCGACCCTGGTGGAGACCTTCTACGAGCTGGGCCGGATCGCCCTTCTGCCGCCGACCCGTGCGGAGGTCGAGCAGGCGCGGCAGTACGCGCTGGGCGCCCTGATGCTGGCCATGTCCACCCAGGCCGGTCTTGCGGGACTGGCGGCCAATCTGGTCGGCTTCGGGCTGCGCCTGGACTTTCTGGTCGCCCACGCCGGCCGGGTCGCGTCGGCCACGGTCGATGATGTCCATCGGGTCGCCGCCGCCTATCTCGCACCCGCCCGGTCCGTCACGGTCATCCTGGGCGATCGGTCCGAAATCGCCCCCTCACTATCGACGATCGTCACTGTTCCCTGACCGTCAGACGCATTGACGTGTGACGACACGTTGGTAGGGTGCGCTCATCCTTAGGTGCTGACGCTTGGGGAGGAGGCAGGATGTTCGAAGCGCTGGGTCTTAGCGCGCAGACCGAAGCGGTCTACCTGGCGCTGCTGAACTACCCCGATGCCGGGACCGATGAAATCGCCGGCCAGCTCAACATGAGCGAGACGCAGGTACGCGAGGCCCTCGACGAACTGGCCCGCATGTCGCTGCTGCGCGACCCGGAGCCGGGTTCGGCGCCGCTGCGGCTGATCGACCCCCAGATCGGCCTGTCGGCGCTGCTGGCCCGGCAGCACGCCGAGGTGGCCCGGCGGCAGTTGGAGATCGAGGAGAGCCGGGCCGCGCTCACGGCCCTGCTGACCGCGCACGCCGAGCGCAAGCCGCGCACGGCCGAGCCCGGCATCGAACACCTGACCGGGATCGACGAGATCCGCACCCGCCTGATGACGCTGGCCGACTCGTGCCAGTGGGAGGCGTGCTCGTTCATGCCCGGTGGCGCGCAGTCCGCCGAGAGCCTGGCCGCCAGCCGCAAGCTGGACGCCGAGGCGATCGATCGCGGGGTGCGGCTGCGCACGCTCTATCTGGACAGTGTGCGCAACGATCAGCCGACGCTCGACTATGCGATGTGGCTCAGCGAGCGCGGCAGCGAGGTTCGCACCGCGCCCACGCTCCCGCTGCGGATGCTCATCGTCGACCGGAAGCTGGCTCTCGTACCGGTAAACACAGAAGACAGCAGGGCGATGGCTTTGGTCATCTCCGGCACCGGCGTGGTCACCGCGCTCTATGCGCTGTTCAATTCGGAGTGGAAGGCGGCCACACCGCTCGGATCGGTGCGGCGCCGCGACAGTGAGGGCCTGTCCACACAGGAGAAGCAGGTCCTCCTGCTGCTGGGGGCGGGCCACACCGATGAGGTGATCGCGCGCCGGCTTGGGGTGTCGGTCCGCACGGCGCGGCGCGTCGCCGCGGATCTGTTGGGCCGCTTGGGGGCACGCAGCCGGTTCCAGGCCGGTGCGCTGGCGGCCGCCCGGGGCTGGATCGACCCCGACGACCTGGACTGACCTCGGCTGACCTCGGCTGGCCTGGACTGAACTGACCTCGGCTGGACCGGGCTAAAGAGTCTTGATGGAGGACACGCGCCACTGCTTGGAGGCGGAGACCGAGGCCATGGTGCGCCGGGACAGTTGCTCCGCCAGGCGGACCGCTGCCGCACGATCGGCCGCCTTCAGATAGAGCGACAGCCGCGCCTGCCCGGCATCGGTCTCGAGATAGACGTGTTCGAGCTGATCGGTGGCCGCGACGCTGGTGCGCAGGGCTACGCGAAGCTGGTCGGCGTCCGCGCACCAGTCCGGTGTCTCGACTGCGACGACCACGAGGTACATGTGCTTAGGCCTTCCATCCGTCCGTCTGCCGGGCAAGGACGTGGATCAGGCGGGCCACGCGGCGGTAGGGATCGCGGGTGCCGGCCAGCCACTCCAGCTCGCACAGCTCGTCGATGCCCGGACCGGCGGGGGCGTCACCGTAGTGGTCGGAGAAGATGCGCAGGCCATACCAGACCTCACTGGTCGCACCGGCCGCGGCAAGCAGCGCCCCGATCCCCTCGACCGTGTCGGACCGGCTGGTCACATTGTGCCCGCCCAGATCGATCCCCGCCTGCAGCGCCACCAGAGCATCGGCCCAGCGGCCCTCAAGCGCGGGGCGCATCGCGGCCGCGTCGGCGTTTTTGGCCAGCACCGAGATCAGACCGCCCGGACGGGCCAGCCCGACCACGTTGCGCAACAACGGCTCCGGGTCGTTGACGTACATCAGGATGCCGTGGCAGCACACCACGTCGAAGCCGCCGCCGGTCAGCTCGACCGCCTGCTCGCCGTAGCCCAGCACCAGCTCGACCCGCTCGGCCACCTCGGGCTCCGCCTCGGCCAGGCGCGCTCGCGCGCCGTCGAGCATCTCGGGATCCGGGTCCAGCAGCACGACGTGGTGTCCCGCTCCGGCCAGGCTCATCGCCTGATACCCCTCACCGCCACCGATGTCGATGACGCGTTGCGGACCGGGCGGCATGTGCGCGGCAAGGGCTCGGGCCAGCAGTCGCTGGCGGACCGTCCCCAGTAGACCGTCGTTGTGCCGGGCGTAGGCCTGCACCAGCGCGGCGGAATTGGCCATCCAAGAGTTGTCGGAAGTCATGTCGTAGCTCCTTGGTGTTCATCGATCTGCCAGCGCGCGGCGCGCCAGCGAATCAGTTGCGGCACAAGCATCACGACGAGCAGCGCCGCGTTGATGCCGATGGAGATCCGCAGCTCCAGATAGGTAGCGATCACTCCACCGGCCAGCGCGCCGGCCACCGTGGAAACCTGGAGAAACGTTGACGCCAGGGCCATCACGCGGGCCACCCGGCCGTCGGGAGCCGTGCTCTGCAGCACCCCAAAGATCACTGCCATCATGAGGGTACCGCCGAGACTGCCCGCCAGTTCGAGAACGACCATGCCCAGGGCGGCGGACCCGCCCGGCCTGGCAAACGGAAGCGCCACAAGCGAAACCATGGTGATGACGGTCCCGATCGCGAGCGTGCGGCCCAGACCGACGCTCCCCATGAGCCGCCCGACCAGGAAGCCGCCGGCGATCCCGCCGACCGCGCCGAGGCTGAGCAGCAGCCCGATCACGGACGGTGCCATGTGAAGCTCCCGGATCAGATAGAGCGCCAGGATGGCGTCGGTGACCCCGTTCACGAAGGACACCGCGATCGCCGCCTGCAGCCCGGGCCGCCGGATCAGCACGCCGCCGAGCTCGGCGAATCCCTTGAACCCCCATCGTTGTCTGTCGCGGCGGGGCTCCGCCCGGCCCACCCGCGGGACGCGCATCAGCAGCGCCGCGCTGAACAGGAACGAGACCGCGTCGACCAGCACCACGACCGGCGCCGCCAGGACTGCCAGCAGCCCGCCGCCGAGCGCGGGACCGCCGATGTCGGCCGCGCTGCGCGTGGCGCTGATCCGGCCATTGGCCGTGGGCAGGTGCTCCTTGGGCACCAACTCCACCAGCAGCGGGCTGGACAGCGAGGAGTAGACGCCCTGCAGCAGCGAACTGCCGCCCACGATCGCGACCAGCACCGGCACGGTCAGCCCGCCGGTCCACCACAGGACGGGCACGAGCGCGATCATCAGGGCCTGGGCCACGTTACAGGCGGCCATCATCGGTACCCGACCAAATGTCAAAGAATCCGACCAGGCCGCGGCCGGCACTTTGATCAGGAACGACGGCGCCATGGTCATGGCTGCCAGCAGGCCCATCTGGCCCGGTGAGGCGCCGAGAGTCGCCGCTGCCACCAGCGGAATCGTCACGGCGCTCACCGCGGAACCCAGCTGGGAGACGCCGAGCGCGGTCCACATCGCATAGAACCCGCGGTTGGGGAAGCGCGCCACGGCACTGCCCGGTTCAGCGTCATCCAGCGTTGTCATCTCCACATTCCTCCCTTGTGGACATTGCGATCACCGCGCTCACAGCGTGTACAGCTCGACTCCACTGTCCGCGGCCTGCTTAATAAACCATTCCGGGAAACTGTCTGGATAGGTGAAGTGGACGAGTTCGGCCAGCCGCGGGATGACACCGGACCTGCCGTTCATGGTGCGCACCCGGCTGGAGGCCAGCTGACACAGGAAATTGCTGTTGGCGCGCAGATCGTCGCGGCCGTAGCTGAAGAACACGCCGAACTTCTCGTGCCCGGAGTCTTCGACCACGGGCGTGCTGGCGTGCATGAGCCGGGCGTCCCACAGCACCAGATCGCCGGCGCCGGTGTCGACCATCTCGCGCAGCGGCCCCTTGGCCAGGGTGCGGCCGGGGATGTCGAACTCGGCCGGCACCTTGCCGTACCCGTCAAATGAGATGAGATGCGATCCCCGCAGCACGTCGATGCCGCCGCCGTTGACCGTGTTGTTCTCCTGCAGGTAAAGCCCGCCCTGGATGTGCAGGAACCCGGGCTCCCAGACGTATTCGCGGCCCGGGCCGACGAACGCGTCGTCGACGTGCCAGTCCACATAGATGTTCTTGCGGGCGGTGAAGTTGGGGTAGAGCCGGAACCGGTCGCCCATCAGCTCGCGGATCGCGTCGACCACCTTGTCCCGCAACGGGATCTCGGCCAGGTCGCGTGCGGTCAGGAACTCCGAGGTGAGCATCTCCGACGCTCCGGCCTCGGTCAGCCGCCGCGCGCACAGCGCGCGCACGTTTGATACTTCATCGGGGTCAAGGACACCGCGAACGATGACGTATCCCCGCTCGGCGAAGGTCTCCGCCAGAGTCATTGTCTTGTCTCCTTACGGCTTGGATTACCGCTTGATCGGGCAGGCGAGGGACTGCAATTGCCCGTAACCCAGGCCGCAGCAGTCGCCGGTGATGTCCTCGTCCAGGGCGTCGGTCGGGTGCTCGGCACCGCTCACGACCACATTGGACAGATCGATCGGCTCCGGGTCGTCGTCCACCCACACCAGCGCACCATCGGTGATCAGGTCGAGGTGGACCTCCGCGACATACGGCACCCGGGAAAGGCTCTGGTTGTGCTGGCCGAACCCGAGGTGCACGCCGCACCGGCGCTCGTTGATGTGCGAGTTGACCGGGATGAACTCGTCGATCCCGCTGTTGGTGCCGAAACCCAGCTCGCCGACGTTGCGGCCGAACGGGCTCTCCAGGCACAGCTGGAACAGCTGCTCGATCTCGGGATGGGCGCAGGTGAGGCTTACCGCCTTGCCGTCCTCGATCTCGACGCGCACCGGGTTGGCCTTGAGCGCCGCGTTCAGTGGAGTAATGATGTTGGCGTTGAAGGCACCGTCGGCCACGAGCACGCCGTCGACACGGGCAGGATAGGTGGCGATCTCGCCGGCCGGCAGGATGGTGAACCCGCCCGGCCGCCACACGCCACGGTTGCTGACCCATTGGTAGCGCTCAGAATCGATCTCGATGCGCAGGTCCGTCCCGCCGGGCGTGGTGACGCGCAACCGCTTGGCGGGCTTGAACCGCTCCAGCAGCGTGGCGTTCAATCCGGACAGGTCCTGCGGAGTGAGGTTGAGCGAGCGGGTGAAGAAATCGGTGCCCGCGCTGATGATCCGAAGAATCATGCAGCGGTCCATGCCGTAGGTGCGCATCACGTTCTCGAACACGTTGAAGTGCGACATGGTGTCGCGCTCGAGGGTGATGACCACCAGCCGGCCGGCCAGGTCGGCCTGATCCGGCAACGCTTGCCCGAAACGCTCGTGGAAGGTCTCGTCGGTCAGCGGCCGCATGGCCACGATCGCGGGCTGAAATCCCCGCTCCCGCAGCGCCAGCGCGATCCACGCGGCCGGCTCGCGGCTGTCGGGGGTGTAGGCGATGACGAAGCGGTCGCTCTCCTCGATGCCGACGTAGTCGTTCAGCAACACCTTGACGCCCTGCGAGATCCGCTCGTCGAATGTGGTGGTGCCCATGGTGCTTCTCCTCTCCTGCAAATGCAGTTTGGTGACCGGCGCATCGTCGAATGCCACCGGTCACCAATCAGCCGTTACCTTTGGATCAGGCGCGGTAGGTGCTGTACGAAATCTTCCAGGCGACGACCGACTCGTCCTCGGGTGTCTCGTTGACCGCCGGCGGCTCCGACGCTTCGAGCTCTGCCACCAGGTTCTCCAGCTGCTCAGCCATGATCTTCTCCTTTGATGAGTGTGGGACTTCGTTTTCGTTTCCGTTTCGGCTTGGGATCCGGTGCCGAACTCATCGTTGGCCAAAGGCGCTCGAATGCGGAAGTGGTCACTTCCTGCCACGGCCCTCGAATGGACGGAAGCGGCCAGCCCTTTGCACGCTGGCCGATACCTGTAGTTGCAGGCAGATGCCATGGAAAACGCGTGACTAATGCCATGCGGCGTGGCGATTATTTCGCTATCGAAATCGCTAAGCCGAAGGGGCGGAACAATGGGCAAGCTATTTGCGGTCGCAATATTCTTCGTGACCATCGGCGCGCTTGGCGTGGCCGGAATATCCTCGGGCGCCGGCATCGGCCGTGATCTCCCGCAGCCCGTGGTCGAGGCTGGATTCGGCTGGGATTCGGCATCGCCCTCCCCCTCGCCGTCCCCGCAGCCGCAGCCCTGATGCGCTGGATGCCCAAGCCCCCGCCCACTGGGCGGGGGCCAAACTGCGTGGCAATGCGCCGGCTCAGCACATCGGGCGACAGCCGCAGGTCAGATCGTGCAGGAGGTGGTGAATCCCATAGATCCGGTCAAGTCCGCCCCTCGGGCCCGGTGCTCCGGACACGGTCACGAGGCAGAGACGGCAGGCGTCCACGAGAATCCCGGGAAAGGCCGACCCGCCATCAAGCCCGGACACGGCGGCCAACTCCGCATAGCCGAGTGAATAGCCGCGCCCCCGGGCGCAGAAGGAGCTCAGCAATGCCGTCACGGCGCGGGATCCGAAGCGGCGCTCGAGTTCGCCAAGCGATCGCTCGTAGAGGTGGATACGGACGAGGTCGGTCAGGGACTTGTCGTCCACGTCGTCGACGCGGCCGAGGTCGCGAAAGGCGTCCAGGACCAGCTCGAGAGGCAGGTGGCTGGAAAGGTACCGGCCGATGACGAGCTTGAGCAGAAAAGGGTTTCCCTCCGCCACTTCAAGGATCGGCCGCAGCTCGGGATCGTCGAGCGATCGAAGCAACCGGTCTCCGGCTCCGAGGTGGCGGATCAGCGCCACGGCGTCTGGATCGGCCAACGGCCTGAGGCTGTACTCGGTTGCCTCCACCAACGCCGGCCGTAGCTGCCATCGCGTGGTGACCAGCAGCTTGTGCGGGCGAGTCAAGCCCATGTCGCGCATGCACTGGACCACCCCGGCGGCGTCCTCCAGGGATTCGGCATTGTCGATCACGATCAGCACGCGTTCATCGGGCCGGAGCGACCGGCACTGGCCAAGGTCGAAGCCGAGTTGCCGGGACAGACGCGGCATCAGATCAAACGTGGCGCCCGGCCCGGGCGCGGGCACCCACGCGATGCGGCTGAAGGCGCCCTCGGCGGCCGATTCGGCCACGGCGCTGTAGGCGATGGCGGTCTTGCCTACTCCCCCTTCGCCGAAAAGGCTCACGACCCAGTGTCCGGTCTGGCTGACGATCGCGTCGCGGACATCCCCGATCAGTCCATCGACGCCGAACAGCCTGTCGTGGTCCACCAAGGCATGGCGTTGCCAAGTGGTCGGTGGGTGGGTGGCGGCGATCTCCAAGTGCTGTCGGGTGGAGGGGACAGCGGCGTTGGCGTGCTCCTCGACGCTCGTGACGAGGGCCAGCGCGAATGCCGCCGCACGAGCCGCCGCCACAGCCGGCCAGCCCGCCGAATCACTCGTCGCCTTCTCACCGTCGGCACGATCACTGATGCCTCGAATCGTCAGCACCGGAAGCGACCGGTTGAGCCGTGCCGCATGGGAAACCCCCGCGCTTTCCATTTCGACCGCCACCGCGTCGTTGTAGTGCCGGTGCGCCAACTCGGCCCAGGACGAGATTCGCGAGTCGAACACGACCTCGCCCGCCAGTACCGGCTTGAAATGGATCCTGAAGCCACAGTTGGTGACCTCCGGCAGCAGCCGCTGCCACCACAGCGTGCGCGTGAGATAGCGTGCGCGCTGCTCGAGATGATGCGGCGCGTCCCAGGCGCGAGGCCGGGCAAGGAATCCGGAGGGGCCCTCCTTCCCGCCGTGATATCCGTAAACCCGAGTGGCGACAACAACATCGCCGAGGGCGACGTCGGCGTGCAGCGCGCCGGCAACGCCCACCAGGAGGAGCATTCTCGGCGAGAAGGCGCCGCAAGCCCGTTCGGTGACGACAGCCGATGCCTGATTGCCTTCGCCGGCCACCGCCAGCGCGATCCTCACCCCCGTGCCGCGGACGGTGCCGATCTCAAACAAGGTGCCCGCCGCATGCTCCCATACCCGCAGCTCTGTCAGATGCTCACGCAGGGCGTGATACTCCAACTCCAGCGCCGTGAGCACGACAGCCGTGATGCCGCTGTCCGCCTTCTTCACCGCCTCGTAGGCGCTTACGCAAACCGTCGACATCGGGGGTCACCGCCTTGCCCGGTTGAGGATATTCATCGCAGTCCCTCTCATTCACGATGCCCGAATGCCGGAGCGCCCGCGCGAATGAACCAGTTCGCTCATCCGGACCGGCACCGGCGCGCGGATATTCCTTGTGGGCGATGCGCTTGCCAGTGCCGGGTGTTTTGGCACATATGCTGTTTGATCGCAGGCGTTCATGCAGGTACTTGACACATCCACATGGGGCTATCGCGTAGCCGCCTGTGCTTGACTGGATAGGTAACCGCAGCCGGGGGCATCGGTTCGTTGTGTGCGAGCGAACGTCTGCCAGGAAAGCAGTTCCCACCCAGAGGCGAGCAACCTGGCGAATCCGGGACTCAGGGAGGAGACTGACAATGCCGCGGCGCCCCGGTGGGGGCGAAGCCCCACCAGACACGCTTGAAGCTGGTCTCCGTCGCCTAGATGACCTATTCCAAGGGTGCGGGGGAAGGCATAGACGAGGGTGTCCACGATCATTGTGTGACGAACAATCTGGACACCCTCGCAACCGCACTGTACGTCAGGACCGATGACCTGCTC
>JBIOYB010000586.1:0-11062 GCA_044869915.1 Allorhizocola sp.
GTTCTCGCAGATGGTCGAGATCGCCCTCGACACCGCTATCGCTTGATCGGTGCCGAGGGCGCTCGCCTTCAGGAGTGAACCAGGACGGTACGCAGGTCCGGTGCCTCCAGCACGGGTGACCGCACCCAGACCAGCTGCACGTCCGGGTTCGTGAAGAACACGAACGGCAGCGGGATGGGCAGAGGCGGGTTGTCCGGCGTGTAGTCGACCGGGATCACCCCGCCCAGGTTGCCGCGAAACCGGCTGGTGTAGAAGAAGACCGTGTCGCCCCGCACGGTCAGTTTGCTGCTGTGCAGCTCGATGTCCCGGCTGTCATAGCCGTAGACGTGCAGCAGGAAGTCGCTGGTGTCCGACCGTGACATGGAGAATTTCAGTGTGCGGATGGTGCCATCGACCGTGGGCAGGTCGACCACGCCTTCGAAGACGAGGTCGTACATGACCACGAGGCTGCCGGTCATCCTGGACGGGCGCTTGGCCACGTTCGGCTGCCCGGCGACGGCCCGCAGGACCTTGGCGGGGCCTGGGCTCGGTGTCACGCTGGGCGAGGGTGTGGGCTTGCCCGATGGTTTGCCTGGTGTGGGCGCCGGGCCCGTGGGGGTCGGGTCGGCGGACGGGCTGGTGGTCGTGCTTGGGGTGGGGCACGGCGTTGGGCTGGGCGACACCGATGGCGACGGCGTAGATGACGGTGATGGTGACGCCGAGGGGTCCGGGGTGGTCGTTGCGCTCCCGCCGATGAGCTTGCCGAAGAAGTCGAGGATGTCGCCGATGATCGACCCACTCGACTCGCCCGATCCCCCGTCTCGCGAAGGCGACGCGCTGGGCGCCGCCTTCTCCGCCGCTGGACTACAGGGTGCCGCCCCGGCCCGTCCCGGAGCGGTGGCCAGCGTCACCATGCTCAGGCTCAGGGCCGCGGTGATGATGATCATCGCCGCGTGACGGGGGGACGGCGCTTTTGGGTCCGGCTCCACATCCTCGGGCGAAGGCTCGAGGGCGGGGTCGGGAGCCGGCGACCACGCGAAGATGAGACCGCCGCCGGCTACCCCGAGGAGCATGCCGACGAAGAAGCCGCCCAGGTTGACCCCGAGCAGCGAGTAGATGGCCACGAACACGGCCACCAGGCCGTAGAAGTGCCGCTGAGCGGGCGTGAACCAGGCCAGGGGTCCCGTGATCATCAAAACGAACGCGATCAGGTAGGCGGTGAAGCCCTCCTGCCCGATCGAGATCGTCCCACCGTGCAGCTCGAGGTTCATCGAGCCGATGATCTCCAAGCCCGCCAGTATGGTCAGGACTCCGCCCCAGAACGGCCGGCTGCGCCTCCAGGCGCGGAACCGTTGCCACATGGTCACGGATGCCTCCAAGGGTTGTGCGCGTTTCCGGGCGTGCCCCACGCGCCCGGAAACGGCGAGGTTTCGCGCCTTACGGCTTGATCTGGCTGAAGCACTCGGAGCCGTCGAACTTCAGGTTCAGGCTCATGCCGGTCAGGTGGAACTCGCCGGCGTGGGTGCTGTAGAACCTTTGGTTCAGGTTGTTGATGACCGCCGTGTCAGCTTCCTGCCCGAACTGGCCCTCGCCCCCGACCGGCGGCAGCCCGCCCTTGGTCAGCGCGGACGCGTCGGTACCGATATCGATGTTGGTAAACACGGCATCGCCCGACAGGTAATCCATGCCGATCAGCAGGTCTTTGGCGATGACCGGCTTGCCGGCTTCGCGTCCGCCGCGGATGAACAGCACGATGTTGGTCCCTGGCACCCTCACCGACTGGCACAGGTTGGTGATTTCGGCGTACTTGATCTGCGACGCCGCGACCGGGATCGGTGTGCCGTCCTTCTTCACCACCACGGCGCCGTACTGGCTGAAGCCTTTGGCGTCGAGTTTGTCCGCCGAGAGCATGGCCGTCTGGCCGGAGACTTTGAGCGCCACCGGCACCGCGCCGCTGGCGACGCCGCCCATCAGGGCACCGGCGGCGATGGCGGCCGGAACCACCACGGCGGCAAAGCGCCGCCATCTGGTACGCCCCAGTACCAGATTGCCTTGCGAGTCCTTCACTCCAGACCTCCTCGCAATTGGATTGCCCGCGGCGCGGCGCGCCAACGGGAGCCGGACGCACGACAGCGCGCCGGAGTGGCCACGATGTTTCCGGCTTATGACGCGCACCACAAGGGCCTAGCTACCGACCGGTAACCATACTTTTCGAGCCCGCTACCCTACGTCGATGATCTAGACGCTATCCGGACCAATATGGCCGGATTTTCGTTACCGAGCGTATGGAGAATTCGCCGAATAACGGTTTGATAACGGGAAGGGCGCGACGACACAGCAATTCACGGCACACGGAGGCGGCCGCCGCGCCCAAGGCACACCGCCCACGCCTAACGCCGCCAGCAGTGCACCCACCTGGGGTTCCGGCCCACCGGAACGGGCGGCGAAATGCGCCCGTTCGTGCCATGCGTGCGAGCCATGGGTGGCCCGGAACCACTCGATACACTAGTCCAAGATAGTCAACTAAGTCTAGTGGCTGTACATGGGAGTTGATTCGCGGAGAAGGCAGTGATCTACTACTGGGGCGAGCCATGGGAGATGACTGAATGACTGCGAAGTACGAAAAACTGGCCAACGCCATCCGAGACAAGATCAAGTCCGGAGAGCTCAAGCCTGGCGACAAGCTGCCCTCCATCAGCCAACTCAGGGACGAGTTCAAGGTGAGCTACGGCTCCGTCCGTGGCGCCATGCTGGTGCTCAAGGCAGAGAAGCTGGTTGAGGGCCGCCAAGGTGACGGAGTCTTCGTGCGAGACCCGAAGCAGAAGGACTGATCCAACACCCCAACAACCGTCCCGGCGCGCCCCCCGAGCGCCGGGACGGTTGCCGCATGCCACCAAAATCCCCGTCGCCGAACGCCCCGGCAAAAGACCAATCTTTGAGCTTATGCCAACTCACGAATCGCCAATCCCAAGGCCGATTCTTTGAGCTTCTGACAATCCTCTGATCGCCAACCACAGCGCCTTTGGTTTTGAGCTTCTGCCCGCTCACGGCCGCCCCTGTAGCTTCTCCTTGGGGGTTTCGGGGGGCTAGGCCCCCGGCCGGCATCGGAACGATGGGAGCGGACCGCAGGTCCGCGAACAGCGCGCCCGAAGGGATTCGAACCCCTAACCTTTTGATCCGTAGTCAAATGCTCTATCCGTTGAGCTACGGGCGCTTGTGCTCGACCAGCATACACATTTGCGTTGCCGGTGTTGCGCGGAGGCTCCGGGATTCGAACCCGGGAGGGGCTTTGGACCCCAACCGCATTAGCAGTGCGGCGCCATAGACCGAACTAGGCGAAGCCTCCATGGGACGGGCATATGACCATCCGCCGCACGAGGATACCGTGCCCGGACAACCTTGAGCAAAGCGACTATCCCCGCGTGTGCGGGGATAGTCGCTTGCGCGTGCTCAGCCGGCGATCGAAATGATCGTGCGGCCGTGTGTGGTGGTTCCGTCGCTGTAGGACACGAGGCCCAGGTAGCGCGAGCCGGTGGTGAGGCCTGTCCACTGGAGCGTGAACGTCGCCTTGCCGCCGGTCGTGGCTGCCTGCGAGGCCGGGCTTACCGTGAGGTTGCCCACGGAGGTGTCGGCTACGACGAAGGCGTGGTGCTTGACCGTCGCCGATCCGCCGGGGGCGGCGAAGAGTACGACATACACGTCATACGTGCCTGCCGCGCCCAGTGTCACCGACTCCTCCGACGACCCGCCCGCGCTCTGGCCGACCAGGTTTGCCGTGCCGGATTGGTACACGAACAGGTCGACGTCCGTGTTGGCCGGCACGTCGGCGTCGAACGTGGCGAACCGGGCCAGCGCCGTGCCTGCCGGCACGGTGACCGTCACCTTCTTGACGCCCGCCGTCTCGGCGGGCGCGTTGGCGTCGAAGTTGGGGTCGACGGCTGTGAAGGCGAGCGCCGACACCGCCGACACCGCCAGGCCCGCGACCTTGGTCGAGAGGGTGCCGGTGAAGCCGGACGTGACCTGCTGCGCCGACGAGCCGCTGGCGCCGCTGCCGGTGACCTCGGCGGCCACCGCCACGCCCACCGGGCGCACGGCGATCGGGCTGGTCACGGTGTGCCGCCCGGTCGCGATCTCCTTCAGCTTGAGCGTGCCGAACGCCCACTGCCCGATTGCCGCGCTCGTGCGCGTGATCGTGACCTTGAACGTGGCCGTCTTGCCTGGCAGGACGACGAGTACCGGCGTGGACACCTTGACCTTGAAGCCGGCCGGTGCCTCGAATGTCGGAACATAGACGCCGACCCGCTTGGTGACATTTTTGACGGTACGCGTGATGGTCTGCGCGCCGGCGAGGTCGCCGACCGCGATCGACGCGTAGTTGAGGTCGCTCGGATCGATCGATCCGATCGAAGCGCAGTTCGCGCCGACCAGCTGGAGCTGGCCGATGCCGCACGCGTACTTGAGCCAGTCGCCGATACCCGAGTCGTACACCAGGCCCGGGTCGAACGCGCTGCTCGGCACCACGTGCCCGGCACCGTAGTTGAGCGGCGTGGCGTCGCCGAACGCCCATTGGATGGGCTTCCCGGCCGTGTCCTTTGTGGACGCGGTGGTCATCATCGCCGACTTGACGGCCATCGGCGACCAGTTCGGGTGCTTGGCCTTGATCAGTGTGGCGATGCCGGCGATGTGCGGCGACGACATCGACGTGCCCGAGAAGGCGTCGAAGTCCTTGCCGGCGTTGCCGGGCGGGGCCACAGCGGCGATCACGTCGACGCCTGGAGCGGTGATGTCGGGTTTGAGCAGGTCGCCCCCGCCCGCCAGGGCCGGGCCGTACGACGAGAATCCGGCCATCACGGGCGCCGTCACCGGGGTGGTGTCGGTGACCGACATCGAGGCGGTCGCACCGGCCGTGGCCGCATACGCCTTGATCGCCGTTCCGGCCGCCGGTCCAACGTGGACGGTCGGGACGTAGTGCCAGTCGCCGTTGATGGACTGCGCCTCGCTGGTGTTGGCCTGGATCATGCCCACGCCACCCGCGTCCTTGACCGCCTTGCTCTTGTCGACCCGGGCGTTGCCACCCCGGTCGCACACGACGATCTTCCCGGCGACCAGTGCCGGGTCGAGCGTGCCGATGAAGCACAGCCGCACCTGGGTCGGGTCCGCGCCGGCCTTGCCGACCGCGGTGGAGTTGACCAGCGGCGAGGAGGCCACGGCCGGCGGGATGACGCCGACGCCGGTGTACTTGGCTCCGTTGCCCAGCGTCACGGTCTTCTGGTTGCCGCGGTCGTGTGTGCTGGCCGCGACCGTGGTGGTCCACGGCGAGTTGTGCGCGACGCTGGTGGCCCCGACCGTGTCGCCCGAGTTGCCGGCCGAGGTGGCCACGAAGATGCCCGCGTCGGCCGCATTCAGGAACGCGATCTCGTCGGCGGACACGACGTACGTCCGCGAGCCGGAGATCGAGTAGTTGATGACGTCGACGCCGTCCTCGACGGCCTGGTCGATCGCTGCCACGAGGTCCACGGTGGTGCCGCTGCCGGTGCCGTCGGGCTGTGCCCACAGCGCCTTGTACATGGCGATGCGCGCGGCGGGTGCGACTCCCGACGTCGTGCCGACCGAGAAGCCGTTGATGCTCGCGTTGACGCCGTAGTTGCCCGCGGCGGTGGAAGCGGTGTGCGAGCCGTGGCCGTTGTAGTCGCGCGGCGAAAGGAACTCGAAGTCCTCGACCTCGCCCATGCCGTCCTTGTAGTACCGTGCGCCGATCACCTTGTTGTTGCAGGCGAGCGCGGCGCCGGGGTCGGACGCGACACCCGTGTCGCAGGTGCCCTTCCATTTGGCGGCGATGACTTTCGCGTCGGGACGCGGCTCGGAAAGCGCGGCGAAGGCCGGGTTTTCCGTCCAGACACCGGTGTCGATGACACCGACGATCATGCCCTCGCCGGCGTGGGCGTTGCCGTGGAACTGCTGCTGCCACACGCCCGATTTGCCGGACAGGCCGAGGAAGTCGCGCGTGGTGGTGGTGTCCGCCTGGCGGATCTCGTCCTTCCAGACGCGCACGACGCCTGGCGCCGACTTCATGCGTGCGGCCTCGGCGGGGGTGAGCCGAGCGGCGAAGCCGTTGAACACCACGCCGTAGTCGTAGACCTTTTTGCTGGTGTTGACGCGTGTGTGGCGCAGCGTGGCGTCGTGCTCCCCGGCCAGCTTGGACAGCCACTGTTTGGCGGTCGAGGTCTGGGTGTCGACCTTCTGACCCTCGGCGGGTTTGGTCGCCTGGTTGGTTGCCAGCGGCTCACTGATGGTTTGCACCAGATAGAGCGCGGCACCGGCGGCCTGCCCGGTCGGGGCGGCCTGCGCGCCACCGGTCGCGGACGCCACCAGTGCGGCGGTCGCGACGATGGACACGGCCATCAATGCCACCTCTGTCGGGCGTTTGCCGGCCAATCGATTGAGCTTCAAAGGGGTGCTCCTCCCTGCCTCCCATAGAATGGGCGCCTGTTCTATCGCGCCCATGAGGCCGGAGCCTAGATCCCCTTCTGGAGTTGCGGAGTGTTCACTTCATAACGATTTGATCACTGAATCCATTTTAGATGGTCGGCCAATACGACATAACCAACAAATGCCACGACATCCAGCAGGGTGTGCGCGACTATCAACGGCCCGATCCGCCTGTAGCGCAAGTAAACCAGCGCGAAGACCACACCCATGACGGCGTTGCCCACGAACGCGCCGAAGCCCTGATACAGGTGGTAACTGCCTCGCAGCAATGCGCTCGCGGCCACCACCGCGGGCACGCCCCAGCCAAGCTCGCGCAGCCGCGTGACGAGATAACCCACCACGATAATCTCTTCCAGCACCGCGTTTTGGGCCGCCGCCAGCAGCAGCACGGGCACCGCCCACCAGACATCGGGCAGCCCGGCCGGCACCACCGTCGTGTTGAACCCCAGTTCCCTTGCCACGTAATACAAACCCAGCCCGGGCAGCCCGATCGCGGCGGCCAGCGCCGTACCCCCCAAAAAATCAAAGGCGGGCCGCCGCCCGTCAAGGCCGAGCAAACCTCTTGCGCCGCCCGGGTCTCTGTTCAGGAAATGAATTGCTAGGAGTACCGGTACCAGCGCGAAAAAAATCCGGAGAAGCTGATAGGTCAGATCCAGCCACGGGCGTCCGGGAGCCAGGGAGGTGTTCATTCTCGAGGCCTGCTGGTTGAGCGACCCCTCGGCGGTCAGCTTCGCGATCAGCGACACGATCGAGTAAACCGCTGACTGTCCTAATGAGACACCCAGCACGAGCAGCACCTCGTTGCGCCTGCGCTCCATGATTAGGAAGCATCGCACACCATGTGCGACCACGCGCGGACGGTGGCGGGCAGGGTGTGCCTGCGTGAGCGACCTTCAGCGCCTGTTGAAAGAAAGCTGGACACTGGTTGAGGAACACCAGGAAAAGCTGGCCGGGCACTTCTATGCCCGGATCTTCCTCAAGCATCCGGCGGTCCGCGACCTGTTCCCGGCCACGATGGACGTGCAGCGGGCCAGGCTCCTAGGCGCGATCGTGACCGCCGTCCAGACGCTGGAAAGCCCCGACCGCTTCGACGAATACCTGCGCTCGCTGGGTCGCGACCACCGCAAGTTTCATGTTCTGCCCGAGCAATACGCGGTCGTGGGCGAGGCGCTGATCGAGTCGCTGCGCGCGTTCGCCCGCGAGCACTGGACGTATGAATACGAGCAGGCGTGGCGCGACGCCTACGACGTCATCGCGCGGCGGATGCGGGCGGGCGCCGAGGCCGACACCAACCCGGCGTGGTGGCCCGCCGTGGTCGTCGCGCACGAGCGCCGGTCGCGCGACATCGCCGTGCTCACCGTGAAACCGTTGCAGCGCCTGCACTATCGAGCCGGCCAGTATGTGTCCGTCGAGTCGCCGGAGCACCATCCGCGGGTGTGGCGCACCTATTCGGTGGCCAACGCGCCCCGCCTGGACGGGTCCATGGAATTTCACGTGCGCGCGCTCGGCGCCGGCTGGCTGTCGGGCGCGCTCGTGCGCCGGGTCAGGGTCGGCGACATGCTCCGCCTCGCCGCGCCGATGGGCACGATGGTGCTCGACCGCCAATCCTCGCGCGACATAGTCCTCCTCGCCGGCGGCACGGGTCTCGCCCCGCTGCGCGCCCTGCTGGAGGAGCTCACGACGTTCAACCGGACGCGCTGGGTGCACTTGTTCTTCGGCGCGCGCGACCGGGAAGACCTGTATGACCTTGAGTATCTGCACCGTCTTGCCACGGCCTATCCATGGCTTTCTTTGGTACCGGTGTGCAGTCACGATCGCGACTGGGGCGGCGAGGAGGGGACCGTCGCGCAGGCCCTGGCACGGTCGGGGCCGTGGCGCGAACACGACTTCTTTCTCTCCGGCTCACCGCTCATGATTCGAAGCTGCCTGCGGGTGCTCGGCCAGCTGCAGGTCCCGAGCACCCGCGTCCGCTACGACGCCTTCAGCGATCACTGACGCCCCCTTTCCCCGAGAAGAAAGGGGGCGCGGTGCACGTCATCTATCGATCGCCGGCGCCCGGTTGTGTCCGGAACCGCCACTGCAGCTGGAAGCGCGCGTTCAGCGTGGGATCGTCGGTGCGCCACGTGAACACCTCGCGGTCACCCACCCGTTCACGCAGGATCGGTGTCCGCAGTGGGGCCTCCTCGGCCGCCATCGACGTCTCGACGCCCCACACCTGAGGGCCGAGATCCGCGGGGAAGCGCATCTGCACCACCAGCCGGCGGGTCGGCAGGCGCACGGCACGTTCAAACCAGGTGCCCCACTTGAGATCGCTGATGGTATAGCCGTACTGAATCGTCGTGCGTTCACCGGGGTATAGCGGGAACCTGCCGTCGTCGTTCTCGAAGAGCAGCCAGATTTCCTTGTACGCGTCCCGGTCCACCTTGGCACGCCAGTGCATCGCCTCGGTCGCGCCGGGCTCGCCGCACTCGGCGAACAGGCCCAGTTCGTCGATCGTGATCGGGTGCATCCTGTGGTGAGTGTTGGACAGTTGCGGCTGTCCGGGAAACCGGTCCACCGCGACCCGGATCATGTATCGGGTCACCGGCTCGCCACCGGCGTTGTAGAGGGCCCGGCGCACCACCAGCGCGTAGGCCTTTTCGTCATAGGTGAGTTGTGCCTCCTCGAGCTCGATGACGAGCCCGGCGCCGGGCGGTAGCCACTGGTTGGGCACCGCCGGCTCGCGGGTCAGCAGGGTGGTGGGTCCACGCGCCTGCCTTGCCTCGTCATATTCCTGGAACCGGCGCCAGATCGCGCCGCTCGCGCTGAGGACTGCTTCGGCCCTTCGCGCGAAGTCTTCGGTTGGCCGATGTCGACGGCCTTCAATGTGACTGATGTACGACGGATCGAATCCCATGCGTGCAGCGAGTTGCTTTTTCGTCATGCCTCGATCGACGCGCCATCGGGCTAGCTCACTGGCAAATGCCTCGGCCGCCCGCTCCACAGGCGAGACGCTCATGCGTTCATTCTTCGTGGTTAGTAGATGATCCTATGAGAACTGCTGATTTCCTGACGAATGCCTTGACAGGTGTCATGAGTGACGGTCTGTAGCGCATCTCCGGTAAGGTCTGGTTAGGCTAGCCTTAGCGGGGTACAGTTTCCGGGTTGGCTCAGACACAGGAAGCGAGGTGGCGCGGCAGTGAGCATGCTGGTCTCCACCGCCGCCGATGCACTGAGCCCCCTGTCGGTTACTCTGCGTGCCCTCAGCACGCGACAGGGACTAGCCGATCCCCTCCTAATAGTTGACCGCGATGGATGGATTCCGGCGACAGACCTGGTTGACGGTTCGCGGCTGCCAGACTTCTTCGACGTCGCGCGGAGGCGATGGGATGCCCAGCGGCACGCGGCCGCGACGCTGGCGTGGAAGTCCTACACCTACTGGCTCGCCCTGCCCGCCGCGCTCAGCTGGGCCGCGGCCCGCCGGGTGCCCCTGCTCGAGCCGGAAAACGTGCTCGTCCACTTTGGAGCCCAGGCGCCGATGATGCGGGTCGGGCTGGCGCGGGTGCGCATGGTCGTGCTCCCGGACGATCCGCTGGCGCACTCGGGCGGGCGCGGCATCATGGTGGTCAGCGACGAGGAGCTGCTGCTTAAGGCGCTGCGGGTCAGCCTGATCGACCGGCATCTGGACCCGATGGCCGACCAGATCCACGGCCTGGTGAAGGTGGGCCGGCACAATCTGCGCGGCTCGATCGCGTCGGCCATCGCCTACGGCATCCTTCGCGCCGCGGGGAGCCTGCCGGGATCGCCCGCGGACACCATCACCACGTTGCTGAGCGCGCTGGACCTGGACGGGCTGATCGAGCTGGTGCCCGACGCCGAGGGCCCGCCTAGCGTGCGGCGCAAGACTTGCTGCCTGGCGTTCACGCTGCCCGAGCCGAAAATCTGCTCGGGCTGCTGCCTGCGCACGGGTTAGCCGATGGCAGACAGCAGCCTGCGGTTTAGCGGTCATTGATTCGTGACGGGAGTGATCGGCGGCAGGCAGCCGTTCACTGGGCTGGTGAGTCCGGCCAGTGCGTCCAGGATCTCCATGAGCGCGTTGAGTGCGGCCGTCAGGTCGGGCCCGCCCGGCGCCAGCAGCGCCGCCATCAAGTCGTTCACCGCGTCAAGCAGATCCTGGGTCAGGTCCGTGCACACCGCAACGTTCGGCGGCGATCCGCCACCGATCGGCGGGAACACCGGCCAGCCTATCGGCGGGAACATCGGCCAGCCGAACGACGGGAACACCGGCCCGAACGACGGGAACACCGGCCAGCCGAACGGCGTGCGGAAATACTCCTCGCGGTTGGCCGGCGCGCTGGTGGACGGCTCCCCCGCGGGCAGGCAGCCCAGATCGATCAAGCTGCTCACCTGTTTGCGCAGCCCGTTGGCGATCTCGCCCGCGCGGTCGGCCGTGGGCGGAGTGGCGGTCAGCCCGCTTTTCACGTCATTGGCCGTGCGGGTCAGCTCGCTCGCCAGCGCGGAGCAGTCCGGTGCTGTTGCAGCCTGGGTGTCGCTCGCCTGCGGCTCGGCGGCCAGCGCACGCGCGGCCGGCCCGGTGAAGGCCAGCGCGGCGACC
>JBIOYB010000587.1:0-5270 GCA_044869915.1 Allorhizocola sp.
CCGCGCACTACGACCAGGCGAGCAGCTGGAAGAAGACGAGCGAGCTGGCGGGGCTCTACGGCCAGCGGCTGCAGGCCTTCCGTGAGCGGCTCGCGCAGACGTGGAAGCCGGAGACGAGCAAGGCCTCGGAGGCGTTCCTCACCAAGCTCGACGAGCTGATCGTCTCGGTCAAAAACATCGACACCGTGGCGGGCGCCAACTACCAGGCCGCGGTGGACATTCCCAACGCCATTTCCGAGGCCAAATACAAACTTCAACCGATCTACAACTCGTGGATGGCCTCTGAGACACCCGAGGACGCGACGATCAAGGCCAACGAGGCGGCCGGCGTGATGTATACGCTGTCCAGCGATCTGAGCTCCTCGCGCACGGTGCTCGGCCCGCCCGCGCCTTACAAGGCCCCGGCCTCGCCCAGCAAGGTCGACGAGGGCGGCGACTATGGCAGCGGAGGCAGCAGTTCGGCGGGCGCGCCACCGATGATCCCAGCGGTGGTGCCGACACCACCCCCGTCACCTCCGCCACCCCCGCCGGGCGACTTCAAGCCGTTCCCGACGCCCAAGGGGCCGGATCTGGTGGGCCTCAACCCGCCGCCGACCCCCACGCCGACGCCGCCGATCACACCATCACCGACCACTCCGAGCCCCACGGGGCCGGTCCCGCCCGGACCGGGCGTGATCAAGCCCCCGCCGCCGGGCACGGGCCCGATTCGCCCGACCGTGCCCACTGCGCCGATTCCGGCCGGTGGGCGGCCGGGCATGCCGCCGATGGTCACGCCTGCCGGTGGCGCGCCTCCGCGCGGCACGCAGGGCCTCATCGGTGGCACGCCGCCCGCGGGCGCCAATCGCGGTCCGGCGGGCTCGCGACCCAACCCGGTCGGCGGCATGATCAACGGACCGGCTAGTGGCGGCGGGCGCGGTGGCGTTGGCGGTGTCGCAGGCGGTGGCGGCGGAGTCGCCGGCCGTGGCGCGGGTGGCGGCCCAGGTGCCGCCGGGCGCGGTGGCGTTGGCGGTGCCGCCGGGCGCGGAGCCATGGGCGCCATGGGTGTTGGCGGTCGGCCCGGCGAGCAATACGACGAGGAAGGCGAGCACTTCGACCCCGACACCCAGTGGGATGTCGCGCAGGGCGTCGCGCCGGTCCTTGACACGCCGGATCGCCAGGACGACATCGACCCAGGGCCGGCGATCGGCCTGACTCGATGAGAAGGATCGTTTCAGTGATGGCGGCGAGCGCGCTCGCCGCCATCACCTCTTTGGCATTTGGTTTGCCCGCAAAGGCCGACCAGTGGCGCGACAAGCAGTGGCATCTGTCCTTTTTGGAGATTGCCAAGGCACACCAGATCAGCCAGGGCGAGGGCATCACGGTCGCGGTCATCGACACGGGCGTCGACGGCGACCATGTCGATCTCAAGGGCAACGTGCTCCCCGGGTTGGATGTGATTACCGGCGGCCGGGGCAACGGCTGGGGTGACACCGACGGCCACGGCACAGGCATGGCCGGCCTCATCGCCGCGCACGGCCATGGCTCCAACAACGCCGACGGCGCCCTGGGCATCGCGCCCAAGGCAAAGATCCTGCCGATCGACATCGCCGTCGCCACCGACATCGGCGACGGGCAGGCCATGGCCAACGCCGTCAACGAGGCGGTCAAGCGGGGCGCGAAGATCATTTCGCTGTCCGTGGAGTCCGAGGTGAGCGCGTTCGACGCGATCAAGGCCGCCCAGGACAAGGGCGTGCTCATCATCGCGTCATCGGGCAACCGGCCGCGGCACGACCGGGTCATCAGCCCGGCCTCCTATCCGGGGGTCATCGCGGTGGGCGCGGTCGACCGCAACGGCAACATCGCCGACGTGTCGGTGCGAGGCCCGGCCCTGTCCCTGGCTGCGCCGGGCGTCGACATCACGAGCACGAGCAAGGACGGCAACTACCGGTTCGGCACGGGCACGAGCCCGTCGGCCGCCATCGTGTCGGGTGTGGCCGCGCTGGTGTGGTCGAAAAATCCCAACCTGACCGCCAAACAGGTCGCCGACCATCTCACGTCCACCGCCACCGACAAGGGCGCGGCGGGCAAGGACAACGAGTATGGCTTCGGTGTGATCAACCCGGTGAAGGCGCTGTCGACCGAGCCGGCCCCGAGCACCTCGCCCTCCGACATCGGCCGGAAGCTGCCACCCGGGCTTGCCTCGCGCCAGCCGGGCGCGCAGGGCGACGACTCGAGCGGCGGCATCAGCCCGCTGCTGCTTGCCGGAGCCGGCGTTCTGGTGCTGGCCGCGATCGTCATCGTGATCTACGTGATGCGCAGGCGACGCGCCTGACAGCAAGCGAGCCGGGCAAGCGGCTGACCAAGCGCGCCGACAAGGCGCGTCAATAAGCGCCGCAATAGCGCCGAGCCACAACAACGGGTCGGCGGCAAGCGAGGCCGGGCGTAGCGGGCTGGTGACGGGCGTGCGCGGCTTAGGTCGTGACAAGCTGCTGGCGAGCGCGGCGGGCTGGCGGCGAGCGCGGCGGGCTGGCGGTCAACCGGCGGACGGGCATAGCGGACAGAGATAGCGGACGGACATTGAGGGTGGCATGGGCCTGTTCCGGAAGAAGGACAAGAGCGGCGAGGGGATCGCGGCGTTTTGGCAATGGTGGGGCCAGTCCCGCGACGAGGTCGCGGCGGCCATAACCAACGGCACAGCGGGCGAGCTGGCCGACGCGTTCAGTGCCAGGGTCAACGCGATCCACGCCGATCTCGAATGGGAGCTGACGCCCGGCCGCGCGGCCGCGCACGCACTCGTGGTCACGGCCGCGGGCAAGGCCGAACTGCGCGCCATAGCGCACCGCTGGCTCGCGCAAGCCCCGCCCGCCGACACGGTGTGGGAATACAACTGCGTCCGCATCGCCGACCCGAAGGTGTTCACCAGCACGCTGCGGATGGGGCCGGTCGAGCTGAAGATGGACGAGTTGGGCTATGCCATCTCGGTCGACCAGCGACGCAGCGAGATCGGCGTGATCTGCTATCACCCGGCGTTCGCGCAGCTGCCCGACGAGGCGCGGGCACAGGTGGCGTTCCTGTCGCTGGACTGGCTGCTGGGCGAGGACAACGTCGAGATCTGGCTCGGCGAGATCGGCTGGACCGTCGACCCACCCGAAAACCTGAAGTCCCCCAACGATTTGAAGCACGCCGTGCACGCCATCGCGGAGGACGATCAGTGGGCGCTGATGAGCGGCGAGGGCCGCGACGGCCTGCCCATCATGGCCACGATCAGCGTGCCGCTGCGCCCCGCCCGCTGGCCGCGCTTTGACCAGCATGTGGCTGTGACGCTGGGCTACCAGCGGTTCAACGACGGTCAGCTGCCCGTGGACGAGTCGCTGGAGGCGTTGCGCGCGTTCGAGGATCGGCTCGATGACACGCTGGGCGGCGACGGAGCCCTCGTGGCGCACGAAACCTACCGCAAGCAGCGGACCCTGCACTTCTACGTCGACTCGCAAAGCGCGGCCGGCGCGCGGATCGAGTCGGCCGCACCCGCGTGGCAGGAGGGACGGGCGCGAGTCGACGCCACACTGGACCCCGGATTTGACCGCATAGCGCATCTCACCGGGCGCTAAGGCCTTAAAAGCCTAGGAGCCGTAGCGGCGCTGGCGGTTGGCGTAGGCGCGCAGCGCCCGCAGGAAGTCGACGCGCCGGAAGTCGGGCCAGTTGCCGTCGTAGAAGTAAAACTCCGAGTGCGCCGACTGCCACAGCAGGAAGCCCGACAACCGCTGCTCGCCGCTCGTGCGGATGATGAGATCGGGATCGGGCTGGTCCTTGGTGTAGAGATGCCCGGCGTTGTGCTCGACGTCGAGCACCGAGGCCAGCTCCTCCAGCGTCGTGCCGGCCTTGGCGTGTTCCTGCAACAGCGAACGCACCGCGTCGGCGATCTCCTTGCGCCCGCCGTAGCCGATGGCGAGGTTGACCTGGGCACCGCCGGCCCGGCCGACCGTGCGCTCCTCGGCCAGCTTCAGCGCGGTCGCGTGCGGCCCGGGGAGGACGTCGAGCGTGCCCATTATCCTTAGCTGCCAAGGGTTTCCGTCCTCGGCCAGCTCGGTGGCGAGGTCCTCGATGATCTGCAGCAGCGGGTCGAGCTCGGACGGCGGCCGCGACAGGTTGTCGGTGGACAGCAGCCACAGCGTGACCAGCTCGATCTGCGCCTCGCCGCACCAGCGCAGCAACTCCTTGATCCGCTCGGCGCCGACGCGGTGCCCGTCGTTGGGGTCGACGTAGCCCATCTCGCGCGCCCACCGCCGGTTGCCGTCGACGATGACGCCGACGTGCCGCGGGCGAACCTTGCCGATCAGGCTCAACGCGAGGCGGTGGCTGTAGACCGAAGTCAACACGTCGCGGACCTTGCCGCGCAGGCTGGCCATTATCGCGGCTGCCATGCGTCGGGACCCTCGGTCAGCTCGACTATGCGTGACGGCAGGTCACCGGCGACGACCTCGGTGAGCGAGACCTCGTCGACGACGCTGCGCACCGCAGCCCGCACGGCGACCCACAGCCGGGGCAGGTGCACGGACGTGCCCTCATAGCTGGTCTGCTCGGGCCGGTGCCCGCGCACGCCCGCCAGCGGCCCGTCGACCGCCCGTAGCACCATCCCGATCGTGATCTCGTGTGGCGGCTGGGTGAGCGTGTAACCGCCCTCGGCGCCCCGCACGGCGTGCACGATGCCCGAGCGGCGCAGGTCGGCGAGGATGGCCTCCAGGAACTTGCGCGGCAGGCCCTGGGCGTCCGCCAGGGCCTGGGCGGAGACTGTCGCGGGGTAGGTGGAGGCGAGTTCGAGGGATGCCCGGACCGCATAGTCACCCCTGGCGGATATTTGCACCCCACCATCATGCCTGTGCGAGCGCGCGGCGGCTCCCTCGGATGGCGACCAAGACGCCGCCCATGGCGGCCACGGCTGCGCGTTGCCGTGCGCGTGCCGGAAGTGCCGCGGTGCGAGCGTGGATGGCGACCGGGACGCCGGCCCACGGCGGCCACGGCCGTGCGCACGCTGGTAGTGCCGCGTTGCGAGCGTGGATGGCGACCGAGCCCCCAGCCGTGGCGGGCTCGGCCGTGCGGGGTTAGGCCCGCGCGGGTATCGGTGCGGGATCGCTTCGTTGAGCGCGGATGGCGACCGAGAGTCCGGCAGCGGCGATCGCCAGCGCGCCCGTGAAGATCCATGTCGCGCCGTAGTCGCCGAACGTATCGCGAGCGTATCCGGCCGTGGTGGCGGCGATGGCGGCGCCGATCTGGTGTGAGGCGAAGACCCAGCC
>JBIOYB010000588.1:0-4094 GCA_044869915.1 Allorhizocola sp.
CCCCGAGGCGGTTCAGCAGGCGTTGGTGTCCCGGGTGACGAAGCCGCTGACGGTCGCGATGGTGCGGTCGTAACAACGGTCGCCGCGCAGCTGGTAGCGCTCCTGCGACGTGCCGACGGCGTGGCGGTCGGGCCGCGGCACGCCCAGCGTCCAGGTGGCCGTGCCGGTGTAGGTGTCGTCGAGCGTCCAGCGGTCGAGCCCGCCCGCGCCGGCCGAGGTGTGCGTCGCGGCATCGGTCGCGGTCATCGTCGTGTTGAGCCGGTTGTCGGCACCCACGGTGATGATGCCGTCGATGGTGTAGCGGGCCGCGTGGTGCGTCACCGACGGGCGCCGGCCCACGACCACGACCGTCGACGTGTCGGTCCACTCGGCCACGAGCCCGTCCGGGTTTTCGCCCGCCTGCCAGCGGTGCGTCGACGTGTTGCCCAGCTCGCGCCCGACCACGTAGGTGACCCGCCCGTGCGAGGTCTGCACATAGCCGACCGCGTGGAACCGCTGCCCGCCCTTGGCGGCGACCCGGGTCCAGCCGTCCACCGTGGACACCTCGACGTCGTTGACCAGCGGGGACAGCGACGAGGCCAGCAGGTCGCCGGTCACCCGCGCGCTGCCGTGGTCGCGCCACACCAGCAGGTTGATCGGCGCCTCCCAGCCCGGCTGCCCGGCAGGCACGCCCACGACGCTGGTCGTGATGTCATGCGCCCGCCCGTCGGTGAGCCGCCCCGCGAACGGGCTCAGGTCGTAGGTGACCGGTGGCACGTCGAACGCGCGCGGCGCCGGGATCACGTACCACAAAAAGGGATTGGACCATCCGCCCGTGTAGATGTGCGGGAACGGCGCGGCGATCCCGGCCACCCGCCCGTCCACGAGCATCTGGACCTCGCGGTAGGGCCCGTTGTCGGCCGGGCACGAGTAGCCGGACGATGGCGGAGCCGTGATGTACCAGAACTCCTCGCATCCGCCGCCCGACCCGGTCACGTAGACCTCGGCCAGCACGCGCTCGGTGTTGCGCGGCAACGGCGTGCCCGGGGTGACGATCGCGTCGGGCAGGCCCGCCGGCGGCCGTCCGGGCCAGAACGTCAGGTCCACCTGCACGTCGAGGATGCCGGTGAAGGTCTCGTCGACGACGTTGTCCAGGCGCATCATGACCGGTTGTGGTGCAGCGAGGATCGCGCTGTAGGCGGTGATGTCCTTCTCCACGGTCCAGCGGATGCCCTCGGGCGACGGCTGCGGCGTGGACGACTTGAACACGGTGACGCCGCCGATGGCCAGCCGGCCCAGCCGGTCGAACTGCCGGCCCTTCACCGCGCCGTGCAGGGTGAGCACCACCTTGGCCCAGGGGCCCTGGCAATTGGCGGGCGGGGCGAAGACCCCCTCGAAGGGATCAAAGCTTTTAAATTGGTTGTCGACAATCCGCACGGTGCATGATCGGCCCGGCGGTTTGGCGATCGGCGGCGCGGCCACGCGGGGATCGTCCCAGTCGTTGCCGAACTCGGGCGGGGGCGGCGCGGCGGCATGCGCCGCTGAGGACAGGGCCATCCCCAGCAGCGCGATGCCCGCGACAATCAGACGTCTCATAGACGCCCATCTAAGCAGCTCGGCGGCTTTTTGAGCAGTGGCCGGCGATGGCTCTTTGTCAGGCGGCCGCGGTGCCCCACATCGCCGAGAACCCGGCGGCCTCACCGGACAACCAGCGTGCCACCTCGGGCGAGGACGCGTTGGGGTCGCGCAGCGCCACACCCCGCCGCACGTCGACCATCACCGGCTCGGCATTGGGCAGGATCTGATCCATGTGCGCGGCCATCAGGTGCAGCGTGGCGGTCGCGGCCTCGGTGCTGGGCGCCTCCTCGTCGAAGTGCAGCCGCACCGCCTCGGCCCGGCCGTCGTCGAACCGCAGCCCGAAGTGTGCGGTGATCTTCACCGGCAGGCCGCCGATCATGGCGATGGCCTCGCGGGTCGGCATGAGCCACACCGCCGCCGGGTCGCCAAGCGACTCGAGCCAACGATGCGCACCCTCGGCCAGGGTCGAATAGAGCCGATGCCAGCGCGGATTCACGGTCTTGACCACGTCGGTCAGGTTGGACCCGCCGGTGCGAAACTGCAGGTCGGCCTTGAGCGCCTTGATGAACTGGCCGTGAGGATTGAAGCCGCCGCCGGTCTCCCGCTGTTTGCGGAGGCTGCCGACGAAATTCGCCTTGGCCGGACCGGTGCGGTCGACATAGCGGGTGAAGGCGAGCAGGGTGGCATACGGCAGGGAACGTGAGGGGTGACTCATCTGAAGATCTCCTGGTCAGCCGATGTCGTTAGTACATACATTCTAATCGACAAAGCCGGATCAACCAAGCAAACTTCGACCCAAAGTCGTGACAATGTGACACACCGCGTTGCGTTCGCGCACGCTGCTGACCAGCCCCGCCGCGCGCAGCACCTGCAGATGCTTGCTCGCCGCCGGAAGTGAGATCCCCACCCGGCGCGCCACCTCGGAAGTCGTCGCGCCGAGCACGGCCGACTCCAGCACGGCCGCGCGGTTGCGCCCGAGCAGCGCGGTCAGCGCCCTGGCCGAAGGAGCGACCGGCACGTGCGAGATCGGATAGACCAGCACGGGCGGTAGGCCCGGATCGGCGAGCACCATCAGCTGCCGTTGCTCCTTGAAATACGAGGGGATGAGCACCAGCCCCCGCCCGTCCAGATGCAGATCGCTGTCCTCCGCCCTGCCCCAAACTCCGATTTCGAGTACGCCGCCGGCGAACCGCGCCGCAGGATGCAGATGTGCGAAGACCCGCCCCCAGCCGCCCACCGCGAGCTGGCGCGTGCGCAACCGCAGATCCTCCTCGACCGCACCGCAGACCAGATCCCACACCGGGGCCAGTGCCGCGTCGAAGTAGCCCCGCAACGACCTGCCCAGCGCGCCCACCGAGCCGCGTGCCACCTCGGCCACCGCCCGGCCGGGCGTGCCCAAGAGACCGATCTCCTTGCTCAGCCTCGCTTTTGGTGTCGACAGGATCGCGTCCAATCCCGCCTCGAAACCATCCTCCGCCTCGACCGGCGTGAGAAAATCCGGAAAATAGCCGCGGGGCGGCGACAGCGCGAGCGTCAGCGACGCCTCCGCGCGCTGCGCACCGCCCGGCCGAAGCGTGTGCGACACCCGCTGCTTCCACCCGTCCAGCAATGGCATCGGCTTGCGCTCCCACAGCTGGTGCACGCTGAGCGCGAGCTCCCACATGGGGTCGGCGCGGCGGGCAAGCCGCGTCCTTTCCCAGTCGGCGCCCGTGAAGTGGATGCGTAGCACGGGTGTTTTCCCCCCACGTTAATGACCTTGCCCTTTGACCTGCCGCTCGCCGAACCTACCGCAATGTCATTATCCAAAGTGGCGCTGGCGGCAGTGATCGCCGCCACGACCGTCCTGTTTGTACCGTCGGCGGCCCTGGCGGAGGGCAACGAGTCCACTCGCCCGTTCTTCCAGCTGCCGTTCGCCTGCGGGATGAGCGTGGAGATGTCCACCGGCCCGACGCACGACGACTACGACAGTGGCGTGTGGCGGCGGCCGCGGGCGCTGGACATGTACGACCCGCCGGCGGCGGGCACGGCGGTGCGCGCGGCCGCCGCGGGCACGGTGCAATACCTGTCCGGCAGCAGCACCAACACCTTGTATGTCAACCACGGCAACGGCTGGCGCACGCAGTACAGCCACATGTCCGGCCGGATCGCCAACGGATCGACCGTCTCACGTGGACAGCAGATCGGCGTGGTCGACAACGTCGGCACCGGCGTGGAACACCTGCACCTCGAGCAGCAGTACAACGGCGTGCCGGTGTATCCCAAGTTCAACGGCAAGGAATACCGGCTCTCGGAGGGCGGCAACGCCTGGGCGGTCACGCGGGTCAGCCACAACTGCTCGGCGGCGTCGCCCACGCAATACTGCACCTACACCGTCAATACCCAGCACTACAAGCGCAGCTGGGCCGGTACGCAGTTCGAGACCGAGGGCTCGGTTTACGCCGGCAACGTCGTGATGGCGGGCACCGACGGCACCGTCACCCTCGGCGGCGTCACCTGGCGCCGGCTCTCGGCGGCGGGCGGCGCCGATCGCAGAGGCC
>JBIOYB010000589.1:0-8452 GCA_044869915.1 Allorhizocola sp.
CTGAAGCGACGGCCACCAGTCAATCGTGCACAAAGACGCCATAGTTAATCAATGCCCCGGATAGGTGAGACAACAGCCAGGATGCCTCAGATCAACGGGACTGCCCTGGAAACGATGGGACAGGACACTTAGCCGCAAGTTGGTCTTGTGTGCGTCGTTTCCCCATGTCAACCATGATGCCACGTTTAATGTGTGGAAATCCAGGGTCCGGCAAGACCACTCTCGCGATCCACGCCGCACACCTGCTGGCCGAACGGTTCCCGGACGGGCAGCTCTACGTCGATCTGCGAGGCTTCGACCCGGGTGGGCAGATGGTGACCGCGGCCGATGCCGTGCGCGACTTCCTGGACGCGTTGTCGGTGCCGCCGGAGCGGCTTCCGGCCGGCGACGCCGCTCAGCTGAACCTGTACCGCAGCCTGCTGGCCGACCGGCGAATCCTGGTGTTGCTGGACAACGCGCGTGACGCCGAGCATGCCCGGCCGCTCGTGCCGGGGACGCCCGGAAGCCTGGTCCTGGTTACCAGCCGCGACCGCCTCACCAGCCTGGTCGCCCGGGACGGCGCGCATCCGTTCGCACTGGACCTGCTCAGCAACGACGAGGCGAGGCAGTTGCTGGTGAGCCGGATCGGCGGTGAACGCGTCCTCGAGGAGGCCGACGCGGTCGGCCGGATCGTCGCACAGTGCGCTCGGCTGCCGCTGGCGCTCAGTGTGGTCGCGGCCAGGGCCTCCGCCGATCCGGCGCGATCCCTTGCCGCGCTGGCGGATGGGTTGCGGAAGCTGCCTGGTGGGCTGGACATGCTGGACACCGCGGATCCCGCGACCGGCATACGGCAGGCGCTCTTCTGGTCGTACCGGCAGTTGACCGGCGATGCGGCGAGCCTGTTCCGCAGGCTCGCGCTGCACCCCGGTCCGGACCTCTCGCCGACCGCGGCGGCCGGACTCGCCGGCATGGCCGAGCGGCGCGCCCGGGCGGCGTTGGCCGAACTCGCCGACGCGCACCTGGTCGAGGAGCACGGCCCGGCGCGGATCTGGTTTCACGACCTGCTTCGGGCGTACGCCTCGGAGCTGTCGACGCAGCTGGACCCCGCGCGGGAGCGCCGGGCGGCGACCCGGCGGATGCTCGACCACTACCTGCATAACGGGCACCGCGCCGCGCTGCTGCTGGAACCGAACCGGCAACCGATCACCCTGGCCCCAGCCGATGCGGGCATGGTCGCCGATCCCCTCGCCGACAAGGCCTCGGCCGCACACTGGTTCGTCACCGAACGCAGGGTGCTGCTGGGGCTGATCGAGCTGGCCGCCAACGAGCGGTTTGACGTGCACTCCTGGCAACTGGCCTGGGCCTTGACGGACTTTCTCCACCGGGCCGGTCATTGGCACGAGTGGGCGCGCTCATACGAGATCGCGATCGAGGCGGCCGGACGGCTCGACGACAAGCCGGCGCTGGCCCTCCTCTATCGGAACATGTGTCTCGCTCTCGTCCGGCTGGACCGTCACGACGAAGCGATCCGCGCCTGCCGGCGCTCCCTGGCGCTGCAGCGGGAGCTGGGCGATCCGGTCGGCCGAGCCCACGTGCACCTCAACCTCGGTGGCATCGCGATGACCCTCGCCGCCCGGGCGTCCGACGACGTGGAGCGCCGCAGCCGCCAGCGCACGGCCCTGCGCCACGCCAACCGGGCGGTGGACCTGTTCCGGTCCGCGGGCAACCGGTTTGGCACAGCGAAGGCGCTCAGCGACGTGGGCTGGGCCTACACCCAGATCGGCGAGCACCGCCAGGCGATCGTGGTTTGCGAGCAGGCGCTCACGCTGCTCGAGGAGATCGGGGGCCACCACGCGCAGGCGACCACATGGGACAGTATCGGCCACGCGCACGCCCACCTCGACGAGAATGCCGAGGCGGTGGCGTGCTATCAACGGGCGCTCGAGCTCTTCGCCGAGGCGGGAGACCGGGCGGGCACGGCGGAGACGCTGACCCATCTCGGCGAGACCCATCATCGGGCCGGTGACACCGGCGCCGCCCGCGACGCCTGGGGCCGTGCGCTGGCCATTCTCGTGGATCTCGGCGACCCGTCGGCCGATTCGCTTCGTGCCAGGCTGGCCCGACTGTCCAATCCGGACGCGGCAACGGGCACCCATGGGAATGCCCAACGCCCTACTATTTTGTGAGTCAACGCCCACGATCCCCCAGTGATGAGGAGGCAATGGTGAGGCGACGGGGATTGCTGCTGCTCGCGATCGCGGGGCTGGTGTCCGGCTTGCTGGCCGTCGGCGGGGGTCTTCAGCTGGCCCGGTCGGTGCCCGGGATCGAGCTGCTGCCGGCCACACCCGCGCTGACCGCCCTGCCCGGACCCGCGCCGGACGTCCCATGGCCCAGCATCGGTCAAGGCGTGATCAGCGTGGCCGGCGTCGGGCGCTTCGGCGGGTTTGGCGAGCAGAAGGGCACGCCCATCGGCAGCGTGGCGAAGGTGATGACCGCCTATGCGGTGCTCAAGAAGCATCCGCTGGCGGCCGGCGAGGCGGGCCCGACCATCACGATCACCCAGACGGACGTCAATGACTTCCGGGCACGGATCCCGTCCGGGCAATCGCTGATAGAGGTCCGGGTCAACGAGAAGCTCACGCTGCGCCAGGCGCTGCAGGCGCTCATGCTGCCCAGCGCCAACAACATCGCCGAAACACTGGCCCGGTTCCATTCCGGCACCCCGGCCGCGTTTGTGCAGCACCTCAACGCGACGGCCGCCGAGCTCGGCATGGTCAACACCCGCTATGCCGACGCGTCGGGATTCGATCCGGCCACCGTGAGCAGCGCCGCCGACCAGGTGATCCTCGCCGAGAAGGTGATGGGGATGCCCGCCTTCGCCGAGATCGTCGCGCTGAAGTCCGCCGTGCTGCCTGTAGTCGGTACAGTAAAGAATTATAATGATCTTCTAGGTGTCGATGGCGTCATCGGCATCAAGACCGGCTCGACCGATCAGGCCGGCGGCAATCTGCTCTTCGCGGCGCGATACCCGGTCGGCTCCCTGACGGTGACCATCTACGGCGCGGTCTTCAACCAGCCCGGGAAGGACACGCCCAGCCAGCTGGCGGCGACAAACACGGCCGTCCGCAAGCTGCTCGCCGCGCTGCGCACGGCGTTGCAAGTCTTCACCGTCATCGCCGCCGGCGCCGACCTCGGCGAGGCGACCTCCGCATGGAAGGGATCGACCAGGATCCGGGTCGCGACACCGGTCGAGGTGCTCGGCTGGCCCGGCATGCCGGTCACCGTGTCCGTGCGGACCGGCACGGCCGGGCGGAGCCTGGCGGCCGGCCAGCCGCTGGGCACGCTCACGGTCACCGCCGGAGCATCCACCGCCACCGCCGGTCTGCACGCCGAGCAGGCCATCGCCGGCCCGACCGCATGGTGGCGGCTCACCCGGCTGCCGTGAGTTTTCTTCAGGCCGCCGGGGTGTCGAGGCCGGCGAGGTCGGCACGGATCCTGTCGGCCTCCGGTGCGCCGAGATCGGTGTAGCGCTCCAGGGCTTGGCGCCAGTGATGCCGGGCCTTGTCGAGGTTGCCGGCGGCGAGGTGGGCACGGGCCAACCCGTCATGCGCCCTGGCCACCTGGTCGAAGGCCTCGGTCTCGGCCGCGACGGCCAGGGCGGCGGTGTGGTGGGCGGCGGCCCGATCGCGTTGGCCCGCAAGGCGTGCCGCCTCGCCAAGCCCGTTGAGCGCCCACGCTTCCCCGTCGCGCTCGCCGATCTGCTGGAACAGCTCGAGAGCCTGCCGGTGGTGCACGACAGCGTCGTCGAAGCGGCCAAGGCCGGTGTAAGCGATGGCGATCCCGTCAAGCGTCCAGGCCTGACCGGACTGGTGTGCCGTCAACCGATACAACTCCAGCGCCTTGCCGTGGTGCTCGGCGGCGTCCGCGTAGCGACCGCGCATCGTCTCGACGGAGCCGAGGTTGGTCAGTGAAGCGGCCTCGCCGGTCTGGTCGCCGATCTGGCGGTGCAGATCCAGCCCTCGCCGCAGGTGCTCGATGGCAAGATCGTAGCGGCCGAAGCGGGACTCGAGCTCGCCGAGGTTGTTGAGCGCGCGGGCCGCGCCCAGCGAGTCTCCCGCCTGGTCGAACAGTGCCAATGCCTGCCGGTGGCAGTCGCCGGCCTGCCGGTAGTCGGCGCGCCGCTGCGCCACCGCGCCAAGGTTTCCCAACGCGCGCGCCTGCCCGGTGAGCGAGCCCGCCTGCCGGAAGAGATCCAGCGCACCGCGCAGGTAATCGGCTGCCGCGGCATGCCGGCCGAGTCGTCCGTGGACGGTGCCCAGCCCGAACAGCGCCTCCGCCTCCGCAGCCGAGTCGCCGGCCTGCTGCGCGGCGATCCGTGCCTGGTCGAAAATCGTGCTGGCATCGGTGAAGTAGCCGCTGATCAGGTAGCGCAAAAGCGTGGCGGCAAGCAGGATCGTCTGCCGCGGATGCCCCTGCGCGGTGGCCGAAATCGCCGTCGCCACAAGGTTTGTGCGTTCGTTGTCGAGCCAGGCGCGCGCCTGCGCGATGTCGTCGACCGGTGGGATCGCCACCCCCGGCGCGCAAATGCGGGGCCGGCGGTCGCGGTCGGCGGAGTAGAGGGCGTCCATCGCGGCGGCCGCGGCGGCCAGGTAGTAGTCAAACAGGCGGCCCCGGGCGGCACGCCGGTCGGCGGGCCGCTCCTCGTCGCCGGCGTGCTGCGCGGCGTGGACCCGGACCAGATCGTGCATGGCATAACGGCCGGGCGGTCCCTCGTGGAGCAGGTGCTCCCGGCACAACTCCCGCAGGCCGTCGACGGCACTGCCGAGGTCGGCCCCGGCGAGAGTGGCGGCGGCGTAATGGTCGAAGTCGGGCCCGGGGTGCAGGGACAACAGCCGCAGCAGCCGGCGCCGCTCGGCGGGCAGGTGCTCATAGGACAGGCCGAGCGCGAGCTCCACCCCGCTGTCGAGGCGCTGGCCGCGGTGGCGTTCGTCGAGCCGGTCGGCGTGGTCGGTCAGCGTCCACCCGGCGGAGGTGCGCATGTGCGCCGCGAGCAGGCTCAGCGCGAGCGGCAGGTAGCCGGACCGCTGCGCGACACGGTCCAGGGCGCGCGGGTCGCGGCCGACCGGCACATCGGGCGCCGTGCGCTTGAGGAACTCGACGGCCTCGTCCGCGGTGAACACGTCCATCGCCAGCCGGGCTGCCACGGGCACCCCGGTGAGGCTGCGCCTGCTGGTGACCAGCGTGAGGCAGTCGGTGCCGCCGGGCAGCAGCGGGAGGATCTGTTCCTCATCCGCGGCATCGTCGAGCACCAGCAGCGTCCGCCGCCCGGTCATCAGGCTCCGGAACAGGGCGCTGCGGGCCTCCAGATCGTGCGGGATCTGCTGACCGGACACGCCGAGCAGGCGCAGGAAGCTGTCGAGCACCGCGCCCGGGTCGGCCGGCGGCTGGGCCGGATCGGGGTGGAACCCGCGCAGGCCGACGAACAGCACCACGTCGAAGGCCTGCTCGGCGGTCAGCAGGTGCCCGGCGCGGATGGCCAGTTGAGTCTTGCCCACCCCGGCCATCCCCTCGATCGTCGCCAGCACCACCCGGCCGTCACCGCGGCGGCCGTCGCGCGCTCGCAGCAGCCGGTCCAACTCGGCGGCACGCCCGGTGAAGTCGGCCAGATCGTCAGGCAGCCGATCCTGCGCCCGGACCTGTGCCGCCGCGGAGGTTTCGCCGAGCACCGTGCGCAGCGCCTGCCGCCACTGCGCCACATAGCCGGTGTCGGGGTGCAGCGCCTGCACCACGGCCACCAGCAGATCCGGATTGACCCGCCGCCGTCCCGTCTTGAAGCAGTCGACCACGGTCCCGCGCCGGGCCAGCTCGGCCTCCGGCCGGCCGGCGGCGATCCACCCGGCGTTGATCCGACCGGTGATCGCCTCGTAGGACGGGTTGCCGCCCCAGATCTTCAGCGCCTGCAGGCACTCGACGAGCTCGTCGAGGCTGCGCGCGCCGCCGGGATCGGGCATGGCGGCAAACGTGTTGACCGGCTCCGAGGTTGCCATCGATGCCTCCATCAGCACCCAAGCGTGCAAATGCGGCGAATCGCTGCGTCCGGGATCGTTTGGGAACGCCTCGCCACCGCAGACAGTACTGAAGAGTCGGTGAGGGTGCCGGGACCGGCGGGTCCCGATGCGTACACAGGGGAAGGTCAGATGATAGTCATCCGCTACACCGGCCAAGGCTGGCTCGCCTTTGTGCTGTTCATGGTCGTCGGCGCGGGATGCATCACGATTGTCTCGCAATTCGGCCTGCGTGACGACGCCATGCTGATCGCCTTCGCGGTGCTCTACGTGCTCATCGGCACGCCCGTGCACTGGCGCATCGGGACCGCCTTCAACTCGCCGCGGCGGGCACCGGGCGGCCCGCCGCGCCAGGTGCACATGTTCGGTGCCATGCCGATGGAGTACTGGGCGGTGTGGTACCCGGTCATCGCCCTGGTGATCGCCGGCATCCTGGTGGTCAAGAACGGCTACACCGGCGGGGCATGGGCCATCGGCATCGGCACCCTCGTCGGTCTGGCCGTCTACGCGCGTCTGGCGCGCAAGCACTGGGACAGGAAGCATCCGCCCGCCGCGCAGGAGGGGCAGCTCCTGTTCGGCCCGCCTCCGCCCGGTCAAGACGGCCGTGCGGCCACCCGCCGGCAGCTCGCCGAGGCTCGGGGCTGGCGATACCGCGAGCAGGCGCCGGAGATCCGGATGCGTTGGCATGACGCCTATGGGGCGGAGGCGGACCGCATCGCGCCCAAGCGCGTCCTGGCCGGCGAACTCGACGGCATGCCGTTCACGGTCTTCGACACGATCGAGAAGATCGGGCGGCTGGCGGACCGCCGCGAATCCCTGCGCACGGTCTGCATGGTGCACCTGCCGGTGGCCCTGCCCGATGCGCGTCTGCGGGGCCGGCTGGCCGACGAGGAACAGTATGGCCCCCTGCCACCGGTTGCCGCCGAGCCGCCGTGGAACTGCGACATCCTGCCTCGGGTGAGCGCGCTGGAGCTGATCGAGTCCGGCGACGGCCAGGCACCGCCGATGGCGGCGGAATCCGACCTGCCCGGGTTCTCAGACGCGTTGATCACCGAGGCCGTGCGGTGGGAGACCATCGCGCGCAAGGTGCCCGGCTGGCGGATTCACGGCCGCGACTTGCTGTTCGTCGGCCTGCCGGGCGCGGAGGCGTGCCTGTCCAACCACGAGGCCATGGCCGTCGTGGCAGGCCTCGTCGCCATCGCCAGGCGGCTTCCCGCCGATGTGCTGGACCGGCATGGGCAGCCGCCCACCACCGGCCTGCCTTTGGCCGATCCCGCGGAGGCACGGCATGCCTGAGCCAAATGGCAAGACAGAACGAGAGTTTCCGAGGAGGGTCCCGGCATCGTGTCCGATATAGAGCACGCAAGATGGCGAGTGCAGGCCGGTCTGGAGCAGTTGAACCAGTGCGCGGCCGAGCTGCGCCGGTGGGCCGAGGTGTACGAACAGCGCGCACAGGAAGAGCATGCCGAGGTCAGGCAGGAGCTTTCCGAATACGCGCGGTCTGCCGGCGCGCCGCAGGAGTTGCGGCAGCTGCAGGAGCAGATCGATCGGGGTGAACTGTCGTGGTACGGCGCGCTGATCGGTGAGGCCGACGAGGTCATCGACCGGCGGGCGCGGGAGTTTCTCGCCGGCCGGCTGGAAAGCCTGTCGGTGTTGGGCGAGGCGTTGCGGTCGGGCGCTTCGGTGCAGGAGGCGGCGGAGCTGGCGGCCTCCCGGGCGCAGGAACGTGAGCGCCCCCGTGAGCGGCAGGGCGGTGCGGTGCGATGACCTCGCCGGTGAAGGTGGATCCGGCCGCGCTGCGCGGTTATGCCCAGCAGTTGAGCCGCAACGCCGACGCGTTCGACGCCTTGAAGAAATACTGCGACTACTACTGCGATGACGCGGGTGGGCTGACCGGCCTGCTGTGGGTGACCGCGGTCCCGGCGGTCAACATCCTGGCCGAGGTGCAGTATTGGTTGCTGCCGGCCGCGAGGCAGCACCTGTCCGACACCGCGCACAATCTGGAGGCGGCAGCGGCCCGCTACGAGCAGAGCGATCAGGAGGCGGCCGAGCGGATCTGGACCGCCCGGCCGAGCTGGTCCACACCGGACAACCAGTGGGTGCAAAACGACACCAGCCATGTCGGCGACTTTAGCGATCCAGCAGCCGTCGAACCGCCGGCGCCGAAGCCCAACAAGGACATGCAACGCAAGATTGAAAAGACGATGGGAGTCATCAAGGAGATCGACGGCTGGCTGAACAAGGTCTTCAAGTTCAGCCTCCGGGAGGAGCTGTTCCCGTGGCTTAGGGCCCGCGACTGAATAAGCTAGGATTTCGACTCCGGGATCTCTAGATTTGTGCTATGTCCGAGGTTGAACAGGTCGCGGAGTTGGCGGCGCGCAGGTATACGGTGTTGCGCCCGCATCTGG
>JBIOYB010000590.1:0-4789 GCA_044869915.1 Allorhizocola sp.
CGCACCGAGCTCGAAAACACGGTGTTCGAGGAGATCGACGCCCTGCGCGCCGACGTGCGCGACGACATCGCCCATGCGACCCAGGCCACGCACCGTGCGGTCGGCGAGAAGATGCAATTTCTGCTGGAGCAGATCGAGTCCACCCGGGCCGACCTCGCGGCGACCAAGGTTCAGGTCGACGCGCTGCGCCACGGGATGTCGACGTCCCCACCGGCACCCGCTCCGCAGCGCCACGCCGCCACCGCCAGCGCCGAGGTGCACCAGGGCGGGCCACGCCAGAGCATGCCGCCGGGCGTCGTGCGGCACACCGAGACCGTCCAGGTGACGACGCGGCACACCGTCATGGACCCGCACGAGGAGATACCGGCACGCGGCACCACCTACGGGCGGCCGGCACCGGAGAGCGGGCCGCGCGAGCGTGAGCGCGAGGAGTCGTGGACCGACCAGCGGCTGCGGGAGCAGTTCGAGCGCCGTCGCGAGGAGCCGCCGGCCGAGCGCTGGCAGCCACGCCCCGAGCCGTCGTCCTATGAGGACCGTTGGTCCGTGCCCAGCCTGCTCGACGACGAGGAGCGGCGGCCGGGCGTGCGCGCCGGCGACCGATGGGCCAGCGTGCGCAGCGACGACCGTGGGCGAGAGCTGAGGATGGGCGAGCGCCGGGCCGCGATGCATTCCGACGGATCCGGCACCGAGCTGCGCATCGAAGACCGGTGGGCCGCCGTGCGGCGCGAGGCGGGGCTGCCGCCCCAGCAGTCGTGGCAGCAGCAGCCGGAGGACTACCGCGATTACGAGCCCGAGCGTGAGCGCGAGCGGGGGGACCGGCGGGCGATCACCGGGTCTGATCGGGACGAGCGGTGGTCCGACTATCAGCAGTCGGGTTATACGCAGGCTCCGGACTATGAGCGGGACTACGACCGGCGTTATCGGTAGGTCTTTCTGCGGGCTGGGCGGGGTTGCTTTGTGGCCGTTCTTGGCTGGTCTGAGTCCTCAGGTGCAAGGCCGTGGCACTCCCCGTGGGCTTGAGGCGCCACAAACCAACCCCACGCCTAAAGCCTCGCGCCCCACAACGCGCCGCCATCACCTGGGTGGCACTGCTGCCGCGCACTCCGTCGTCAGGCAGGGTGTTCGACAAGGTGTTTGAGGTTGGTGAGCATGGCGGACCAGGTTTGTGCGGAGTGGGCCTGTTCCTGATCGCCGCCCGCGTTGTCCTGTGTCACGCAGACCTCGGTGCCGCCGTCGCCCGGAGTGAGGCGGAAGGTGACCGTGTGCGGGTTGTCCGGGGTGCTCCAATGGGTGTAGGTGATGAGCCGGTCCGGCACCACGCGGATGATCTGGCCCTCGTCGCGGAAGGTCTTGCCTTCCCACTCGCCGCTGAACGTGATCGGGCTGCCCTCGTGCCAGTCGGTCTCGACGTGTGAGCCGAAGAAGGCCTGTCCGACGGTGTCGGAATCGGTCAAAGCCTGCCATACCTCTGTTTGGGCGGCTTCGATCACGACTGTTTGTTCGATCATCGACTCGTCGGGCATGAGGTTGGCTTTCCCCGCGGGGTGGGGGCGGAAACGTTGCTATTTGTCGATGTCGCCGACGACGAAGAACATCGAGCCGAGGATCGCGATCAGGTCGGGGACTAGGCAGCCAGGCAGGAGGGTCGACAGGCACTGCACGTTGGAGTAGGAGGCGGTGCGCAGTTTGAGGCGCCAGGGTGTCTTGTCGCCGCGGGACACGAGGTAGTAGCCGTTGATGCCCAACGGGTTTTCGGTCCAGGCGTAGGTGTGGCCCTCGGGCGCCTTGACCACCTTGGGGAGCCGTACGTTGACCGGGCCGGTGAGGGTGTCGAGTTTGTCGAGGCATTGGCGGGCCAGGTCGAGGGAGACGTAGACCTGGTCCAGGAGGACCTCGAATCGGGCGTGGCAGTCGCCGGTGGTGCGCGTGACGACGGGCACCTTTAGTGAGCCGTAGGCCAGGTAGGGCTCGTCGCGGCGCAGGTCGAAGTCGAGCCCGGAGGCTCGCGCGACGGGGCCGGAGGCGCCGTAGGCGGCGGCCTGGGCGGCGGTGAGCACGCCGACGCCGGATGTGCGGGCGAGGAAGATGTCGTTGCGGCGGATCAGCCGGTCCAGGTCGGGGAGGCGCTTTTCGACCAGGGCGAGCGCTTCGCGGGCGCGGGTGGTCCAGCCGGCCGGTGCCTCTTCTTTGACGCCGCCGATGCGGTTGAACATGTAGTGCATCCGGCCGCCGGAGATCTCTTCCATGACGGTCTGGAGCGTTTCGCGCTCGCGGAAGGCGTAGAAGACCGGGGTGATCGCGCCGATCTCGAGCGGGTAGGAGCCTAGGAACATCAGGTGGTTGAGGATCCGGTTGATCTCGGCGAGCGCGGTGCGCAGCCAGACCGCGCGCTCGGGGACCTCGATGCCCATCAGGCGTTCGACCGCGAGGGCGGCGCCGAGCTCGTTGCTGAACGCGCTGAGCCAGTCGTGCCGGTTGGTGAGCACGAGGATCTGCCGGTAGTCGCGCACCTCGAACAGCTTTTCGGCGCCCCGGTGCATGTAGCCGATGATCGGCTCGGCGCTGATCACGCGCTCGCCGTCGAGCACCAGCTTCAGCCGTAAAACGCCGTGCGTCGATGGGTGTTGCGGCCCGATGTTGAGGACCATGTCCGTGCCGAGCTGCTGCGCTCCCGCGCCCGCCCCGACCGTCACCTCTCGAGTGGTGCTCACTCCGACAATCTAATGCCCACCTCGTGGGTGAGCCACCAATGTCCGCCGAGGCCTTCCGGATCGAGCAGGGTGCCCGCCTCGCTCGCTGCCGCCAGCGCCCGGACATAGCCGGAAGGATCTGTCCGTGCCAGGTCGAGGGGTGGTCGCGCGCCGTCGACGCCGAGCGCTTTGAGCCACTCCCGCTGGCTTTTTATCTGGTACGGGTGACGAGTCGCCGATCCGGCAGAGTCCAGTGCGACGTGGCAGGTGATGTCCGCACTGCCGTCGAAGGTGACGTCGACCTCGCGCCCGTCGCGGAACGAGGCCAGCGTCGGGCGCGCCGGCCGCGTACCGGATAAATGTCCATAGTCGACCGCAAGGGCGAGCCCGGCCGTCAGTTTGGCCACGGCGGCGGCCCAGGCCTCGTCCCGGGTCCGTCCAATCTCGACGGTCCCGGTCGGTGCGGGCCACCATCGCGAGATCCAGGCGGCGTCCTCAGTGGACAGTGGGGCGCCGTCGTTGAGGTAGCGCCCGTTGCGGGCGAGGTCGAGCGGGATGTTGTCGAGCCATTCCATGGCCAGGAGCAGGCCGGTGATGTCCTGGGGGATGGTGGGATTGTGGAGCTCTATGGGGTGTGGGCGGGTGCGTTCGCGGAGGTGCT
This sequence comes from Allorhizocola sp., assembly GCA_044869915.1. GTDB lineage: Bacteria > Actinomycetota > Actinomycetes > Mycobacteriales > Micromonosporaceae > Allorhizocola. The sequence goes on from JBIOYB010000590.1 coordinate 3,352, forward strand.
GCGGCAGTGCGTTCATGACGTTGTGGAGGAGGGTGCCCTCGCCGGCGCCGATGTCGACGATGTCCAAAGTGGACGGCGAGTCGAGGGCCGTGTCGACAAGCGAAACCAGGTGGGCGATCGCGTTGGCGAAGACCGGCGACTGCGAGCTGGTCCGGAAGTGTCCCGCGGGCCGGTGGCGCACGTAGAAGCCGTCGGGTCCGTACAGTGCCCGCTGCATCGCCTCCCGTATGCGCACCCTGTTCACTCTCCGTTTCTCACCGGTTGTGCCGAGAACTCTACGGTCCGCATTATGCGATGATTTTGCTCTGTTTGGCCGTGGTGCTGCCGTTGCTGGCGGCGAGCCCGGCGCACGCCGCTGACCTGCGACCGAAACTTGAGACGCCGCCACTGTTCGATGATGAGGCGGGCGGCGACGCCGATGTCGACGACCCGGCGATCTGGGTGCACCCGACCCGCAAGGAGCGCTCGCGGGTCATCGTGACCGCCAAGAACGGCGGGCTGTACGTGTATGACCTGCGCGGGCGGCAGACCCAGCACTTCGCCGTCCCGGAGGGCGGGCGATTCAACAACGTCGACCTCATGGGCGATGTCGCCGTCGTGACCGACCGCGGGCTGGACAAGCTTCGCTTTTACCGGATCGCGGACGGGTGCTGACCGATGTCACGCCGGCCGATGCGCCGTGGCTGTTCAGCGCGTCGGCGGAGGAGGTCGAGGAGCAGCGGACCGGGTATGGGCTGGCCGTCTTCGGGTCGTACGCGGTGGTGAGCCGGCGCAACACCCCGCAGCTGGGGCTGTTCAAGATCGGGCCGGACCTCGGGTATCGCCGGGTGGACTCGCTGACCCTGCCGAGCACGTTCACCCTCCGCAATGGACAGACGTGGACCCCGTGCGCCGATCCGGGCGAGGGGCCGCAGGCCGAGGGCATGGTGGTCGATCCACTGACCGGCACGCTGTATGTGGCGCAGGAGGACGTGGCGCTGTGGCGGCTTTCGCTGCTGGGCGGGCGCTTTCTGGGCGCGCCGCGCCAGATCGAGCGGGTGCGCGAGTTCGGTGTGCCCGCGACGTTCGACCCGGTCGAGGACGAGTGCGTGGTCGACTGGGCAGCCGACCCGGGCGAAGGCGGCCGGATCGCCGCGGATGTCGAGGGCCTGACCATCTTCGGCGACAAGCTGCTGGTGTCGTCGCAGGGCGATGACACGTTCTTCACCTACACGCGTTTCACCAACCGGCCACTCGCGCACTTCGGCATCGTCGGCGTCCAGGAGTGCGACGGCGCGGCGGCCGTGACCACGCCACTGCCCGGCTTCCCGCACGGCCTGCTCGTGGTGCACGACGGCGACGCGCTACCGGATCAGGAGCGGCCGGCCACCAACGTCAAGTTCGTCGGATTGGGAGGTTAACTTCCGCACAGTTCCCTGGGCGGGGTCGGTGTACCGGT
>JBIOYB010000591.1:0-19672 GCA_044869915.1 Allorhizocola sp.
CGTGCTCACCTGGACATAGGGTGTCCGGATCGCGTTTGTATCGGCCGGATTGAACGTGCTCAGCAGGACGATGTTGCCCGTCGCCTGGTCCACGATCGGCGCCGGATTCCCCCTCGTCGCGGGGGCCGCCGGATCGGCATCGGTCCCTTGCAGGACAACGGTTTGCGGGCCCCACGTGCGCCCGTTGTCGGTGGACCGCCGCACCACCAGATCGATGTGCCCGGAGTCGCTGCACCACGCCGGCCCGCTGATGCGCTTCTCCGCGAACGCCAGCAGCGCACCGGACCCGGTCCGCAGCAGTGCGGGGATGCGATAACAGTTGGCGCCTTCTCCACGGTTGTAGAGGACGCTGTAGGGCAAAGCCCCCACGGCGGGGACGGCCGGCACGACCGTCGCGGCGACCAACGTGACGCAGGCAAGCACGATCCGCATGAGAGTCCCCGATCACGTGAGGACATAGGACGTCCTATGTGGGTGGACGGAGCCTACGCCTCCCCACGATGGTCGGCAAGCCTCAGGAAGCCGCGAATCGCGTACACGTAACCCACGATCGCCGCGAACGGCACAGTCGCGACGATCGCCGCCACCGTCCACGGCACGAACGGCGGCGCGGACTGCCAATCCGGTGACACGCCAAGGAAAAGCCCGACCAGTGCTGTCCCCGCGATCGAGTAGAAGACCGTGCACACCCCGGCGAACGACAGCACCCGGTCGTAGGACAGCGCCCGATCCGCCGCCCGCAAGACCCCGGGCACCAGTGCGACCGCGCCAAGCCCGACCACGACCGCGGGAAGCCATAGCCAGCCCATGCCGTGCAGGCTTTCGCCGTACCAAACAATCAAGAATTCATAAATCCTTTGCCACAGCAAACCGGTGGCGACGATGGCCAGCAGCCGGATGGTGATCACCAGCATCCGCTCGAGGTGGCCCAGCGGCGGCCGGTCGGTCTCGCTCAGATGGTCGCGGGCCAGATAGGCGCGCACCAGCAGGATGATCCCGCTCACCGCGGCGACGGTGCCGATCGCGAGCATCCCGCTCGCGACCGCGGTCGCCGTCCACACGCGACGGCACGAGCCCGTGCCTTCCTCACCGGCGAGCAACCCGAACACATAAGCGTTGAGGCCCATCGCCACAAACGTCGCGAAGAACGGGATCAGCGCACGCAGCCGGGCCGATCCGGTCTGCTGCTCGGCCGAGGCGACGTGCGGCCGGGGCTGGCTGAGCAGCACGATGATCCCGGCGAACACGAAACCCGCGATGACGCCGGCCAGCTGTGACAGCGGGCCGGCGGCGGCGACCACATCCCACGCCGTGCCTTGGCAATCGGCCGCATCCAAATCCACACCCGAATTGTCGTCAGCGTGTCAACCGCACGGGTTGCCGGCGCTGCCGGCTGAGCTGGACCACGGCCACGGCCGCCACCACGCAGCCCAGCACCGCGAGCCCGAACTCGATCGGGCGCTCGGTCGCCGTGCGCGGGATATAGCGCACGGGCACGGCCACGGCGCCCACGAACGCGCCGACCAGCCCAAAATACGAGCCGGTCATGAAGTTGCGGTGGGTCCGCACGCGATGCGTGAACGCGGCCCACAGCGCGATCGACAGCGTGACAAACGTGAATGCGGAAAGCCCATGGATCCAGCTGAACTGCCCGGGCCGGATCTCCCGGATGGCAAACGAGCTGAGAACGGTCGCATACATCGCCGCCACCCAGACCCGCCCGACGAGGCGGTGCTGCCGGTCGCCCTTGGCCGGGCGCAGCAGGTTGTAGGCCCCAAGGAGCAGCGAGATGGTCGCCACGGCGGCATGTGCCGGTATCAGCCACGCCATAACACCGTTATTCTCCATAACACTGTTATAGTCGCTGGCGTGAGGCACGTCAAGCCCAGTGGGCAGGAGCTGATGGCTCGCCTGGTCGATGAGGGCGCCCGCCTGCTCGTGCAGGAGGGCCCGACCGGCATCTCGCTGCGCAAGGTGGCCGCGGCCGCCGGGGTCTCGACCATGCCGGTCTACACGCTCTTCGGCGACAAGCGCGGCCTGCTGCTGGCCATGCACCGCGAGGCCTTCAAGCGCCTGGGCGAGGCGCTGCGGGCCGTGCCCAAGGGCGACAACGCCTTGGCCTATCTCGGGCAGCTGGGCCTGGCCTATCGGGAGGCGGCGCTGCGCAGCCCCAACCTTTACGGTCTGATGTTCGGCCACGAGCTCGCCGGCGTCGAGCCCGACGAGCGGGGCCGGTCGGTGGCCGAGGCCGCCTACCGCCCCCTGGTCGAGGCGGTGATCATGTGCCAAGAAGATGATTTTTTGGTACGGGGTGAGCCCGACCGGATCGCGTTGCACCTATGGGCGGTTTCGCACGGCATGGTCAGCCTCGAACTCAACGGCAAGCTGCCGGAGCTCGGCCCGCCCGAGGAGCAGTATCTGCAGGCGCTCACCTACGCGGCGGCCCCGTTCTTGGCCCGCTGAGCGCGGGCTTGCGGGCCAAGAACGCCCGAGCTACCCGATCGGCGGATAAGCGTTGCGCACCAAGGCCTCGAATTGCGCCGGGAACCAGCGCCCGGCCGACCGCGTAGCGGATGCCGTCGCGGTAGACCCCGCTCAAATGGGTCTCGCGGCACCTGAACGTCGTGTACTGGTTCGGCGGCTCGAACACCACGTGGCTGGCGGCCCGGACAGCCGCACACCAAACGTCGCGCTGCTGCCCTCGGCCACGCGCAGCGACGCGGGAGTCACGATGACGGTCGGCGGCAGGGGCACGCCGATGCACGGGACCCCGTTGATGGTAAAGCTTGTGGGATTGTTGTTGACGCCGGTATAGCTACCGTTAAATCCGATCGCCACCGATGATCCGGTCGCCAGGTTGCCGTTCCACGGCAGGCTGGCCGCCGTCACGATCCGGTTCTCCTGCCGCCAGGTCGCCCACCAGCCCCACGTGACGCGCTGGTCGCCGGGGAAGGTGAAGGCCAGCACCCAACTCGTGAGCGGGCTGCCCAGGTTGCGGATCGCAATCTTGACACCGAATCCGGTGCCGGCGTCCCAGGTCTTCTCGTAGGCGACGTCGCACGCCACGTCGGCGCGCGCCGGCTGCGCCTGCGCCACGACCAGTGTCGCGGCCACGAGGGCGGTGATCGCCGCGCCGGCAAGCGCTCTGCGGCCGGGCTGTCCGATGGGGAGCATTACCGTTGTTCTCCTTCGGGCTCGCAGTATCGCCTCGCGCGCCCAGCTCCCCTACACATCGACTATACGTTATATGCGCGTGAATCAATGCGCGTGAATCAATGCTCGGGTGGGGCACGCAACGCACCCGGCTGGAACCCCCAAGTCCGGACAGGCTCCCGATAGCCGACGATGAAGACGTACCAGTCATCCTCGAACGGCTCGAAGGCGAAGCCCTCGCTATCCCAAAAGGTGTCGCCCATGGGAGCCCGCTCGGGGCACCACGCAAACCCGGCACTGCGCGCCACACCCGGGTCCCTCACCGCAAACAGCACACAGCCGCCCGCCCGATAGACAGACTCGAACGTATACAACGACCCCACATCCCCGTGGCCGAACGAGGGCATGGTCGCCTCCGCCTCGGCCAGCCGCTGCATCTCCGCCCGATGCTCCGCGAACGCCGCCCGACCGACCTTGTCGTCGGATGCCAAGCCCAAACCGTCCGCGAACACGATCGGCACGATGAGCAGGGGCCACAACCGCCACACGCGCCGGACGCGGGGCGCGGGCAGCGCCCGAAACGCCGACACTCCCACGGCCAGCCACGCCACGCCGACCAGCGCCCAGCACACCACCGACGCCATCAGCGAGCCGTAGTAACCGGCGGGCACGCTGACGCCCTGCAGCATCAGCACCGTGGGCACCACCGTCGCGGCTACCACGATCCACGGAGACTTCAACCATCGAGACACGCGGCACATCCTAGTGAGATCGTCCGTGATCACGAGATCACGGATCGCGATCGGCCTTTTTCTCAAGGCGCGACATTCCGGATTTGGAGATCAATACGCCCCTGACCAGCGGGTCGATTTCGAGCTAGGACGTTTTCGAACTAATGTTCTAGCCGTGGCGGGACGGCGAGTCGAACTATCTGCGCTCGTTAAACGGGCCAGTGAGCTTGCCCCTGAGGTCGCCGGGCGCGGCGACGACCGCATGCTGCCCGTCGCGCCCACGCTGCGCGACCTATTCCCCGAGGGCGGCCTGCGGCGCGGCTCCACCGTCGCCGTCGCACCGGGGTCGTCGCCCGGCGCCACCTCGCTCATGCTCGCCCTGCTCGCCGCCGCCTCCGAGGCCGGATCGTGGGTGGCCATCGTCGGCGTGCCCGACCTCGGCCCGCTCGCCGCGCACGAGATGGGCATCGCCCTGGACCGCATGGCCCTCGTCCCGCGCCCGGGCGTCTCGTTTGACCGCGTCGTGGCCACCCTGCTCGACGGCTTCGACATCGTCGTGGCCCGCCCGGCCGGCGGCGCGCCCGCGGCCGGTGTGCGCACCCAGCTGGCCTCGCGCGCCCGCCAGCACGGCTCGGTCTTAGTCCCTTTTGGACAGTCGACATGGGACGGTGCCGACATCACGCTGCGCACCGAAGGTTCCGTCTGGCACGGCCTGGGCCGGGGCCACGGCCGGCTGCGCGCCCGCCGGCTGACCGTCGTCGCGCGCGGCAAGGGCGCCTCATCCCGCCCCCGCCGCACCACCCTGTGGCTGCCCCACGATCCAAGCTTCACGAACGATGCGGGCTTCACGAACGATGCGGGCTTCGCAAGCGATCCGGGCTTCGCAAGCGATCCGGGCTTCACGACCGACGCACCCCGCCCCAGACTCAGCCTCGTAGCGACGCCTCGTAGCGACGCCTCGTAGCGACGCCAACGTCAGTGATGTCTGCGTCAGTGATGTCTGCGTCAGTGATGTCTGCGTCATGACGATAGGTAGCGCTGATACAGGCTGTCGTGCAGCGTGACCGGATCCACGACCGTTTCGGCCTCGCGCAACCCGTCGCGGTCGCGGGCGGCCAGCGGGATCCCGTGCCGCTCGCAGAACGCCACGATCCGCGCGAAATAGTCCTCGTCCATGTCGTATCCGAGCCAGTCGAACACCATCGCCTCGACCATCGCCTCCCCGTCGAGGACCTCGAACTGGCCCTCGGTGTCGAGCTTGACGATCGCCGGACGGTCGGTCGCCGGCTCGTCCGGATGCAGCCAATAGCCGAACAGATCGCCGTTGAACCCGTCGATGACCACGGCCATGTGCCCGAGAACCTCGTCCAGGGCACGCCCATTGGCGGCCGTGCCGGGATCCTCGTCACCCCGGCGGTATTGCGGGTCCTGCAATCCGTGCAGCTCGCCGGGGGCGAGCACGTGCATCTCGGCGAACGGCTGCACCGAGTCGCGCCCGCGCAGCACCCCGTCGAGCTCCAACTCCACCAGCCGACGCAGGTCACCTGGGACGTCGCGGCCGCGCATGCGGTCGCCGAGATGCTCTTCCACCCGGCCCATAAAACTCCTATCAATCGGGCCCGGCCACTGCCGGTCCTGTCATGCGCGATGGTAGACGGGACCCCCGACACTCCCCCGGATCGTCCAGAATGGATCGGTGCCGCCGACCCGTCGCCGTGTCCTGTTCGCCGCCGGCGCTTCGCTCGCGCTCGGTGCCGCGGGTGCCGTCGCCCTCGTGGAGGCCGGTGTGCTGCCCGGCAGCGGCAAGCTCGACCGCCTCCTCGGCCGCTGCGACGTGCCCCCGCCGGACGCACCGCGCGGCGAGCCGGGTCCGACCGTCGTGGCCGAGTTCGTCTCCGCCAAGCGGCGCCGACCGGTCGAGTACGCCATTGTCTACCCGCCCGGTCACGGGCCCGGTGACACGCTGCCGGTCTGCCTGACCCTGCACGGCTTCGGCGGCGACGGCCGATCGTCGGTCCAGTTCGGCGGCTTCCCGTCCTTCCTCGCCGGCTGGGTCGCGGCCGGCGGCACGCCGTTCGCCCTGGCGGGCCCGGACGGCGGCGGTGGCTATTGGCATCCACACGCGACAGACGATCCGCTGGGCATGCTGTTCGACGAGTTCCTGCCGCTGCTGGCCGGCCGCGGCCTGCGTGTCGACCGCCCGGCCGTCGCGGGCTGGTCGATGGGCGGCTACGGTGCGCTGGTGTGCGCGCTGACCGCGCCGCAACGCTTCGCGGCGGTGGTGGCCGGCTCTCCCGCGATCTTCCACTCCTACGAAGACGCGCGCCGGGTCAACCCCGGCGCGTTCGACAGCGCCGCCGAGTGGGACGCCTACGACGTGGGCTCGCGCTGGGGCGAGCTGGCGGCCGTGAACCTGCGTGTCGACATTGGAGCATCCGACTCGTTCGCCCCCGTGGTGGGCGCGCTGCCGCGGGCCGGCGTGACGAAAGGCTGTCACGACAACGACTTCTGGACCGCGATCGCCCCCGCCCAGGTCGCCTTCATCGGCTCCGCCTTGCGGGAGGGCGGGACGCCCCGCCCTCCCGCGCGCTGAAATCAGTGAAAATCAGTGATAGGTCTTCTCGTAATAAGCAGCCACGTCTGAGCGGTGCTTGTCGATCGCGTCGTTGGGATCAAATTCGGGTGAATTCTTGATCTGATCCTTGGTGCGGTCGACGTAGACCTTCCGCTCGACGTGGTCGATGTGATTGACAGTACCGGCCGGGAGCAGCACCTTGCGGCCGAAAATCCACGGGCCGGTGTCCGCCACAAGGTAGGCGTCGTCGACCTCATAGCTCGCCTCGTCGATCGAGCCGATCGAGCCGTCGGCCGCCTCCACGCCGTAGCCGTCGAGCATGGCCCGGTCGGGGTCCTGCTCGCCGTCGTCCCGCGTGGACGGGAGCCACTGCGGGTCTCGCCAAATCCATGGGCTGAACACAATCGGATGCATAACGGGTCTTTACCCGCAACGCAGGTGCCAAAACGGTCGCGCGAGGGTCCGTGATCCGACAGCACTCATAAATACATGCGGATACGTTAAGCCATGCAAATCAAACGATGGGCGTCTGTCGCCCTCATCAGCGCGATCGCCGCCACCACAGCGGCCTGGGCACAGCCCGCCCAGGCCCTCGTGCCCGACGCCTTCGGGTTCGCGCTCTACTCCGGTGGCGTGGTGTCGCAAGAGTTCCCGACCGGCACCACGGTGCTGCCCACCGGCGTGGGCCGCTGGAACGTCACCTTCCCCGGCATCGGCGTCCCGCAGGGCGTCGCCCATGTCACCGCCGTGCACGACGCGGTCACCAACCCGCCCGGCCGGTGGTGCCAGGCCGAAACCTGGGGTGTCGTCGGGCCCGACGAGGTCGTGAAGGTCGCCTGTTACAGCCCGGGCGGTGTGCTCGACTCGACCCCCGGATTCTCCGTCCTGTTCGCCCGCAGCTCGGTCACTGTCATCCCGCCGCCGTCGCGATACGGCTACGTGCACGCGGCCGCGGGTGGCGGTTTCTTCAGCGCCTTCAACTCGTCGGGCGGTCCGGTCAACGTCACCAACGTGGGCGCCGGCATGTACTCCGTCGGCTTCTCCGGCCTGGCCACACCCGGCCCGAGGGACGGCAGCTTCCAGGTCACCGCGGTCAACCCCGCGGTCGGGGCGCGCTGCAAGATCGCCGACTGGCTGTCGTCGGCCAACGGCCAGTTCGCGCGCGTCTTCTGCTTCAACCCGGCCGGTGCGTTCGCCAACACCAACTTCACGCTGACGTACCAGTTCCAGCGGTCGCTCTACGGTCCGGCCTTCCCGCCCGGGCGCTTCGGGTACCTGTGGAACCAGCCGCCGCTCGGCCCGCCCCCGACCGTGTTCAACTCGTCCGGCGGCGCGGTCGCCCTGGCCGCCGGGCCGCCGGTCTGGACCGCGCAGTGGGCCAGCATCGGCACACCGCTGGGCAACACACAGGTGACCGCGTTCGGCACGACTCCGGACTTCTGCGGCCTGCACCAACCGTGGTTCAACACCGTCACCGGCACGCTCATCGCCCGCGTCAACTGCTTCACCAACGCGGGCGTGCCGGTCAATTCCGGCTTCTTCGCCAGCCACTCGTCCCGCTTCTGACACCCCTGCCCGAAACCCTGTTTGACATCCGGCCCGCTTCTACGGAAGCGGGCCGTTCGGTCGCGGTGTGTAACGTTTCCTTTAATTACCCCGATTCCTCCCCCCTCGGGTCGCCATCTGTCTGTCTGTCCGGTAAGGATGATGAGAAGTTCTTCGGTCTCCACCGGGAGGTTTTGACCCCAGATGCAACCGAGATGCTGAGGATTCACTTCACCGGCGCCGATCTGATGCGCACACGGATCGCGAGCTCGCCAGATCCCATGTGGGAGCTGACGCTGAGCCTGCACCAGCTGCGCAGCCCGAGCTCGCCGGTGTTTCGCGAGTGGCGCCGGGCCACGCTCAAACGCCTGCAGACGGCGGGCACCACCGAGAGCCTTGCCCTGCTGCTGCAACTGGTGCCCCAAACGGGTTACTTCCCCGACTTCCTGACGCCGGCCGAGGGCGGCAAGGGGTTTGGCGCGGCGGTCGAGGCGATCCTGTCCACGCCGATCGAGCGCCTGTCGTCCGACCTGGAGATCCTGGCGTCGGCGCACGAGCTGCCGTCGTGGGTGGGGCAGCTGGCCCGCGGCGACGTCGACATGCTGCTGCGGCTGTCGCAGGCGATCCGCGCCTATCACGCGGCGGCCATCGAGCCCTACCTGACGCAGATCCGCGCGAGTGTCCACATCGACCGGTCACGTAGGACGCGCAGCCTCGCCGACGGGGGTTACGAGCGGCTGCTCGCCGAGATGCAGCCGACCCTGCGCTGGCACGATTCGGTGATCGAGGCGCGCTACCCGGGCGAGCAGATATGCCATCTTGAGGGGCGCGGCCTGCTGCTCGTGCCGTCGTTCTTCTGCTGGGGGCAGCCGATCACGCTGCGCGACACGACGCTGCCGCCGGTGCTCGTGTGCCCGGTCGACGGCGACGCCCGCTTCATGGCGCTGAGCTTGAGCACCCGCCCGCAAAGTGAGCCCCGGGCCGAGGCGCTGGCGGCGCTGATCGGGCGCACCCGCGCGGCGGTGCTCGAGACCATCGGCGACGGCAGCACGACCGGCGAGATCGCCCGCCGGCTCGACGTTTCCCTGCCCACGGCAAGCGAGCACACGTCGGTCCTGCGCCAGGCCGGGCTCGTGGCAAGCGTGCGCGACGGCAACTCGACCCTGCACGTCCTCACCCCGCTCGCCAACGCGCTACTGAGTGGGATCTGACCCTCACCGGAAACGAAGGCGGTGGAATTCGAGTTGAGCGTGTCTGACATCATTGGTTGTCGTGACCAGCTCTGATCTTGCGAGACGGATTAAGGCCGTCAGCCTCCTGCGCGGCGAGTTTGTGCTGCGCTCAGGGCGCACGGCTCACGAATATTTCGACAAGTATCAGTTCGAGGCCGACCCGGTGCTGCTCGACGAGGTCGCGGGCCGGATGGCGGCGCTGGTGCCGGCGGGCACGCAGGTCCTTGCGGGCCTTGAGCTCGGCGGCATCGCCATCGTCACGGCGCTCGGCCGCCACACCGGTCTGCCCTGCGCGTTCGTGCGCAAGGAGGCCAAGTCCTACGGCACGGCGCGCCTCGCGGAGGGCGCGGCGATCACGGGACGGCGGGTGCTGATCGTCGAGGACGTGGTCACCACCGGGAGCACGATTCTTATGGCCTCCAAGCATTTGCGGGCCATCGGCGCGCAGATCGACCACGCGGTGTGCGTCATCGACCGCCTGGAGGGCGGGGCGCAGGCCCTTGCGGCGCAAGGGATTACGATCCATTCCGTGCTGACCCGGGCAGATTTGGACGGTGTATGAGACTGACCGTGCTCGGCGGCAGCGGGGCGTTCCCCACGGCCGACCACGCGTGCAGCGGATTCTTGTTGGAACACGAGGGTTTCCGGGCCGTCATCGACCTCGGCTACGGCACGTTTCAGCGCCTGCTCAGGCTCGTGCCGGCCGAGTCGGTCGACGCCGTGGTCATCACCCACGGCCATCCGGATCACTGCGCCGACCTGCATCCGCTGCTGCGGGCGCGGGCGATGAGCCCGTCCGCACCGTCCAGGTTGGACGTCCACGCCCCGGCGGGCGCGCTGGACGCGGTGCTCGCGCTCGACCGGCCGGGCATGCTCGACCGGGCATACCAGGTGCTAAGTCTCGAAGACCGCTTCGAGCTCGGCCCGTTCAGCGTCGAGGTCCGGTGGCTGCCGCACTCGGTGCCCAACGCCGGCGTGCGCATCACGGCCGGCGGCCACACTGTCGCCTATACGGGTGACACCGGACCCAGCCCTCTCGTGGTCGAGCTTGCCCGCGACGCCGATCTCCTGGTCGCTGAGGCTTCTTTTGCCTATGCGGCACCGGACCACCTCGCCGAAATCGTGTCGTGCGCGTCGCAGGCGGGCCGGGACGCCGCCCGCGCCGGGGTGGGCCGGCTCCTGCTCACCCACCTGTGGCCGGGCTCGGATCCGGCCGAGTTCGTCGCCGCGGCGGGCGAAAACTTCCCGGGCAAAATAGGCGTGTCACTGGAACCGGGCGATGGCGTGGTGACTCTGCCCGCGCATGAGCGAAATGGTGTGCCCTAGGCGGGCGCTGTTGGCGGGCGCGGGCCTGACGGTGTTGTCAGCCGCCTGTGGTGAAGACTCCCCACCCGCGCCGGCGCAGGGCCAACCGGCGGGTGACGGCGCGTTGATGAAGGCCGGCGACGTGCCGGTCGGCGGCGGGGTGGTCACGCCCGACGGCGTTTTGGTGATGCAGCTGACCGCGGGCGCGTTCACCGCGTTCAACGCCGTTTGCCCGCACCAGAGTTGGCGTGTCAGCCCGCCCGACGCCCAGGGCCTGATCACTTGCGCGGCGCACCAGTCGCACTTCAAGGCGTCCGACGGTTCGAGGGTGGACGGGCCGGCGCCCGGCGGGCTTTCGCCGATCACGGTCAAGGTGGTGGACGGCCAGGTGAGGCGGGTCGGCTAGCCTCACCCATGTGAACTGGCTCGATGCGGTCGGGTGGGCAGGGTCGGCGCTGCTGGTCTGGTCGCTCTTGCAAACCCGGATCCTTCGGTTGCGCATCATCAACCTGATCGGCTCCCTGGTGCTGATCGGGTTCAACGCCGCGCTCGAGGTCTGGCCCATGGTCGGGCTCAACGTCGTCCTCGCCATCATCAACATCGTGTACCTGTTTAAGCTTCTGCGCCTTCGGCACGACGGCGGCGCATACTCGATCGTCGAGGTGCGCTCCGACGACGCGTTCCTGCACCACGTTCTCCACGTGCACGCCGCCGAGATCGCCCGCTTCAATCCGGGCTTCCGCCCGCACGCCGGTCAGCTGGCGTTCGTGGTGATGCGCCTGGACGAGACCGTCGGGGTGGTGCTCGTGCGCGACCAGGGCGAAGGCGTGGCCCAGATCGACCTGGACTTCGTGACCGAGAGATACCGCGACTTCACCCCGGGCGAGTTCGTGTACAAGCGGAGCAACCTGTTCACCGAGCACGGTTTCCGCAAGGTCGTGACGCCTCCCACGATGGTCGCGCCCTACTACGGGAAGATCGGTTTCCGGCGCGAGGGCGACCGCTACACGCTCACGCTGTGACGCCCGCGGGAGGCAACTGTCGCCTTCAAGGCGAGCCCGCCCGCGCGTTGCCTCGCACACGTCAATGTCATTGCGCCGCGTGCATGCGCGCGTACAAACCGTTGTCGCGCAACAGTTCCTCGTGCGAACCGAGCTCCACCAGCCGGCCCCGGTCCATCACCACAAGCCGGTCGGCCGAGCGGATGGTCGAAAGCCGGTGCGCCACAACGAATGTCGTGCGCCCCTTCATCAGCCGGCCCAGCGCCGACTGGATGGCGGCCTCCGACTCGGTGTCCAGCGCGGAGGTCGCCTCGTCGAGCAGCAGCACGCGCGGGTCGCGCACGAGCGCCCGCGCGATCGCCAGCCGCTGGCGCTGCCCGCCCGACAGCCGCGCGCCGCGCTCGCCCATCATCGTGTCCCAGCCGTCGGGCAGATCGCGCACGAAGTCGAGCGCGTTGGCGTCGCGCAGCGCGGCGGTCACGACGTCGGCCGAGATCCCGGGCAGGCCGTACGTGACGTTTTCCCACACGGTCCCGTCGAACAGCAGCGACTCCTGCGGCACCACCGACACGTGCCGCCGATAGCTACGCAAATCGATGTGGTCCATGTCGACGCCGTCGAGCAGGACCCGCCCCGACTCCGGGCGCACAAACCCGAGCACCAGGTTGAGCAGCGTCGACTTGCCCGCGCCGGACGGGCCCACGACCGCGATGGTCTCCCCCGCCCGCACGCTCAGGCTCAGGTCGCGCAGCGCATACTCCGTGGTCACGCCGGCCAGCTCGATCGCGCCGTCCACCCGCGACACCTCGAGCTTGCCCTCGTTGCGCTCCAGATCGGGGGCCTGCAGCACCTCGCCGATCGAGCGGACGCTCTCCATGCCCTTGCTCAGCACCGGTACCAACCCGAAAAGCATCACCACGCTCGACGTGAGCAGGGCAAAGTAGCTGCTGAGCAGCACCACATCGCCCGCCGTCACGGGCACGAAGCCGGTGTAGGCCGCCCACGCCGCCACGACCAGGCAGACCGCCCCGAGCACCTGATAGGTCACCCACGACATCGCGCCCAGCCGCCCGTTGAGCATGTCCAGCCGGAACCCGGCCCGGCCCACCTCCTCGACCGTCCCGGTGACCCGGCGCAGTGCGACGTGCTCGAGCCCGTGCGCCCGCGTGATCGGCATCAGGTGGGTCATCTCGCTCACCCGCGCCGACATGTGCTCGACGCGCGTGCGGAACTGTTCGTTGCGGATCTGCGCCCGCCGGCGCACGAGCGCGACGAGCACGGCCGCGCACGGCACCACCAACAGGAACAGCGGGACGAACTGCGGCACCTTGACGGCCGTCAGGGTGAGCGCGCCGATCAGGGTGACGGCGGCGCCCGCACCCGCGTCGGACGCCTGCTGCAGCATCATCTCCACGTTCTCGACATCACGCACGACCTTGTTCTGCAAACGTGCGGCGCCGGTGCGGTTGTGGTACCCGATGGAAAGCATTTGAAGTCTTTGAGTCAGCGCCGATCGCAGCTGCACACCGAGGCGACGGACGATCCGGCTGTTGAGCCGCACCCACAGCACATGCGTGCCCATGTTTTGCACGAGCACCACGGCCAGCACCGCCGCGTTGATCCACAGCAGAGCGATCGGCCGGTGCGACACCACGACGTCGATGATGTTGGCGGTCAGCAGCGGCAGCAGCCACACCGGGCTGTGCTTGACGGCATATGTCAGCAGCGCGACCGCGATGCGCCAGCGGCTCGGCCACAGCATGCGAAGGATCGTGCGACCGGGTCGCCGCGCGTCGAAGATTGCCACGGCGTGCCACCTTACCCGCAGTGATCACGACTTTGACAGGGCCCGGAGTTACGCTTTCGTGGTGAATGATGTCGATCTAGTCTTGGATCGCACGGCGACGGAGCTGCGCGACGCGCAGGATTTGGAGCGGGTGCAGGAAGTCGTGCGGATTGCCGCGCGCCGCCTGACGATGGCGCAGGGCGCCACCGTCGTACTACTCGAAAATGGTCAATGTTTCTATGCCGACGAGGACGCGATCAGCCCGCTGTGGAAGGGGCAGCGCTTCCCGGTCGAGCAGTGCATCAGCGGGTGGGCGATGCTCAACAAGCGGGCGGCGGTCGTCCCCGACATCTCCGTCGACGAGCGCATACCGCAGGCGGCCTACGCGCCGACGTTCGTGCGGAGCCTGGTCATGGTGCCCGTCGGTGTGGCGGATCCCATCGGGGCCATCGGGGCATACTGGTCGCGCACGCGCACTGCGACCAGCGCCGACCTCGACGGCCTCACCCGTCTCTCCTAGGTCACCGACACGGCACTTCGCCGGTTTCTCCCCTGATAGAAAGACATGTTGTTTGGGTAGATTGGACCGATGGCGGGTGGTCCGCGGATAGCGGCGGTGGAGATGGCGCTGCCGCCACATGTCCACACGCAAGACGAAATCATCTCCGAGCTGCAGCGCTATGGCCGCGCGTTCTCCAGGTTCGCCAGGTCGAGCGGGGTGACGACACGGCATCTGGCCCTGCCGATCGATCGCTACCGGGAGCTTGACGGGTTCACCGCGCACAACAACGCGTTCATCGAGGTCGCGATGGAGCTCGGTGAGCAGGCCCTGCTCAAGGCGTGCGAGCGGGCGGGCATCGCGCCGCAGCAGATCGACCTGATCGCCTCGACGACGGTGACGGGCCTTGCCGTGCCGTCGCTCGAGGCCAGGCTCGCCGCCAAGCTCGGCATGCGCCCCGATGTCAAACGCATGCCCCTGTTTGGGCTCGGGTGCGTGGCGGGCGCGGCCGGGGTGGCCCGGATAGCCGACTACCTGCGCGGCCACCCCGATCACGTCGCGGTCCTGCTCGCAGTCGAGCTGTGCACGCTGGCCCTGCAGCGCTCCGACACCAGCCCGGCAAACCTTGTCGCCACAAGCCTTTTCGGCGACGGCGCGGCCGCGGTGGTGCTCAAGGGGGACGGGGGCGGGCCCGAGGTGCTCGCCAGCCGCAGCCGCCTGTATCCGGACAGCATGGGCGTCATGGGCTGGGACATCGGCACCGACGGGTTCCGCATCGTGCTGTCGACCGAGGTCGCGCAGATCGCCGAGCGCTATCTCGGCGACGACGTGCGCGCGTTCCTCAAGGATCACGCGGTCGACCAGATCGCCACGTGGGTGTGCCACCCCGGCGGGCCAAAGGTCATCGAGGCGATCGAGCGAGCACTCTGCCTGCCTGCCGAGGCCTTGGATAAAACCCGTTTTTCACTTGGTACCAGGGGGAATCTCTCGTCCGTCTCGGTGCTCGACGTGCTCTCGGCCCACATGGCCGACCCACCGGCGGCGGGCGAGCACGGGCTGATGCTGGCGATGGGTCCGGGTTTCTGCTCCGAGCTCGTGCTTCTACGATGGTGACCCATGGTCTACCAGCTGCTGATCCTCGCGGTCGCCGTGGAGCGCCTGATCGAGCTCGTGGTGTCCAAGCGGCACGCGGCGTGGGCGCTGGCCCGGGGCGGCCGGGAGTTCGGCCGCTCGCACTACCCGTTCATGGTGGCCGTCCACACCGGACTGTTGATCGGCTGCTTGGTCGAGGTCGCCGCGCTGGACCGGCCGTTCATCCCGTGGCTCGGGTGGACGATGTTCGCGGTGGTGCTCGCGTGCCAGGCCCTGCGCTGGTGGTGTGTCGCGACGCTCGGCAAGCGGTGGAACACGCTCGTCATCGTGGTGCCGGGCCTGCCGCTGGTGCACGGTGGGCCCTATCGATGGCTCAAGCATCCCAACTATGTGGCGGTCGTGCTCGAGGGGATCGCGCTCCCGTTGGTGCACAGCGCATGGATCACCGCCGCCGCCTTCACCCTGCTGAACGCGGCCGTGCTGGCGATCCGCATTAGAGTGGAAAACACGGCACTTGCCACGGTTTGACGCTGACGTACTCGTCGTGGGCGGCGGTCCGGCCGGACTCGCGGCCGCGCGGTTCGCCGCGCTCGCGGGGCTTTCGGCCATCGTCGCCGAGCCACGCGACACGCCCGTGGACAAGGCGTGCGGCGAGGGCATCATGCCGGGCGGGCTGGATTCCCTACGCGCGTTGGGGGTTTCGCCTGCGGGGGTTCCGTTCTCGGGCATAGCCTATGTGGACGGTGGTCGCCGGGTGGTCGCCCGCTTCCGTGGTGGGCCGGGGCTCGGGGTGCGGCGGACCGTGCTGCACCAGGCGCTCGCGCGCGGTGTTTCCCTAGTCCCGGCACGGGTGACATCGGTGGCGCAGGGCGAGGGCTGGGTGCGCGCGGGCGGCATCACGGCCCGGTGGCTCATTGCCGCCGACGGGCTGCACTCCACGGTCAGGCGGTGCGTCGGCGTTTCCGCGGCCGCCGGGACGCCCCGCCGATACGGCCTGCGCACACACTGGGACGTCCAGCCGTGGAGCGATGTCGTCGAGGTGTGGTGGTCGCCGGTGGGCGAGGCCTATGTCACGCCGGTCGCCTCAAACCTTGTGGGCGTGGCGATCCTTTCACGCGACCGGGCTTGTCTGGACGCCTTCCCGGGGCTGCGTGACCGGCTGCGCGGCGCCTCGCAGGTCGGGCCCACGCGCGGGGCAGGCCCGTTGCGGCAGGTCGTCGCGCGCCGGGTGGCGGGCCGGGTCCTGTTCGTCGGCGACTCCGCCGGCTACGAGGACGCGCTGACGGGCGAGGGAATCAGCCTCGCCGTCAAGCAGGCGCACGCCGCCGTGACGTCCATTGTGGACGGTGCACCGGAACGCTACGAACGGGACTGGCGCCGCATCACCCGGGAATACCGGATCCTGACCCGCGGCCTGGTCCTCGCGACCTCCTACCAAGGCGCGCGGCGGGCGATCGTCCCACTGTCCGCCCGCCTGCCGTCAGTCTTCACGGCCATCGTCAACCGCCTGGCGAGCTAGACGCTCGAACCGTGCGGCTTGCCACGCCCGCCCGGCCCGGTCAACTTGCGCGGCTTGACCGCGATCTCGATGGGCGTGCCCTCGAAGCCGAACTCCTCACGCAGCTTCCGCTCGACGAACCGCACATAGCCGGCATCGAGCGGGGCCGTGGTGAACAGCACAAACTTGGGCGGGCAGCTGCCCGGCTGAGTGGCGAACATCACGCGCGGCGCCCGCCCGCCGCGCACCGGGTGCGGCGTGGCCTGCACCAGCGCGGTGAGCCACTGGTTGAGCCGGCCGGTGGCGATGCGCTTCTCCCAGCTGGCAAGCGCGATCCGCAGCGCGGGCGCGAGCTTCTCGACGGCGCGGCCGGTGAGCGCGGAAATGTTGACCCGCAGCGCCCACGGGATGCGCTTGAGCTCCCGCTCGATCTCCTTCTCCAGATAGTGCCTGCGGTCGGCGTCGACCAGGTCCCACTTGTTGAACGCCAGCACGACACCCCGGCCGGCCTCCGACACCATCGTGAGCAGCCGCTGATCCTGCTCGGTGATCAGCTCGCTGGCGTCGAGCAGCACGACGGTCACCTCGGCCGCCTCGATCGCGGCCGACGTGCGCAGCGACGCGTAATATTCCGTGCCGCTGGCCTGGCTGACCCGCTTGCGCAGCCCGGCCGTGTCGACGAACTGCCACACCTCGTTGCCGACCGTCACGAGCGAGTCGACCGGATCGACCGTCGTGCCCGCCACCGAGTCCACAACGGACCGTTCTTCCTTGGCAAGCTTGTTGAGCAGGCTCGACTTGCCCACGTTGGGCCGGCCGACGAGCGCCACCCGGCGCGGGCCGCGCGGGCGGCTCTCCCGCACCCGCGGCGCCTCCTTCGGAAACGCGTCGAACACGGCGTCGAGCAGCTCGCCCGAGCCCCGGCCGTGCAGGGCCGACACCGGGTAGGGCTGACCCAGGCCCAGCGACCACAGCCTCGCCGCCTCGGCCTCACGCTGCTGGTTGTCCACCTTGTTGGCCACGAGCAGCACCGGCTTTTTGCTGCGGCGCAACATCTTCACGGCCTTTTCGTCGTCGTCGGTCGCGCCCACCATCGCGTCGACCACGAACAGCACCACGTCGGCGGTGGCCACAGCCGCCTCGGCCTGGCGCGCGATGACAGCCGCGCGATCGCGGGCATCGGGCTCCCAGCCGCCGGTGTCCACGACCGTGAACTCCCGCCCGATCCACGTGGCGTCATAGGCCACGCGGTCGCGGGTCACGCCGGGCACGTCCTCCACGACGGCCTGCCTGCGCCCGATGATCCGGTTGACCAGCGTGGACTTGCCCACGTTGGGCCGGCCGACCACGGCCACGACCGGCGTCGGCACCTCCATCTCGGCGTCACCGACGGGGGTCTCGTCGGGCAGCTCGGCGAGATCTACCTCGGTGTCCTTCATGCATCGACCTTCTCACGCAGGTAGGAGACGACCTGGTCGATGTCCATCTCTGTGGAGTCCAGCACAATGGCGTCGGGCGCCTGGCGCAGCGGATCGGCCGCGCGGGTCGAGTCGAGGTGGTCGCGGCGGGCCAGGTCGGCCTTTGTCGCGGCGTGGTCGGTAGCGGTCTCGGCGCTGCGGCGGCGGGCGCGCTCGGAGGCCGACGCGGTCAGGTAGACCTTCAGATCGGCTTCGGGCGCCACGACCGTGCCGATGTCGCGCCCCTCGACCACGATCCGGTCGGAGCCCTCGATGATCTCGCGCTGCTGCTCGACCAGCAGCTTGCGCACGGCCGGGACGGCGGACACGGCCGACACGGCCGCGGTGACCTCGTGGCCCCGGATCTCGCGGGTGACTTCGTGGTCGTTGACGCTCACCGTCTGGCGGACCGGATCGGTGCCCACGACGATGTCGATGTCGATCACCACCTTGGTGATGCCCTCCTGATCGTGCAGGTCCACCCCGGCGTGCAGCACGGCCCAGGTCGCCGCCCTATACATGGCGCCGGTGTCCAGGTAGCTCGCGCCCAGCGCCTGGGCCAGCCGTCGCGAGACCGTCGACTTGCCCGAACCGGACGGCCCATCCACCGCCACCACACACCGACGCAAACTCATGCTCCCATTCTGCCCGGTCACGATCGCCCGAAAACGCGCGCCCCTGGCCGCCCCGCGGCGGCCTATGCTGGTCTCGTGACGACACGCACAGCGCAACGCCGCCGGGATCGATTTGAGTCCCGCCCGGGCCGCCGCGCTGTGGTCGCACCCGACCTGGCCGCCCTGCACGGCCCCACCTCCGGTGTCGTGGAGCTCCCCCACCGCCCTCTTCTGGCAGCCCGACCGCCACGTCGACCTCGACGATCCCGCGCTGCTCGCCTGGATGCATGAGACCGTCAGTCACTGAGTTGACTATGTGGCTTGAGACTGCGACACTGATCCGGCTATGGCCGGAGTTGTTCGTGCCCAAGGGAGTTCGCGCCGCATGGGAGACCCGTCACCCCCAGTTGATCCATTCCAGACAGAGGTAGCCCGAGTCGCGCTGTCGGCCGCCAAGGATCACGGTTTCGCCCTGGGCGGCGGCCACGCCCTCATCGCTCACGGCATTGTGCAGCGGCCCACCGAAGATATCGACCTCTTCACCGATCGCGATGATGGCGTTGACGACGCGACGACGGCGGTGGCGCAGAGGCTGTCCGATGCCAGGCTCGACGCCGAGTTGATCCCCGAGACCACCGAGCTCGGTGCGTCCCAGCATTTAGGACTGTCCACGCATCCTGTGGCACAATGGCGCGCGTGTCTCAGCCTGCCGACGCGCACCGTGCACGCCGCCAACAGCTGCTGACGGGCATATCCGCCCGGCTGCGCGAGATGGGCATCGAAGCCGCGTTCGGTGTGCTCGAGCCATACTACGACCTGGAGGGCGCGGCACCTGCCAACCTGACCGGCCTGGCCGTACGCGAGCCGGTCGGCACCGGCCGGTTGCAGGTCACCGTCGTGGGCATGGTCCGCAACCAGTCGCACGGCGAGGGCTGTGGTTGCGAGGACACCGACTACGACCTGGACGGCGAGCTTGCCTACGAGGTGGCCACGCTCGATGGCCGGGGCGACGGCCCCGGTGACCCACGCGCCGTCTGGTCGACACGGCAAATCGCCCGCAGCGAGCAGGGGGTGGTCGATGCGGTCCGGCTCTGGCACGGATCCCGCGACTCGCTACGCAGCACCCCGCCCGCGCCCCACCCGGACCGCAAGCGGGCCTTGCTGACCCGCCAGATCGCGGCACG
>JBIOYB010000592.1:0-12448 GCA_044869915.1 Allorhizocola sp.
GCGCTACTGTGCGCCTCCCCCATTGTGGCCGTTGACGTTGCGGTACATGGCGCCAGGTCACACCACTCAGGGTGGCGGATATCCGACGTTCCAAAGATTTTTCTGGCTTTTTTCGCTCATTGACTACGGTGAAAAGCCAGCATGCCAGAGCCTTGGCCAAGCTTCGTCACCTTTTGGACCAACCACATCAGGAGCGGGTGACCTTATGAACTCATTGAACGAGCGGCTGCGCCAACTGGTCGAGGCCGAGCCGGACTCGGCTCCGCCGATCGACCGGCTGCTGGAGCGGGGCCGGCGCGCCCGGCGCCTGCGCCGCACCGCGACCGTGGCCATGTCGGCACTCGCGGTTGGGGCCATTGGCGCCGCGGCGGCACTGGTGAACCAGCCGCAAGCCGCGGTCTCTCCCCCGGTGGTGCAGGCGCAAGCCGATCCACGATTGGAGCTCGTCGCGGCGCTGGCCAGCACCGAGAACACGAGCTTCAAGGTGCGCGCGACCATCACCAGGGAGATAGCCGGGAAGCGGAACGGCTATGCGGCCGACGGCGCGTGCGATCCCGCCGCTGCCAACGGATATCTGAAGATGCGGGACGGCGGCCGGGAGACCCTGCTCATCAATGGCACCAAGTACGATAGCAAGGACGGCGTTCGTTTCGTGAAGCGCGAGGGGACCTGGTCGCATATCGGGTTCGACTCGCTGGCGCTCGACGGCGATCTGATCGGCTCGGCGGATTCGCAGCGGCTGTTCGAGATGCTCCGGGAGGCGGACGCCAGGGTCACGAAGACCGGCGACAGGACATTCCACTTCGAGGCGACATCGCGCCGTGCCGTCCCCGCCAGTGACATCGTGGCCGCCCTCGCCGGTGACATCGTGCTCGACGGGCAGCAGCGGGTGGAGCGCCTCGATTACGACTATCGCGTCGAGGCATGGGGCTTCAAGATGCATGGGCTGCTGGAGTTTTCCGACTACGGCACACCGGTGAGGGTCAAGCCCCCGACAGAGGTGATCAATATCGGGTGAGGCGCCGTTGGGCCGCTCTCAGTGAGCGGCCTCTCGGCGTTTCGCGCCACGGCCCGGGCGGCTTGCGCACGGTGAAGTCCTGAGCGCCTTTGAGGGAGTCCAATTGCGACCATTCGATGGGCGCGGCGACGGGCGCGCCGCGCAACGCGCGCACGGCAAATGGTGCGACGGCCGTTTGGGCGTAACCGTTGCGGGCCACGTCAAGGTAGAGTCGCTTGCCGCGCTTGGCCTTGCGCGCCTCGGTGGTCAGCTCGTCCGGATATTGCCGTGCGAGCAGGTCGGCCACGTCGCGGGCAAACGCGCGCACCTGGTCGAAGTCTGCGCGGCGGTCGAGGCGCACGATCACGTGCAGGCCGCGTGAGCCGGTCGTCATGAGCTGGGACGGCAGGCCCAGCTCGTCGAGGAGCCCGCCCACGAGCCGGGCGGCCCGGCGCACGGTTTCGAAGCCGCCGTGGGGGTCCAGGTCGAAGACGAGCCGATCCGGGTGGTCGAGTTTGTCCACACGCGACAGCCACACGTGCGGGCTGATGCACGCCTGATTGGCCAGATAGGCCAGCGTGTCCGCGTCGTCGCACACCACGTGCGTGACTGTGCCACCCTCTTTGGGCACCTCCAACCGATGGATCCAGTCGGGGAAATAGTCGGGGACTTCCTTGTGCACCCAGGCCTTCCCGTCGATGCCGTCCGGATAGCGGAACATCACCAGCGGGCGCCCGCGCAGATGCGGGAGCATCAGCGGGGCGATGTCGCGGTAGTAGCCGACCAGGTCGGCCTTTGTCAGGCCGTCCCGCGGGAACAGCACCTTTTCGGGACGCGTGACCTCTACGCGCATGCGCCACATCCTCAAGCGTGCGACCGGTTTTCACCGACGTGTCGTCGTCTTGGGCGCCTGCCGGCTCACGGCTTGCCCAGCTCGCGCCAGTCCTTGGCCTCCACGTCGATGTCGTAGTGCTTGGCCGCCTTCAGGATGTTGGCAAACGCCTGATCGCGCTCCTGGTCGGTGACATCCTCCACCTGGTCGAAGCGCGCCACCGCATTGCGCACATGATCGGCGTCGGTGAGCGGCTCCTTGCGCTTGTCGGGGAAGGCAAACACACTGTCCGGCAGATCTGACCGTCCTGTCAGCTCACCATGCTTCTCGTGCGGCTTCCATGTTGTTTTCACATTATTTGCCTACCCGCTGAGCCGCCCGTCAAACGAAAGGGCCGGGGCGAAAAGTCTATTCGGTGTCTCGGGCGGCACGGTAAAAGTCTTGCCAACCCTCCCGCTCGCGCACCACGGTCTCCAGGTATTCGCGCCAGATCACCGCGTCGGACACCGGATCGCGCACGACCGCGCCCCGGATGCCCGCCGCCACGTCGGCCGCACGCACCACCCCGTCGCCGAAGTGCGCGGCGAGCGCGACCCCGCTCGTCATCACCGAAATCGCCTCGGCCGTGGACAGCGTGCCGCTCGGCGTCTTGAGCTTGGTCCGCCCGTCGGTGGTCACGCCGTCGCGCAGCTCGCGGAAGATGGTGACCGCCCGCCGGATCTCCACGATGGAGTCGGGCACCTCGGGCAGCTCCAGCGCCTTGCCCATCTCGCCGACCCGCCGCGCCACGATGTCGACCTCTTCGTCGGCCGACGCCGGTACTGGCAAAACGACGGTGTTGAAGCGGCGCCGCAGCGCGCTCGACAGCTCGTTGACCCCGCGGTCGCGGTCGTTGGCGGTCGCGATGACGTTGAACCCCTTCACCGCCTGCACCTCGTCGCCCAGCTCCGGCACGGGCAGGACCTTTTCCGACAGGATGGTGATCAGCGTGTCCTGCACGTCGGACGGCATGCGGGTCAGCTCCTCCACGCGCGCAATCGCTCCCGTGCGCATCGCGCGCATCACCGGGCTCGGCACGAGCGCCGCGGCCGACGGCCCGTCGGCCAGCAGGCGGGCGTAATTCCACCCGTATCTGATGGCCTCCTCGGGCGTGCCGGCCGTGCCCTGCACCAGCAGCGTCGAGTCACCGGACACCGCGGCGGCCAGATGCTCCGACACCCAGGTCTTTGCCGTCCCGGGGACGCCGAGCAGCAGCAGTGCCCGATCGGTGGCCAGGGTCGCGACCGCCACCTCCATCAGCCGCCGCGACCCGATGTATTTGGGCGTGATCCCGTCGCCGTCGCCGAGCAGATAGGTCACGACGGCCTGCGGCGAGAGCCGCCAGCCGGGCGGGCGGGGCAGGTCGTCCCGCTTGGCCAGCGCCTCCAGCTCCTCGGCGTAGAGCTGCTCCGCGTGCGGTCTCAATACGGTGGTCACGCAAACTCCTGACGGATCTCATGGCGAATCTGAAGCAGTGAGGCCAGTTGCTCCAACGCGGCCCGGTGACTGTCGTCATCGGACTCGTTGGCGAGCGCGGCGACGCGCGGCAGGGCGTCTGGCGCCAGGCCGGTCTCGGCCAGGTAGGTGAGCGTGGACCAGCCGCCGCGCTGCCGCTGCGAGGGCTGGCTCAGGTAGCCCAGCACGATCTCCGCGACCTCCGGCTGCCACGGCCGGGGCAGCGCGGCGAGCAACTCGTTCATCCGGCCGGGGCGCCCGCGGACGGCGTCGCGCGCGACCTCGACCGCGTCCTCCGGCGACAGCAGCGAGACCAGCTGCGGCAGCGACGGCGGCGTCTGCTCGAACCCGCACCGGTAGAGCGCGAGCGCCCAGCGCCGGTCCTTTTGCACCAGCGCCGCCCGCGCCCACCCCTGCACCAGCGTCGGCTGCCAGTCGTCGTTTGCCTTGCGCGCCAACAGGTCCTCGGGATAGGCGTCCAATGCGGACCAGCACTCCAGCGGCGCGGCCGAAACGATCTGCAGCAGCAGCCATGCCCGCTCGCCCAGCCCATAGGGCGGCTTGCTGGACAGCCCATCGCGGCGCAGCGACACGTCGAGGTCGGCCGGTGGCACGACCGTCAGCCGCTTGGCCCCGTCGGCCTGGACGCACGCCAGCGCCCGCTCGGCCATGCGCAGCCGCCACGATGAGGCGGGAAGGGCGGCCAGCAGCTCGGCGGCGGCCTCGCGCACCTGCGCCCGCCGGTCGTCGAGCGCCTTCTCCAGCCACGCCTCGTCGTCGTCGGACAGGCCCGTCAGGCACACCCGGATCAGCGCGGCGAGGTCGGCGGCCCGCTCCTGCGCCCACGTCTCGGCCAGCAGCTCGCGCCCGGTCGCCGGGTCGGCCGCCCGGATCTGCGCCAGATAGCGCGAACGCTCGTCGAGCGTGCCCACCCGCCACTGCTGCTCGTGCAGCGGCTCGGGCTCGCTGGAGAAGGCCCACGCCCAGCGGCCGGGGCCGTGCGAGGCCAGCCAGACGAGCCGATGCCCACCGGCCGCGCGCACCAGCGGGCGCAGCCCGGCCTCGGACGTGGCCATCTCGGCCAGGCCCACAAGCACCCGCGGCGGGGCCAGCAGGCAACGCTGGGTCGCCAGCTCCAGCCACTCGCGCACCAGCTCGCGCTTGGTGCGCCGGTCGGTGAACCCGTCGGCGTCGGCCAGCAGCCGGGCCAGCCGCACACCGGCGGCGCGCGACGCGACCTCCTGCTCCTCGTGCGGCGCGCGCACCGGATCGAGCCCGTGCACCGGTCGCAGCCCGGCCCGCCGGGCCAGCGCGATCGCCGCCGCGGCCGACAACAGACCGTCGGCGTCGAGCTCCCCGGCCGGCAGGACTGTCACAAGTGGACCCTCCTGGGCCGGCGCCATGCACGCGCGCTTGTCCAACCCCACCAACGCGCTCGACAGGAGATCGGGCCATAGAGAGCTCATGCCAGCACCATGTCATCGTCAACATACATCGCCAGCGGGATCAGGCCCGCCCACGTCCATTCGGCCGCGATCACCGCCGGGCCACCGCCCGACGCGGCCAGGAAGCGCCACTGGTCGCCGCAGCGCGGGTCGAGCGGCAGCGCCTCGCCGTCGGGATCGACGATGTGCCACGGCTCCCCGGGCACGACCGACCCGTGCAGCAGCATCGGCCAGGCCTCCAGCCACGGGTCCTCGGCGAGCGCACCGGTCAGGCGCCGCAACGACTCCGCGACCGTGCGCCCCTCGGGCCGCAGCAGGCTCACCCCGTCGGTGGCCGCGACCAGCGCGCGGATGCCGGGATAGAAGCACAGATCGGCGTCGATCTCGGTGCCGCCGATCAGGTCGGCCGGAAGCGACTGCCCCGGCGCGGCGAATGACAGCACGAGCGCCTCGCGCCCGGTCTCGCGCCCGATCAGCCACACCCGCCGCACGGTCAGCCGCTCCTCATAGCTGTCGCGGATGCCGATCACCTGCCACGCGTCGCGCACCGGGGGCCCGGCGAGCACCTGCTCCGTCGGGACCGATTGTCCCACCCGCACGCGCACGATGTCGGCCAGATCGGGCGGCAGGTCATCGATCATAGACGATGCCCCGGCCAGCAGGTGCAGCAGCGAGAGCTGGCCGAGCAGCCGCCCCTCCCAGCCCTCGCCCGTGCTCGGCACGGAGGCGAGCGAGCGCACGGCCGAGGCCAAGCCCGGCGCCTGCGCGTCGACCAGGCGCGCGGCCATGAGCTCGAAGTGGCGATAGCCCGCCTGATCGAGGCCGGCGATGCCGTGCCGCACCTGATCGCGCAGCCACTGCCGCAGCTCGATCACCCCGCCCGCGACGCGCTCCTGCCGGGCGGCGACCGCCTTGGCCGACGGGGTCCGGCTCACCGGAGCCTTCTTCTCCGGGAAGACCGCCCACTCCGGCGCGCTCCCGGCAGGGAAGGCGCCCTCGGCCCAGGCCAGCAGCAGCCCCAGCGCGTGCTTGCACGGGCTCTTGCGGCTCGGGCACGAGCACTTGAACAGCTGCCGCTCCACCTCGGCGCACGTCTTGTAGGGCGTCTTGCCGCTGCCCTGGCACAGGCCCCAGATCACCGGGCCATCGGTGCCGGCCTCGGCGACCGCGCGCGCCACCCGGCGCGCCGCGATGAACGAGGCCGGATCGGGCGCGAGCGCCTGAACCTGCTCGAGGCTCCAAGGTGACGACACCCGCGCAGAATAGCGCGCGCTACCGACAGATCGTTCACCGATCGAGCTCATGCAAGGACTTGGCCAAACTGGCGATCAACGCGGCCACGCCCAGCACGCCCGCCACCGCGAGCACCGCCACGACCGGGCCCGCGCGGTCAGCGATCGCCCCGACCGCCAGGAACGTCGCCCAGGGCAGGGCCAGTTCGCTCATGCTCATGATGGTCTGCGCGCGGGCCTGCAGCTCGTCGGGGATGACGCGTAGCTCATACGCGTTGATGACCACGACCAGCGGGCTGAACAGGAACCAGGCGACGCCCATCACGCCCGCGATCAGCAGCGGGTGGGGCAGGACGGCGGCCACCGCCACGGTACAAACAATGGCCCACGAGCCCAGCAGCACGAGCCGCCGCCGCGCGATCCGCCCGATCATCCACTTCGATGCGGCCGCGCCGAGCAGGCCACCCGCCGCGCCGATGCCCGAGGCGACGCCGATCAGCCACGGTTGCGCGCCGCGCCAGCGAAGCAAGACCACCTCAACCAGCGGCAGGACCGTCAGACCCGCGCCGATCACGGCCGACCAGCCCGCGACGAACCGCAGATAAGCGTTGCCCCACACATACTTCAGGCCCGCCGCGAGCTCCGTGCCGAACCGTTGGCGGGAGCGGCTTTCCGGCCCGAGTGGCGTGCGCAGCAGCATCGCGGCGATCGCCGTGGCCGCGAACGACAGCGAGTCGACGGCAAACGGCAGCCAGCGCGCGACGCCGAACAGCCCGCCGCCGAGGACCGGTGCGACAAGTTCCACCGCGTTGCTGCCGGTCAACGTGCGGGAGACCGCCAGATCGAGCTGCTGCGCCGGTACGATCCGGCGGAAGGCCGGCCGTCCCGCGGCCGAGCGCAGCGCGGCCATTGCCGCCTGAACGATCGCGGCACCGGCCAGCAGCGGCAGCCAGAAGTGGCCCGCGAGAAGGGAAACGGTGACCGCGGCCACCGCGGCCAGCTCGATCAACGGGGTGGATATCAAAATCGCTTTTCTCTGGTACCTGTCGGCCAGCACGCCGGCCGGAAGACAGCACAAGGCGTAGGTGAGGCTGGAGCACGCGCCGACGATGGCGGCCTTCGCGGCGGAGCCGGTGGCGGCGAGCACGAGCAGCGGCGTAGCGATGCTCGAGATGCCCGAGCCGAGGCCGGAAATCATCGATCCGCCCCACCAGAGGAGGAAGTCGCGGTTGCGCCCCAAGCGGGTCTGCGTGTCAGACATCGGCACAGTCTCGGGCGACCAGACCGCCGCGTCGCCGGCGCGCGCCAAATTTTGTCCAATGTGGAAATTGATCCACGTGAGCGTGCGAATCGGCCGGCAAACAATTAGGCTGAAGTTGCCCGCGAGCCCGTGTCATCATGTGGCGGTGACCACCACCGCGCCGTTGGCGATCGGCGGCAATCGGTTGACCTGGCCCGATCTGCCCGAGACCATCCGCACCGAGATCGAGTCCGCCGTGGGCGGGCGGGTGATCCACGCGACCAGCAAGCCGGGCGGGTTCTCCCCCGGGCTCGCCTCAGTGCTCGAGCTCGACACCGGCGCGGCCGTGTTCGCCAAGGCGGTCGCCATGTCGCGCAACGATTTCACGGCCGCGGCGATCCGCAGCGAGACCCGTGTGCTGCGTCAGCTGCCCGCGCACGTGCCCGCGCCCCGGCCGCGCTGGAGCTACGATGACGGCGAGTGGGTCGTGCTGGTGACCGACGCCGTCGACGGGCACAACCCGGCCCAGCCGTGGCGCCCCGACGAGCTGGCCCGCTTCCTAGACGCCGCGACGGTTCTGGCCCGCGCCCTGACGCCCAGCCCATTCGGCAACGGCACCCCGCGCCCCGCCGACGGCACCGCCACGCCGCACCCGGCCGACGGCCCCGCCACGGCGCACCCGGCCGACAACCCCGCCACGCCGCAGTCCGCCGACGGCTTCGGTGTGCCGCGGCTGGCCGACGACGAGGAGTTCCAGGTCGACGGGTGGCGCGAGGCGGCCGCGGGCGACACGCTGCTGCACGGTGACCTGCGCTCCGACAACTTCCTGCTGACCAAGACCGGCTTCGTGTTCGTCGACTGGCCGTCGGTGTGCCTCGGCGCGCCCTGGCTCGATCTGGTGATCTGTCTGCCGAGCATCGCGATGCACGGCGGCGGCGACCCGGAGGCGATCTGGTCGGCCCACCCGCTGAGCCACGGTGTCGACCCCGACGCGGTCGACGTCGTCCTCGCCGGCGCGGCAAAGTTCTTCCTCGACCGTTCGCGCGAGCCTGTCCCACCGCTGCTGCCGACGATCCGCGACTTCCAGCGCGCCCAGGGCGAGATCGCGCGCGATTGGCTAAACTCCCGCCGCCGCTAGCACACGCCACACCACACGCCGCACACTGATCGGCGCACACTGCCCGATTTCAACCGGTCGTC
This sequence comes from Allorhizocola sp., assembly GCA_044869915.1. Taxonomy (GTDB): domain Bacteria; phylum Actinomycetota; class Actinomycetes; order Mycobacteriales; family Micromonosporaceae; genus Allorhizocola. Next base: position 8,441 of record JBIOYB010000592.1, read on the forward strand.
GCACGCTGATCGCGGCGATCGGCGCGGATCATCCATATAGGACGCTCGGCTGGCACGATCCTAGAGTCGCCGCCCCCGAGCCGCCGCGGCACTGCGATAGACCTCGCGCATGGTCGTGGCATAGCGGGCCGGGGTGTGGGCGAGCGCCCGTTCCCGCGCCAGCGCCCCGAGCGCTTGCGCCCCAACGGGGTCGGCCAGCAGCTCGCGGATCGCCCGGCCAAACGCGTCCGCATCTGGTGAAGCGAGCACGGCGGCATCGCCCAGCGCCCCCGTCCGATACAGCGACGGGTCGGCCAGCACGCTCGGCACGCCCGCCAGCGCCGCCTCCTGCAGCACGAGCCCTTGCGTGTCCGTGCGCGACGGGAACGCGAAAACGTCCGCCCCCGCATAGGCCGAAGCCACCTGCGACGGCGGCAGCTGCCCCGTGATCACGACCCGGTTGGCCACACCGTGCTTGGCCAGCAGCCGGTTGAGCCAGCGCCGCTCGTACACCGCGCCGATCAGCACCAGCTGGGCGTCCGGCACGCGCGCGAACGCGGGGATCAGCAACTCGACGCCCTTCTCCCGGTTGACCCGGCCGACGAACAGCACGACCTTGCCCGAAAGCCCATGCCGCGCACGGAAATCCGCCACCGCCTGCGGGGGCGCCGGGCGCTGCGGCACGGCAGCCGGTACCAGAAAAATGCGATCGGAAGGAAGCTGGACGCGCGACAAAATGGCCGGGGTAGGCACGACGACCGCGTCTGCGTCGCCGAGCAGCAGCCGGTTGGCGGCGTCGAGGATCTCGTGGCGCGTGCTGGCCTTCATCCGGGGCGCACCGAGCCGCCGAGCGTACAGCTCATATAAAACCTTTAATGCCTTTGCCGGTACGCGATAAGCGTCGGCGTAGGCGTGCAGGTCCGTATGATAGGTCTGCACGAGGGGCAGACCGAGCCGCCGAGCCGTCAAGACCCCCAGCAGCCCAACGGGTCCCGGCGTGTGCACGTGGATCAGCTGCGGCCCCCATTCGGCGATCCGGTGCACGTGACGGCTCATCGGCCACGCGCCGAGGCGCAGGTTGGCCACGCCGCAGGGCACCGACGCGACGGTCAGCAGGTCAGAACGCTCGGGGTGGTCCGGGTGGCGAGGCGCGACGGTCAGCCCGGCGCAGCCGCTCTCCGCGAGCGCATCCTTGAGCGTGTGCAACGATGCCACCACACCGTCGCGGCGCGGTAGGTAGGTGTCCGTGAAGTGGGCTACCCGCTGGATGGTCACAAGCGCCGGTGTCGCGACCAGCGGCGCAGGTGCGTCAAGCGTCATGACCGCGAGCCTGAGCTGGCTGGATGTCTATCGTCGGTCGTAGAGGTAACAGCCCGATTGCCGCGTCGCGAACGCACGGCCAGGATCACGACGCCGGAGGCGAGAAGCGCGGCGGAGGTCAGCAGGCCGAGGTGCCCATACTCGCGATAGGCGCTTCCGGTGAGGGCGCCGATCGTGGTGTAGGTGAGCGCCCATACGACCGCGCCGAGGCCCGACCAGAAGGCGAACCGCCGGAACGGCATGCGTACGGTGCCGGCCACGAGGGGCGCCACGGCGTGCACGACGGAGACGAAGCGGGCCGGCACGAGCACGCTCGCGCCTTTGCCGTGCAGGTAGGCGGAGGCGCGGACCCAGCGGTGCTCGCCCAGCAGGCGACCGAAGCGGCTGTGCCGGATGCGCGGCCCGACCCGGCGCCCGATCGCGTAGCCGCCCAGTTCACCGGCGTAGGTGCCCAGCGCGGCCGCCGACAGCACAAACGCGAACCTGCCCGGGCTCGAGGCGGTGGAGCCCGCCAGCAGCACAGCCAGGTCGCCCGGCACGAACAGCCCGATCAGCGCGGTCGTCTCGAGTGCGGTGAACAGTGAGGTGATGAGGGCCAGATGGAGCGGTTCCAGGGCGGCAAGCCAGCCCAGGATCTGATCGGCTATTCGCATGGATCCACCCTCGCGGGTGGGCACGGCCGAGCCAATGCGGGAAGCCCCGGAGAAGCAACCTAGGGGTCGTACGCAAACCTGCGTATGCCACAGTGGACGCACGGCCGCGGCGGGCAGCGTAAAGTCGCAGCGTGCGCTATATCCAGCGGCTCGCCGAGCGCCCGCTTCTGCTCGACACGGTGTTCGCGGTCGTCGTGACCATCGGGGTGATCGCCGGCTCGATCCCGGCCGGCCGGGAACAGCCCGACATGCACCCGCTGGACGGGCTCGCCTGGGCGATCCTTGCCACGGCCGGCCTGTCCCTGTCGCTGCGCCGCCGTCTGCCCTGGCTCGCCGTCGCCACCGCATTCACCCTCACCATGACGTATATCTATCTTCGGTACCCCTACGGGCCGATCTTCCTCTACTCGATGATCGCCGTGTATTCGGCCGCGGCCTGGCGCAGCACGGCCTACGCGCTCACGGTCGGCGCCCTGACCATCGGCGCGCACCTACCCTGGTCCTGGCTGGAAACCGAGCCCGACGGCCTGGCGTTCAGCCTGTTCACCGGAGCGGTCTGGCTCGTGTCGCCGATTGCCGTCGGCATCGCGGTCCGGTCGCGGCGTGTGGCCGACCGGCGCGCCCATTTCGAGGAGCGGCGGCGGCACATCTCCGAGGAGCGCTTGCGCCTGGCGCAGGAGGTGCACGACACGGTCGGCCACAGCCTCGCCATCATCAGCGCCAACGCCGGAGCGGCCCTGCACGTGCTCGCCCGGACCACCCCCCACCCGCAGCTTGAGGAGTCGTTGCGCGCCATCCGTTCCGCGAGCGGCAGCGCCCTCGACGAGCTGCGCGCCGTCCTCGCGGCCCGCCCTTCCAAGGGCCTGGCCTGCCTGCCCGCCCTCATCGACGCCACCAACGTCAACGGCCTGAGGGTCTCGCTGTCCACAATGGGCAGCCCCCGCCCCGTCGACGACACCATCGACCTGGCCGCCTATCGCATCGTGCAAGAATCCCTCGCCAACGTCGTGCGCCACGCCCAAGCACACCACGCGACCGTCACGGTCACCTTCGCCCCCGACAGCCTGACCGTGCACGTCCTCGACGACGGCATAGGCGGCATCCCAGGCCCCGGCGGCACCGGCCTGCACAGCATGCGCACCCGCACCACGAAACTGTCGGGCGACTTCTCCGCCGGCCCCACCCCCACCGGCGGATTCGCAGTCCACGCCACCCTGCCCTACACCCCTGACGTCGCCCCCGGCACGACCGCCGCGCGCCGCCACGCCACGACCCCGGCGGTCGCACAATGATCCGAGTAGCGCTCATCGACGATCAGGCCCTGCTGCGCCTCGCCATGCGCACCCTCGTCCAAGTCGAGCCGGACCTCGAGCTCTGCGGCGAGGCCGAAAACGGTGTCGACGGCCTGGACCTCATCCGCGCCGCCCGCCCCGATGTCGTCCTGCTCGACATCCGCATGCCACACATGAATGGCTTAGAATTGTTGCGGCGCAGTGATATCCCGACCCGCTTCATCATCCTGACGACCTTCGAGCTCGACGAGTACGTCTTCGAGGCCCTACGCTCCGGCGCCTCCGGCTTCCTCACCAAGGACGCCGAGCCCGACGAGATCCTGCGCGCCATCCGCGTCGTCGCCGCAGGCGAGTCACTCCTGTCGCCCACCGTGACCCGGCGTGTCATCCAACGCTTCGCCCGCAACGGCGCCACGGGCCCCGCGCCGCGCCCCCACCCCGACCTTCACCTGCTCACCGAACGCGAACGTGAAATCGTTTCCTGGGTGGCCACCGGACTGTCCAACGACGACATCGCCACATCCCTGCACGTCTCCCCCGCCACCGTCCGCACCCACGTCTCCCGTGCCCTGATCAAACTGTCCGCCAGAGACCGTTCCCAACTCGTCGTCATCGCCTATCAGTCCGGCCTTCCCATCCCCCGTGCCTGAACATGTCTTCATTTTGCCCCATCGCCCGCCTCGCGGCTGCCCCACTCACGATTCAGCGGTTGCTTGGCGCAACATTGGGAAAGACGTCCCTGCACTTCTCGTACACAAACTTTG
>JBIOYB010000593.1:0-30979 GCA_044869915.1 Allorhizocola sp.
CGGCCCTTGGCCGGCCGAGGGCGGTGCCTCATCCTGGCCGCAGGCCGTGGTCGCGAGCAGCAGTGCCGCCGCGACCGCCAGGGAGGGCCACCTGGGACGGGTCCTCAGACTCATCACGAATGCCACGCTCCTGTCGTCTGGAGTGGACCGGGGTCTGTCGGGAGTGGACGGAGTCGACAGCGCCCCTGGCTAGTGAGACCGTAACCCACGATGAATACGATTGCATACATTCGTTTTCATTTCGTGATGTCGATTGCGTGCCGGCAAAGCCCAAGGGTTCGAACGACAGTTGCACCGCCGTACCCTGCGGGAGGTCAAGTCGTGAAAAAGGTCCATCCGGCGGTCCAAGAAGCGGTGGAGACCCTCGATCTCCACCCGGCCACACGCCGCCGGCTCTCATCCGGCACCGGTCTCGCCAGCGCCGGGCCGGCCGCCACCGCTCGCCGGCTCTGGTGGTCGCCGAATACCGCGCGGCTCGCACCCACGTTGTAGAAAGAACGGATGGATCAGGTCGAAGTCGAACGTGAAATGGCCCGCCTCGATGCCATCTACAGGCCGGTGGCCGAGTCGCTGGTGGATCCCGGGTCGCGCGAGGACCTGGGCGCGCGGGTGCGAGCGGAGCTGGCCGAGCTCGCGGTCGAGGAGCAGGCCGAGGCGGTGCTGCGGGGGGCCATCGTGCTCTACGTCGCGGGAGACGAGGACGTGCGTGCGCGGCTGCGTGCACTGTTTCGCCGATACACCTCGTTCCAGTGGGCCGCGCATCTGCCCCGCGAATGGGACACCGCCGAGGAGTTCCGCGCCTGGGTCATCCACGCCTCCATGCGCGACCAGGGTTTTGACACCCGCGACGAGCTGCTGGGCCTCAAAGACCTGTGCGACCGCGCGGACGCGGCCGGGATCGACCGGAATCCCATCCTCGAGGAGGTGGCGGCGATGTCGAGCGAGGAGGACCACTACGGCATGGGTTCCATGCGGGAGCTCCTGCTGATGTTTGTCGCCGGGCCCGCCAAACCCCGCAAGGCCCGGCGCCGCCCGGGCCGAGGCGGATAATCCCGCTCACGACGGATGCCTCGTTGGGCGCTGCGGTCGCCGGCACCGATAACGGCGCGCTTTCTTGCCCGGGACAGGGCTTCCCTACGCACATCATGGCATCCCGCCTATGTGCCGCAGCACTGCGCTGTCCGTGCAACGCCAGCGAACTCGTCAACGATGACGCCACTGGGCCACCCGCGTCCTCAGAGCCGTGGTCCGCGACCCCGCCAGGATCACCGTGCCGTCGCCCAGACCCACGGCAAGCGACTGATTCCCCCCGGGCCCTGGCCGCCCGCCCACCAATCGCCGGTGTTGACGTGCCCGTGCCTTGGCGTCATCGCTATCGCCATAACGGAAAGCGAGCGGCGGTCGGCCGTGTCGGCGTGCTGGAGTCTGGTTGGCGCGTCGGTTTTCCGTGTTTCAGCACTGGCGGCGGGCGGAAGGTGGGCGGCGGTTGGCTAGGTTGGCGTGCTGGATTTGATCATCGCGGCTGCGTGGCTCGTTACCGCATGACGTGCTGCGATGGTGGGCACCAGCCAGCCGAAGATGGCCACGTTGGCTTCTCCCGCTGTCGCGCGGCCGGAAAGTCTTTGTGGGTTGGAGCGGTCACCAATCGGAAAGCGCTGCGACACAACGGATGCAGTGGTCATGGTGGGCGGCCCCGGGGCGGTGGGGGATGGCGAGGGCGGCGGGGGAAGGCCTGACTTCGGTGTCGGGGCTGGAATCAGCGATCGGCGCGGCCGTGCCGAAGTGACCGGCCGGCACCGAGGGCAGCCAGTGAAAGACGGCGTCAGCTCGAAGCGGCCGTGCAGATGTGCCAGCATGTGTCGGCATAGACAGAGGCAGGTGTCTTGTCGGTATCACGTTTGTGCCGGCGAAACAGAAGCAGATGTCTTGCTGGCACAACGTTCACGGAGAGGTCCTCGGGCGGCACCTGCCAGCACAAGCCGGGTCGGTCAAGCAGGTGCCGTGCCGCGAGGGAATGGAGGCGCCTCTACATGTCGGGGCTGCCGCCACAATCGTTGATGTTAGTGCTGTAGGTGAAGAACGCTACATCCCAGGCAGTGGTGAAGTAGCCGTATTGAAAGCCGGGAGTCACGCCGATGGTGCCGTTGCGGACAACCCGGAAGCTGTGCACCCGGCCCGGGTAAAGCACGTAGTATTGGTCTCCACCGATGAGGCCGGCTAGCCGCAGCTGATTGTCGGCGCGCCCGAAGGTTTCCGGGCCGACGATGCCGTCGACTCCGACGCCGTGGGTCGACTGCCAGTTTCTTGTGGCGGCCGCGGTGTTGGGGCCGAATCGGCAGTCGATGTCGGCCTCGTCGAAGGCGGTGCCGTTGGACTCGATGGCTCCGTCAGCCCACAGGATGGCCTGCCAGAAGCCGGTGGCAAAGGAGTTGGCGTGCTGAGTTTGCGAGAGCGGACCTTCGTCGCCAAAGTCGTCCGTCACTGTGCCCGCACCGGCAAGGAAGCCCTGGCTGACATTGGCCTGCGCCGGTGTGGCCAGGCCGATGGCGGATATGATCGTGACCAGTGCCGCGAGCACGGCAAATCCCCGAAGTTTCCTCGTCATGCGCAATCCCCGTCCTCTTTGTAGCGCATGCTGTTGTGCATGTTTGCTGTGCTTGTCTGTTGCTAATAGGACGTTAGCTCGCACTGGCGCAACATCGCCAATGAGATGTGTCGAGTCATCGACAGAAGAATGTGCCATTCTCCCGGCGGCCCTGTGGCTAGATGTCCATTGTGGACATTAATGTAGGCGCTCCTGGCGAAGGCCGGATTCCTCGTGACGGATGGCGCGGGTCAGTGCGCCCAGCCGATGGGGCCATGCATCCGATCCAGCCCACCCACCGAAGCCGGGATCGCCAGCACCAAACGCCGGGCTGAATAGAGCCACGCCATCCACCGGGCCACTCGCGTTCCGTAACGCAAAACTAGATCCGGGCAGGCCGGCATGCGATACCAGCTGGTGGTTTCGAGCAGGGTCGAAACCGTTGGCGGGTCAAGGCCCGGCTGGCATGGTGGTAGGCATCGGAGGTTGTCTCCAACGGGGGCAGCGGGGGGATTCGTCGAGTGTGCGTCCGGCCGGCCTGGCCGCCGGCGCGCTTTTGCGTGTCCTCACAGAGTTACGGGAGGAAGCCAGCAGTGAATTTCAAGCGCACAAGCCTGGCCTTGGCCGTCGTTTCCGCGGCCACGCTAGGCGCCGTTTCCGCAGCAGGCGCGGCTGCCCAGGCGGCGCCCGCCGCGAGGGCCACGGTGCTCATCGCACCGCCGGCACCCGAGCGGGCCGTGTCTGCCGCCACCCCAACGATTTCGCCGGCCGCCAGGCAGGTGAGATTTGTGGCGCCGGGCCAGTTCTACAACTGCGACCAGGGCAATCTGTGCGTCACCGTCTGGGACCCGACGGTGGGGCTCTTCAAAATCTTTGACCTGTATCAATGCCGTACCTACACGCTGTCCAACTGGTTTGGCGCGGGCCTGTATTGGAACGCGCAGACCGGTGGCGCCGTGGCGCGCTTCTACGACGGTAGCTGGCGGGTCGTTGTGTCCGCGCCGGTGTCCGTCGTGGACAAGGAAATCAACTGGGATCCGCTGTGGTACATCCGAAACTGCTGACGGGAAGCGACCGCTGAAAGGAGAACGGCACATGAACAAGACGCTCACGATGCTGCTCGCCACGGTACTTGCCGTCGGCACGATGACGCTCGCGCCGGCGATGGCGGCGCCCGCTTCGGCCGCGACCTGCTCCGGCAACGGTTGCAACGGCCAGGATCCGCAGGCCAGCGGGTGCTCCGGCAACGCGATCACGCTGTCGTCGGCGCGGCTGCGCACGCCGCAGGGGAGCGACGTCGGCTCGATCGAGATGCGCTACAGCCGCACCTGCGCCACCCAGTGGATCCGGGTGAATTCGAGCATCACCAGCTGCTCCGGTCACGGCTGTGCCAACCTGGCCACGATCCGCCGCCCGGCGGGCCCGGACGGCGGCGCGATCTCCTATGAGGACATCGGACGCCCGGGTGCGGGCCAGCCGAGCCAGTGGTCCCGGATGGTGTACACACCCAACACCCGCTCCTGCGGGACGGGCTCCGCCGACACCGGGGTCAACACGGCCTACCCCAACGGGGTGCCGGGCCAGGAGATCTGCGGCTGACGCACACACGCCATCCGCACACTGTCCATCCGGGACATTCCCGGATGGACAGGCGCCTACGCAAGCCGCTTCTCCAGAAGCGTGACGGGATAGCGCGAGCCGAGGCTCTGCGGCTGTCGTCCCACCACAGTTCCCAAGCGCCCACGATAAGGGCGTCTGCGGTCGCCACCCAGACCTCGCCCTCCCGCATCCGATCGCGGAAGTGGTCCTCGGTCAGGTCACCGGGCCGTCACCGCTCGATGCCGCCGTCGGCCATCCAGCGCGCCGCGGCATCCCGCAGCGCCACCAATGTGGGAAGGTCCGGCTCCGCGGCAAGCCGGTAGGTCAGGCTGGTCACGTAGGTCCCTCAGATCGGTGGCACGTCGCGGATCATGGTGCCAGGATAGGCCCCATGCTTTTGGCCTATCGTGAGGGTTGACGGGCTCGCCACCTGCCGGCCGATGTTTGGCCGCTAGGCCGTGACGAAGGTGCGGGGCGCGGCGGCAGCATCGGGGCGTAGGATGCGCCGGTGGATCCTTCTGACGCGGGCTATGCCGTCGGCCGTCTGGTCGGGCTGGGGTGCTGCCTCATCTTGGTGCTAGCCGTCATCGGCGGCATCATTTGGGCAGTAGTCTATTTCGCGCGCAAACAGTCCAAGCCTTCGACCACCTACCAGCCACCGCCACCTTACCCTTATGGGCAGCAGCAGCCATACGGGCAGCAGCAGCCACATGGGCAACAGCAATACGGGCAGCAGCAGCCACCCGCGCCCCCGTATGCCCCGCCCCCGGCGCCTCCCGTGGCTCCCGAAACGCCGTCCAGTCCACCCGCGCCCCCGCCGCCTTCACCTCCCACCACGCCGCCCAACCCGCTCGCGCCCCCGCCACCTTCTCCTCCCACGACCCCGCCACCGCCACCACCGCCACCACCACCCCCTGCGCCGCCTGCGTAACGCGGGCGGTTCAGGAAGCCGGCCGGCTCGGAAGCTTGACGTAGGGCAGGCGCACGCCGTGCACCACGACGTGGTCGGAGGTGATGGCGGGTGGCGGCTCGAAGCCCATGCCGCCGGCCTGCGAGATAGCGTCGTCCTGGTCGATGCCGTCGCCGCTGACGCCGATCGCGCCGACGAGCACGCCATCGCGATAGAGCGGCACGCCACCGGCGTGGATCTGCATCCCGTCGCGCAGCCCCGGCAATGCGGTGCACGCCGATGGCGCCGCCCCACTCGCGCCGTCGAGGAAGGCGGACCGGACAAGCGCCAGCTGCAGTCCATTGTTGTACGGACTGTACACATTGGACGGTTGGGCGAACGGCGCGCCGGGGATGACCGGCGTCGACAGGAAGCCGATGGCGCGGCTGCTGAAGGCGATGCCGCCGTCCAGCATGATCCCGCTCGCGGCCGCGGCGTCGGCGAACCGGGCCTGCCCGGCCGCGCGCAACCGCGCCCCGGCGTCAGCCCGGCTGAAAAACGCCGCGGTGCGCGCCTTCTGCGCCGAGACGTCGAAGCCGAACTCCGGCGCGTCCTGGGTGCTCGCGATGCCGAGGATCGCGCCGTCGGCATCCACGACGGTCACGTTGACCTCCGTCGGAGAGGCGATGGGCAGCCGGATCCCCGCGCGGGTCACGAAAGCCTGCTGCAGCGCCTGGGCGAGGATCCGGGTCACGTCGCCGGCGGTCAGGCCGGCACCGGCCCGCGGCGGGAAGAATCTCGGGTCGGCCTTGGCCAGGCGCCCGCCTAGCGTGATCGCCTGGTAGCGCGGCGCGGGTGCGGGCCGCACCGCGACGAGCATCACCCCGCCCGCGAGAGACGCCGGATGGTCCGATGCCTGCGACGCATAGACATAGGGCAGCGTCACGCCGCCGACCGAAATCTGGCTCGCGTGGATCGCGGCCGGCGCCTCGAAGCCCCACGCCGCCGCGAGCGCGACATCCTCCTCGACGTCGTTGGCTGCCGCTGTGGCGGTGTCGTAGCGGCCGTCGACCTCGACGCCGACACCGCCCGCCGCGACCCCGTTTTTGTACAAGGGTAAGCCGCCGGGGTCGCCGGCCGGCCCGAGCGGCAGTGCGCCGGCCCGCACGTCCGAGCACGGCAGCTGGGAGAACTGCACGCCGAACAGCGGTCCGCGCTCGAAGTTGGAGACCGTGGGCGGGAAGTGTTCCTGGATGATGAAGCTTGCCGTGCGCGTGGTGAAGGCGCCGCCATCCGACGACAGGGTCGCCGCCGTGCCGGCCTTCGAAGCCGCGGCCGCGGCCGCACCCAGCGGCAGTGTCACCTGCTCGAGCCCATCCGGGTCGGCAACGCCGTTGCCGAGAATGGTCACGCCGGCCCGCGCACCGTCCATCTGAAACACGCCCAGCACGTTGCCTTCCCGATCGGCGACCGCGACCGTGGCCGCCACCCCGAGTCGCTGAGCCCGCCCCACGGCCTGCGCGATAACCAGCTGCACCTCGGCGGCCGACAACCGCCCGCCCGCGTCCGCATAGGACCCGCTTGGGAGACCTACAGCGCTCACAGTGCTCACAGTGCTCACAGTGCTCACAGTGCTCACAGCGACCAGGGCGCACACCGCCATCCGCCGCCACCTCAATGATCTGGACAAGGTTCACCTCCCGTCTGCAGGAGCATGAGACCGCAAACCCCCACCCACGCGATAGATGAGTGCGGCTGATCCAGTCGACTGGACCGGGGGGCCGGCGGTCGTAACCATACATGCATGGAAACTTATAAGCGACTGGCGATCTTCGCGGCCACCGCGTTGCTGGCATTGCCGGCAGTTCCCGCGCAGGCTGGGCCGACCTCGCCGAGCTGCGCGCCCGGCAGCGAGGTGGGCATGGAGGACTTCATTGTCTGGGTGGACGTCCCGGGCGGTGGCGTCAACGCCGACGTGCCCGTGTGGGCCGCCAACGCCTGCGGCACCACGCGCACGATCACCTACCGGACCTACGACATCACCGCGCGCGCCGGCGAGGACTACGTCGGCGTCAACTCCGGGACCGTGGTGCTTCCCGCCGGTACCAAAAACACAAAAATCAGAATCCAAATCTTGGCCAAGACGGCCGCGGCGCCGGATGAAACATTTGGCATCCGGCTTTTGTCCGGGGCCAAGTTCGTCGATCCGGAAGCGGTCGTGACAATCAAGAGCCGCTGACCGAAAGCGCGGCCGCCTCGGCCGGCGCGTTCGCCTTCAGGTAGAGCCGGATGGCCTGCTCGCGATGTTCGTCCGCCGCGACGGGCCGTCCGGCCCGCTGCTCGAGCTCGGCCAGCGCCCGCTGGATCGTCGCCTCCTCATACAGATCCGGCACATGTGCCCGCAAAGCCAACGCGCGCAACAGGTTTTCGCGGGCGCCGGCGAGCTCGCCCCGCCGTGTCTGGGCAACGGCGAGATGGGTCAGGCAGACCGACATGAGATGCGGGTCGGCGAGCTCGTGGCTGACCGCCAGCGCGAGCCGGGTGCTCTCCACCGCGGCACCCGGCTCGCCCCGGGCCAACCGGGTGAGGCCGATGTGGTTGAGCGTATCGACCTCGCGCCGGTGATCGCCGATCGCGCGCCGGATGTCCAGCGCCCGCTGGAAATTCTCCAGCGCCTCGGCGAGCCGGCCCTGTTGCAGGCAGGCCTCGCCGAGGGTGAACAGGATCCCGGCCTCGATCCGCGGGTGCTCGATCTCGCGGCTCAGCCGCAGTGCCGGCCGCAGGTGCTCAAAACTTCGCTCCGGCTGGCCCAGCCGCAGGTGCGCGGTGCCGATGTTGTTGAGCGCCACCGCGATCCCCAGACGATGCCCGTCGCCCCGGTGCAACTCCAGCGTCCGCAAGTAGGCCTCCAGCGCCTCCTCGAAGCGGCGAAGCCCGGCATGCGCGGTGGCGATGCTGTTGGTCAGGTACGCCTCGCGCCGCCGATCCCCGGCGGCCCGTGCCGGCTCGAGCGCGCCGTAGAGGCAGTCCAGGGCGGCGTCGAACCGCCGGCTCAGGATGTATGCCGCGCCCAACGCCGCCCGCATCAGGCTTTCGGCGGTCGGGTCGCCCTGCCGCTGCGCCGCCGCCAGGCCCAGCTGGCAGATCTCCACCCGGTCCGTCCACTGGCCACGCGAGTCGAAGAACCCGGTCAGCAGGTAGGTGAGCTGCCAGGCGGCGTCGAACCGGCCGTGTTCGGCGGCGAACCTGACCACCGACGGCAGGTTTTCCCGCTCACCGTCGAGGAAGGCCAGGGCGTCCTGGGCGTTGGCGGCGAACGGCATCCCGCTCGGCGGGTGCCGCAGCGCCAGGACGACCCGGTCCCGCCCACGGTCCAGCGCCCGGTTGCCCGCGTCGGCGACGCCCAGATACCAGTCCAGCAACCGTTCCGGTGCCTGCTCGTCGGCATGGGCGCACTCGGCGGCATAGAGGTGGATCAGATCGTGGAACCGGTAGCGCCCGCCCGGGGTCTCGGCCACCAGGTAGGCGTCGACGAGTTCGGTCAGCGCCCGGCCTGCTTCCGCGTCGCCGGTGAGCGCCGCGGCCAACTCCCGTGCGAAGGTCACGCCCGGGTGCAGGCCCAACATCCGGAACATCCGGGCCGCCGGCGGCGACAGCGCCCGGTATGCGCTGGCGAAAACGGTCCGCACACTGCGCGAATCCCCGTCCACCGACAGCGCGTCGAGCGTGCGGTCGCCGGACAGTTCGGCCGCGAGCCGGGCCAGCGGGCGATCGGGCCGGCCGGCCAGTTTTGCCGCGGCGATGCGCAAGGCCAGCGGCATGCTGCCGCACATCGCCACGATCGTCGCGGCATGGCCGGGCTCCCGGTCGATCCAGTCTGCCCCGACAACGTCGGCCAGCAGGGCCAGGGCATCGGCGTCGCCGAGCGCGTCCAGGCGCAGCGAACCGATCGCATGATAGGTGGCCAGCGCGGTCATCGGGCGGCGGGCCGTGACCACCAGCGCGCTGGCGGCGCTGGCCGGCACGAGCGGGCGGATCTGGTCCACTGTGGACGCGTTGTCCAGGACGACGAGCACCCGCTTGCCGTTGAGCAGGGAACGGTACAGGTTGGTCAGTTCGGCCGGATCGGCGGGCACCGAATCGGCGGGCACACCGAGGCTGCGCACCATCCGGCCCAGCGCCTCCACGGCGGTGACGGCCGCCTCACGCATGTCCAGGAACAGCTGCCCGTCGGGGAACTCGTCCTTGACCGTGTGCGCCCACTGGATCGCGAGCGCGGTCTTGCCCATCCCGCCGCTGCCGGAGATCACCGCGAGCCGGACGTCTCCCGTGCTTTCCAGCAAGAGATTAAGTGCTTGCATTTCTTTGGTACGACCGGTGAAGTGCCCGACGCGGGGAGGAAGCTGAGCGGGCCGGACATCCCCGTGCGCCGGCTCCTGCGCCAGATCCGGGTCGTGCCGCAGGATCGCGGTGTGCAGGCGCCGCAGGTCCGGCGCGGGATCGACACCGAGTTCGTGCGCGAGCCGCGACCGCAGCCGCTGGTAGGCCTCCAGCGCGTCGAGGCGGCGGCCCGTCCGGTACAGGGCGAGCATCTGCAATTGCACCAACCGTTCCCGCAGCGGGTGCTGCACGAGCAGCCGGTCCAGCTCGTTGGCGGCGGTCGCGTGGTGGCCCAGCCGAAGCTCGGCATCCCAGAGATCCTCCAGCGCGGTCAGCCGTGCCTCCCGCAAGCGGGTCACCTCGGCCATGCCCCAGCCGGCCAGCTCACCGTCCTGCACCGGTTCGCCCGCCCACAGCGCGAGCCCCGCCCGCAGCCGTTGCGCCGCTTCGCCCCAGCGGCCCTGGGCGAGGTGTTCGCGGGCGCACCGCGCCTCGTCCTCGAACCGGCACACGTCGACCTCGCCGCGGTCCACGGCCAAGGTGTATCCGGAGCCCCGGGTCAGCAGCACATCGGGCAGCCCGCACGCGTCCAGCGCCCGCCGGACCCGTGCGATGTGGCTGTGCAGCGACTTGACCGCCGTGCGCGGCGGGTCCTCGCCCCAGAACGCGTCCACCACGCGCCCCGGCGCCACGACCGTCCCCGCCTGCAGCGCGAGGAGGCCGACCAGCGCACGCTGCCGGGCGCTGAGCACCGCGCGGCCACGGGGGCCGGCGACCTCGACCGGCCCGAGTAACCGCACGATCACGCGTTCGACGCTAATCGACTGTATCGAGGCAGCGCCATCCATCAATCGCTCACCACCGGCGCACAACCGGACGGCAACCGGCCGGCAGCCACGAGGCGGTGTGCTGACCGCCGACCCAGTGGAACAGGAGGATCACATGATCACTCGCTCTACCCGCCGCCTGGCCTTCGCCGTCGCGCTCGCCACGGCGGCGGGCGTGCTCACCGGCACCGGCCCGGCAGTGTCCGTGCCGGCCGAGGCGCCTGCCCCCACCATCCGGTACTCCGAGTTACCGACGGCCATCCCCGACCGCTACATCGTCGTCCTCAAAAACGGCACCCGCCCCGAAGAGGTCGCCGCGATCCGGGACTCCATGGTCGCCACCTACGGCGGCACGGCAGGCCTGACCTACACGTCGGCCCTGCAGGGCTTCTCGTTGTCCATCGACGCCACCAACGCGGCGAAGCTCGCCACCGACTCGCGCGTCGGCTACGTGGCACAGGACCAGGAGGTGACCCTCGACGCGCTGGCGGTCCAGGCCAACCCGCCCTCATACGGCATCGACCGCATCGACCAGCGTTCCCTGCCGCTGGACGCCAAATACCACTACCCCAACACTGCGAGCAACGTGTGGGCGTTCGTCATCGACTCCGGCATCCGGCTGACCCACCAGGAGTTCGCGCCCAACCGGGCGGTCTGTGGCTGGGACCCGTGGATCGAGGGCTGCGCGCCGTGCAGCCAGTTCCATGGCACGCACGTGGCCGGCACGCTCGGCGGCAACACGGTCGGCGTGGCCAAGGGCGTGCGGATCATCTCGGTGCGCGTGTTCCGGTGCAGCCCCTCGACATCGTGGGAGATCGTGATCGGCGGGATCGACTTCGTGCGAGTCGCCCAGCTGGCCAACCCGAGCGTGCGCATGGTGGCCAACATGAGCCTCGGCGGCGCGGGCTTCCAGCCCGTCGACGACGCGGTGACCAGCGCGATCGCCGCCAACGTGCACTTCTCGGTGTCGGCGGGCAACGGTGTCGGCGGCACCGGCCGCGACTCGTGCACCTACGCGTGGCCGACCGGCCAGACCGGCTTCTCGCCGGCGCGCACGCCGCGAGCCACCACGGTGGCCGCGACCGACAGCACCGATACCCGCCCGGTATGGTCCAACATCGGGTCCTGTGTGGACGTTTTCGCGCCCGGTGTGAACATCTACTCGGCGGTGCACACGGCCGACAACGCCTACGGGACAGCCAGCGGCACGTCGATGTCCTCGCCCCACGCCGCGGGTGTCGCCGCGCTGTGGCGGCAGAAGTTCCCCACCCAAAGCGCCGACCTGGTGCACAACGCGATCAACGACAACGCCACACCCGGCGTCGTCATCAACCCCGGCGCCGGTTCGCCGAACCGCCTGCTGTTCATGGGCATGATCCCGGTCTAGCTGCGCCATGACCCGCACGGCCCCGGGCGGATTGGCCCGGGGCCGCCTGTCGCCTTGGGGACAGCGGTTGCGCGTAATTCTTCACGGTCGCCCAGCGGAGATCGGTAAAGAATTCCGTGTCCGACAGACAAAATCCCAAGGGGGAACATTGAACCGGATTTTCGGCTTCGCCGTGGCCGGCGGCCTGGCGATGACAGCCGCGGCGGTCACACCCGCCGCCGCGCAACCGTCCGTCGCGGCGGTGCCAGGCTTGGAGCGGGTCTCGGCGCGCACAGATAGCAACCCGGACGACTTCAAAAGCATCACCGCCGAATGCCCGGCCGGCAAGATGCTGATCGGCACCGGGTATGCGATCCAAGGCACGACAAGGCGGTCGAGCTGCGCCCGGTCGACGGGACCGGTGAGGTCGTCCTGGCGCACGACGGCTGCCCGCTCACGATCCGGGTCGGCGCCGTGGTGCGCGGCATCAAGATCCTATATCGCTCCGATTGGGAGTCCGCAGTCACGATCGACGGCGCGGGCATCGCCCCGCTCATCGAAGGCTGCCAGATCGATGGGGGCAAGGGCAGCGGCATCGCGGTGAACAACGGCGCCGCCCCCACGGTCCGTGACTGCCGGATCGAAGGCGGCGACGAGGGATTGACGGTGCAAGGTGCCGCCGGGCGATATGAGCGGTGCGAGCTGGTCGGGCAGAAGTCAAACGCCGTAACCGCCAGGGAGGGTGCGACACCGACACTCGTCGACTGCAAGGTGACACAGCCGAGGGACGACGGGGCCTGGATCGTTGACCCCGGCACCGTCGTGACCCTGGAGGGCTGCATCATCGAGGAGGCGCCCACGGCGGCCGGGATAGCCGAAGGCGGCCGGGCGGTGCTGAGAAGCACCACGCTGCGGGCCCCGGAGCAGGTTGGTGTGATCGTGTCGGGCCGGGGATCGAGCGCCGAGCTGATCGACTGCACGATCGCCGCGCAGGGCAGCACGGCGGTGCAGGTGCAGGGGCACGCCGAGGTGACCCTGACCGGCTGCCGCATCACCGGGGCGGATTGGGGGATCTCCGTGTCCGACAAGAACGCGACCGCCACGGTGAGCCGGACCCAGATCGAAGACGCCGAGTATGCCGCGGTCGACGTCTCCGACCGGGGCCAGGCGAGCATCACCGACAGCGCGTTGCGTGGTGGCGCTGCCGTGCTGAAGGTGAGAACCCGGGCGACGCTCGTGGCTGAGAACGTGACAAGCGACGCGAGCACCGGCGCGGGAATTCAGGTGGACGGCGGTGAGGGGCGGTTCACCCGGTGCCGGGTCACCGGCGCGGCCAAACCCGGGGTTTGGGTGCACGACGGCGCCGCGGTCTTTGAGCAGTGCGAAGCCGCCGGCGGCGGAGACTGCGGTTTCTACGTCATAGGCGGCAAAGTCTCGTTCACCGGGTGCGTGGCGCACGGCAACCAGCGAACGGGTTTCGAGTTGGGTGCCGCGGCCGAGCTCACCGCCTGCAAGTCGTACGGCAATGGGGAGCCCGACGAGGTCAGCGCGCCATCCAGCGCGCCGGACCGTGCCGAGCCGACGCCGGCGGAGGCCGAGGACAAGCCCACCGCCGACGAGGTGCTCGCCGAGCTGGATGCGCTGATCGGGTTGGCCGAGGTCAAGGCCGAGGTGCGGACACTGCTCGACATCATCGTGGTCGGGCAGCGCCGCGTCGCGGCCGGCCTGCGGATCCCGCCGATGAGCCGGCACCTGGTCTTCACCGGCAATCCGGGCACCGGCAAGACCACGGTCGCCCGGCTTTACGGGCGGATCCTCGCCGCGCTGGGCCTGCTGTCCAAGGGCCACCTGGTGGAGGTGGCGCGGGTCGATCTGGTCGCCGATCACATCGGCGGCACCGCGGTGATGACAAGGGCGGCCTTCGACAAGGCCCGCGGCGGCGTGCTGTTCATCGACGAGGCATACGCGCTGTCTCCCGTGCACGAGGGGCGTGATTTCGGCCGGGAGGCGATCGACACTCTGGTGAAGCTGATGGAGGACCACCGCGACAAGGTGATCGTCATCGTCGCCGGTTACACCGGTGAGATGGCCCGGTTCATCGCCGCCAACCCGGGCCTGAAGTCGCGGTTCGGCCGCACCATCGAGTTCCCCGACTACAGCCCCGAGGAGTTGGTGCGCATCACCGAGTCGCAGGCGCAGGAGCACGACTACGCGCTGGCCGACGCGACGCGAGCCGAGTTGTTCGCGTACTACGCGCAAATGGCCAAGGGCGAGGGGTTCGGCAACGGGCGCACGGCGCGGCGCACCTTCGAGACGATGGTGGCCGAGCACGCCAACCGGCTCGCCCGCGTCAGCACATCGACCGCCGAGGAATTGACCACATTGATCCCGGCGGACCTGCCCGACGAGTGGACGGATCGCCAAGAAGCCTGATCAGAAGAGCGTGAGCGGCTCGGTGGGCATCGGCTCGGGCAGCGCTTCGATCCCGGGCAGCCGTGCGCGCAGGTCGTCGTGGAAGCGGCGGGCCAGCGTCAGCGCCTGGTCGTTGTCGGGCGTGTGCACGAAGAAGGTCGGTGAGCGGCCCTCGCGCAACCACCCGTGCACCACGTCCATCCAATACTGCCAACCCTCGACCGTGCGGGCCGAGTCGTCGCGCCCGATGTAGCGCACGATCGGATGCTCGGTCAGGGCGGCCACCCGGCGCGGCATGCGCGGTTTCTTCGCCCACGACTCTCGTTCGGCATCCGTCGCGGGCGGGCTCTCGAACAGCGCGGTGGTGTCGAAGGTGACCCACTCCGCCCCGGCGTCACCGAGCACCCGCTCCAACGCCAGCGCCGCACGCGGGTCGTCGAAGAACGCGCGATGGCGCACCTCGACGGCGCTGCGGTGCGACTCGGGCAGCCGGCGCAGGAAGCCCGCCAGGGCGTCGACGTCGCCCGGCCCGAACGATCCCGGCAGCTGCACCCACAGCGCATGCGCCCGCGCCCCGAGCGGCTCGATCGCGTGCAGGAACGTGCGCAGCTGGGCGTCGATATCGTGCAGCCGCCCCTCATGCGTGATCGTCTTGGGCAGCTTGACCACGAACCTGAAGCCGGGCTTGGTTTGCCGCGCCCACGACTCCACGGTGGCTCTCGCCGGTATCGCATAGAAAGTGGTATTGCCCTCGACGGCGTTGCACCATTGCGCATAGGACCGCAGGCCACGCGTGGGCCATGCCTTGTGTGTCCACATCGGACACCCCACGTGCAGACGCATCAGGATTGGGGAGGGGTCTGGGGCAACTTCTTGCCGCGCTTGAGCGCCGGGGCGGACGGCGGCGGCACGACCGGGCCGATGTCGCCGTCGGGCGCCTCGTCGAGATCGACGATCACCGGGGCGTGGTCGCTCGGGCCGGTGCCCTTGCGGGCGTGCCGATCCACCCAGGCGGCCCGCACCCGCTCGGCGACGGGAGCCGACGCGAGCATCAGATCGATGCGCATCCCCAGATCCTGGTGGAACATGCCGGCGCGATAATCCCAGTAGGTGAACACCCGCTTGTCGGGCCAGCGGTCCCGCACCACGTCGCGCAGGCCGAGCGCCTGCAGCTGCGCCAGGGCCGCCCGCTCCGGCGGCGTCACGTGCGTCTGTCCAATGTAGGCATCCGGGTCGAACACGTCGGCGTCCGTGGGCGCGATGTTCATGTCCCCGCACACGATCACGGCCTGCGGGCCAGCCTCGACCTGCGCCCGCAACGCGGCGAGCCAGGCGAGCTTGTAATGGTAGTGCTCCGAATCGGGCACCCGCCCATTCGGCACGTAAACCGAGTGCACGCGGATCCCGCCGCACGTGGCCGCCAGCGCCCGTGCCTCGGGATGAGGAAAGCCGGGCCCGTCGGGGATGCCGGTCACCACGTCGTCGAGCCCGGCCTTCGACAGGATCGCCACACCGTTCCACTGGGGCTCGCCGAAGGCCGCGATCTCGTAGCCGCGACCGGTGAGCTCGTCGCCGAGCAGCTCCCGGAACGCGGCCTCGGTGAGCTTGAGCTCCTGCAGGCACAGCACATCGGGTCGGCGCTGATCCAGCCACGGCAGCAGCCGCGGCAGGCGCTGCTTGACGGAGTTCACATTCCAGGTCACTACCCGCACCGAACCCACGATATACGCCTGCGGTCTAGAAGTTGGACAGCACGTCCAGCATCACGCCCTCGATGGTCGTGGCGTCCTGTGCGCTGTACATCCGGGCCCGCGTGGCCTGCGAGATGGTGGCCAGCTTGCCCGCGTCGGCCTCACCGCCATACGCGATCGTGAACACCCTGACCACCCTGTCCTGCCCGGCCGAGGCGAGCTCGCCGCGCAGCCGCCCCAGATCCTCGTCGTCGGGTGGCTCGTTTTTGCCGTCGGACAGCAGGATGACCGCGTTGATCCGGCTCGGATCGAACCGTTGCGCGACGGTCTGCGCGGCGTCGCGAGCGGTCTGATAGAGAGCGGTCTGACCGATCGGTTTCAGATTGTCGATCGCATTGACATATTTTTGGGTACCACGATCGACCGGCCCCATCTCGACGAGTTGCCGCCACGGGAGCGGATCGGCTCCCAGCCTGCTGCTGAACTCCCACAGTCCCAGCTGGTCGTCGGCGGCCAACTGGCCGGGCACGAGCTTGGCGGCCGCCCGCGCCAGCTCCAGCCGGGTCTTGCCGCCTGCCTCCACCGTGTTCATTGATCCGGACACGTCGATGACGAGCAGGATGTTGGCGCGCCGCCGGGTCTGCTGCCACACGCCGCGCACACCCTCGATGACCGGCGTCGGTGGGGTGTGCACCAGGCGGTAGACCGGCCGGGCGATCGTGCCGCTGCCCGGCCCGTGCGCGGGGCCGGCGTTGCCTTCGCCATCACGGAAGCCGGCATCGAGGAAGACCTGCCGGTTTTCCCTTGCGTAGCGCAGGAAGTCCTCGGCGGCGCGCCGCTGGACGTCGTCGACCCACGGCGCGTCCACCACGATCGCGGGATTGTCCGACACGATCGTGCCGTCGCTGGGGAAGATCGCGGCCAGCGGCTCCTTGGGCGCAGGGAACGTCCGCCCCGGCTCGCCGAGCAGGATCCCCTTGTTGTAGTCGAGGAGGACCTTCTCCTCCATCGCGATCGCGCTGACGTATTGGAGCCCCTTGCCCTCCTGATCGGCCTGGTACAGGTTGCCCACGAACGTCTCGACATATCGTCCGTAGTGGACGGTGGCCCGCTCCAGCGCGGCGAGATCGTCCTTAACGCGTGGCAGGTCCTCCTCCGTCAGCGTCTGCGTGCCGGCGAACGCGGTGGCCGTGGCCGTCGTGGCGAGCAGGCCCGTGGTCGACTCGGCCGGGTTGGTCTTGCCCAGCTTGAACGCGCCCCACTCGGGATGGTCCATGGCCCCCCAGCCGACCGGATCGCGGGCCAGGGCGAGCAGGTCGCGCCAGCCGATCGCCTTCAGCGGCCAGCCCAGCACCTCGGCCATCTTCTTCGGCATCGCGATCACGACGGGCGACGTGGCCAGGGACGGGGCATCGCCCACGCTGCGCACCCGGCCGGTCTTGCCCACGGTCGCGTCGCGCAGGCGCTGCACCCACACGCTCGACGACGGGCTCCACAGGTGCGGCAGCTCAGCCTCCAGCGGCCACGGCGTGGCCGGATCGCCGGCCAGGGCGTCGGCCGTGGCCCGCGAGCCCGTGATCTCCACCGTCACGGAGACACACCGGTCGTCGACCTTGCGCCCGCTCCAGCGGTATCGCGCGGCGATCTCGCGCAGCTGCGGCGCCTTCTCGTCGGAGGAGTACATCATCACGCCGACGCACATGAACTCCCGCACCACGACCACGGTCGCCGTGCCGCCCAGCAGCAGCGCGGCGGCCACGATGCCCAGCACGAGCGCCTGCCGCTTGCGGCGGCGATCCGGCGCGCTCACTCCGCCTCCCTTCGCGTCTCCTTTGTAGCCGGCAGCTCGCCGCCGCCGAGCAGCCACCGGCCGATGTCGGCCAGCAGGGCCTCCTTCGTCGCGGGATCGTTGATGCTCTGCACCACCGACATCGCGCTGCGCGCCCGCACCACCCGGTCGGCCTCGGCCTGCGCCCGCTCGAACAGCGCACCGGCCCGCTCCCGCACGGCACGGGTCTCGCGGAAGAACAGGGTCGCCACCGCCTCGCACACGGCGCCGCTGATCACTCCGAGCCACGCGATGTCCGTGCCGGAGACCAGCAGCCAGCCGAGCGAACCGAGCACGGCCAGGAATCCGAGTGTCGCGGCGGCCATGCCGATCCGGAAGCTCATGGTGCTCTGCCGCAGCGCGTCGGCCGAATGCTTCAGCGACAGGTCGAGCTGCCGGCGCGCCACGGCGGTCGCGTGGACCTCCCACTGCGCCAGCTGCTCCGGGACGTCCTCCAGCTCCGGCGACTCTGCCAGCTGTTTGATGGTCGCGCGCGCGTCCGCGACGACCTGCTCCTGATCGCTGCCGCTGCGGCGGATGCGCGCGCCGGTGGCCAATGCCGCGGACGCTATCGCGGCGACTATGCCGAGCCCGAGCGCGGCATATCCGAGCAACGTCCAATCAAACTCAGCGACGGGACTCGACACGCTCGGAAGCGTACCGGCCGCTCGCAACGAGCCAAAACGTTGAACGGCAGCCAAACCCACGGTTAACATTCAGCCGTAACGATCGATCTTCGCGTCCAGCCGGATGTGGGGGCCGGATGCGAGGGTGCGGGGCTCGGCTGAGATCGTGACACCGGCACTCATCTTTGAAGCCCGGAGGAATCATGATCTTGGCTAGCATCCCCAGCCCGGCACGCGGCGTGTGGCATCTGGGGCCGATCCCGATCCGCGCCTATGCGCTGTGCATCATCGCGGGGATCATCGTCGCGATTCTGATCACCCGGCGGCGGTGGGCGGCTCGCGGCGGACGGGCCGATGATGTTCTGGATATCGCGCAGTGGGCGGTCCCGTTCGGGATCGTCGGTGGTCGCCTCTATCATGTGATCACCAGTCCGGAGTTGTACTTCGCCGCCGGCAGGGAGCCGATCAAGGCGCTGTATATCTGGGACGGTGGCCTGGGCATCTGGGGCGCGGTCGCGCTGGGTGCGCTCGGGGCGTGGATCGGCTGCAGGCGGCGCGGAGTGCAGCTGCCGGCGTTTGCCGACGCGACCGCTCCCGGCCTCATCCTGGCGCAGGCGATCGGACGGCTGGGCAACTACTTCAACCAGGAGCTCTATGGAGCGCCCACGACGTTGCCGTGGGCGCTGCGCATCGACCCGGCGCATCGGCCCGCCGACACCCCCGACATCGGCCTGTACCACCCGACGTTCCTGTACGAGGCGCTGTGGTGCGTCGGCCTGTACTTCCTGCTTCTGTGGGCGGAGAAACGATTCTCCCTCGGGCACGGGCGGCTGCTCGCCTTGTGCATCGCCGGCTACACGCTGGGCCGGGTGTGGGTGGAGGCGCTGCGAATCGATCACGCCAACCGCATCCTGGGCCTGCGCCTCAACGTCTGGACCTCGATCATCGTCTTCGCCGTCGCGGTCGCCTTCCTCATCCTCGGACGGCGAGACCAGCCCGAGCCGGCCGACGATAACGACGGCAAACCGGCGATGCCCCACTGAACGTGCGCTCTGTCCGTCAATGGTGGACAGGGCGACTTTTCGTGGTGGCATACTGTTATCTCGACAAGCGGTCAGCTCCGCATGGCTGGTGCGTCTCGTTGGACTCATCTGGGCAGTTGCTCGAGGAGTCCAGGAGGACTGTTGCAGGCGTTGAAGGTGCTCGACGAGCAGGGGATCCTGCGGTGGCTGCTTGTCGAGGAGGGCGGTGTGCCGGACGCAGCGCGACCGGGCGATCTTCCTGCTGATGCTCGACGGTGGGCTGCGCCCGGGTGAGGTGCTGGGCCTGCGGATCCCGGACGACGTCGAGTATGGCCGGCGCCGGGTTCACATCCGCCACCGCGACTGCACCGGAAAACGCTTTCTTTGCACCAGATGTGACTACGATCCAGCTCTGTCTAATGTGGACGGTGGGTTGGCCGGGCGCGCCGATGTTTCCCGGCTGGCGGTGGGCGTTTCTCGGTCGGTGGGTGGGGCGCGCGTGGGGCGCGCGTGGGGCGGCGGTGGGTGCTTCCCGGGCGGAGGTGTGGGCGCGCGGGGGGCCAGCGGATCTGGGCGCGGGCGGGTCGGGGTGGGGGATTGGTTCTGGAACGAGGCTGCCGATTGGGGTGGGGGCGCGGGAAAATCCACGGGGGTCGGGAGTGTGTGCGTAATCGGATCCGGGTGGTCCCGCCGCGTACAATATAATCATTTGAATTAACCGATGACGAGTTGTACGGCGCCGGAGGCTGTCCTGGGATCGAAATAGGCGGTCGGATTGCCGGCGTAGACGGCTTTGTATCCGGATGTGAGCAGGCTGGCCACATCGGTGAGGGCCGGCTGGGTCTGGCAGGTGGCGACGCCGGTGTTGCCGGTGGAGGCGCTGCAGAGGACGGTGTCGTTGACGGTGGTGAAAGTGACGGTTTCGTTGCGCAGGGACGGGTCGCCGCTCAGGTCGGTCAGCTGGTAGAGGCCGGGGGTGAGCAGGTGCAGCTGGGCGGTGCCGGCGGTCATGGACGGCTGCTCGTAGGCAACGTTGCGTGAGAAGTCACAGACATTGAGTTGGTAATTGAAGTATAGCCAATCCCCCGACCCATCGATACCGCACTGTCTTAGGAAGGCCGGAGTCTGCGGATCCTCGAAGCACTGCCAGTAGTATCGGGGGTCGTGGTCGGGGTAGAGGCCCGGTTCGACATACGGGCCGGGGCAGTCGAAGGTGACCGGCACGTCGGCGGCAGCAGGTGCCGACGGCGTAACCGCGGCCACGGATCCCAGCAGGAGCGCGCCGGCGAGCAGGGCGAGCAGTCTGCTGCCGACAGTCCAAATCGGATTCATGGTGCAAGCCCTCGATTCATTGGTGACGAGCTTTCGATTCATTGGTAACCATCCTTCGGTGGGCCGGTGCTTCATTTTCTGATGCGGATGAAGATGTCGGAGGCGAAGAAGCCTTGATTTTCCGGTACGAAGGCGGAGGCGCGCGACGCGAAGACGATCAGATCGCCGTCGGAGTTCATGGCGGGCTCGGGGCTGTCGAGGTCGCCCTCGGCACCGCTGTTGCCGACGCTCACGAGACGCGTTCTACCGTTGCTACGGTCGTCAAACACGTACACGTTGTCGCGGAAGTCGGCCGGGCCGCCGAGATCGGTCGAACGCGAAACGAACGCGACCCGCCGGCCGTCATCGCTGACCGGACCCGCGACCGTGCCCTCATCCACCGACGGCAGTTGGCTGTCGTGATCGCCCTGGACCTGGTCGCTGCCGACGCTGAGTAGGCGGGTGACACCCGGCCAGGGCTGGGCGGAGGCAGGGCTCGCGGGCACGAGCGCGACGGTGACGGTGACGGCGACGGCGACGGCGGTGATGATGATGGCGGTGATGATGATGGCGGCGAGTATGGGTTTGGAGGTGAAGCCCCGCATCGAACTCCTCCTAGGATAGGCGTGACAGGAGAGCGACCGCCGTTACGCTATCGAGCGCCGCCGGCTGGAGGCAGACGTCGTCAGGTTAGGCATTTCCATATGTAGTTACATCGATGTTACCGGCTCGCGGTGAACCAGTGGATGGGGCCATGACGATCTGGCCGTCCGTCGTGAAAGGATCGTCCGATCGGACCTCGTGTGAGTGGCGGCGTTGGGGACCACGGCAGTGCGGTTAAGTGGTTCGACGCGGAGATCGGTCGCGCTAGGCACGAGGACCGGCGGTTGACGCACGTCTCAGAGGATCACGGGCTCTACAACGGCGCCGACGCGCCAAACGAGGCCTACCTTGCTCGTGTCCGGTATCTCCTAGTGCGATAGGGCGTGTCTGGCCGCGCGGTAGCCGAAGATGACCGCGGGGGCGATGGTGGAGCCGGGGCCGGGATAGGTGCGGCCCATGACGGAGGCGGTGGTGTTGCCCGCCGCGTAAAGCCCGGGGATGGGCGCGCCGGCGGTGTCGAGCACGCGGGCATGGGCGTCGGTGAGCAGGCCGCCCTTGGTGCCGAGGTCACCCGGGACCACTTGAAGCGCGACAAAAGGGCCCTTGGAGATGGTGCCCAGATTGGGGTTGGGTTTGACTCGCGGGTCGCCGTAGTACCGATCGTAGGCGGTATGGCCGCGCCCGAAGTCGCGATCCACGCCCTCCCGCGCGAACCCGTTGAACCTGTCCACAGTGGACCGCAGCCGCTCCGGCGCCATGCCCAGCTTGCCCGCCAGCTCCTCGATGGTGCCGGCCGTGCGCACGATGCCCGCTTCGCGCAGCTTCTTGGCGCCCATCATGAGCGCGGGCGCCAGATACCGCCGGCGGCTGCGGGCGTCGAGGATGAGCCACGACGGGATGGCCGGCACGGTCTGGTCCCGCTCGAGCATCGCGTGCCCGAAGTCGATGTAGCTCGCCGACTCGTTGGTGTAGCGGTTGCCCTCGGCGTCGACGACGATGCCGAACGGCATGGACCGCTCGGACAGGATGAACATGGCCTTGCCTGCCGGGTCGGGGCTGGGCACGGCAGCGCCCCACCACGCATCGTCCATAAGCGACAGTTGCGCGCCGATCGACGCCGCGATGTCGATGGCGGTGCCGAGGTCGCCGGATGCCGCGGAGCTGTATCCGGGGACGCCGTGATACTTTTCGCGCCACTGCGTGTTGTGCGCGAACCCGCCCGCGGCAAGCACCACACCGCGGCGGGCGCGGATGCGCAACTGCGATCCGTCGGGCCCGGTCGCCGTGGCACCGACCACCGCGCCGTCCTCGACCACGAGCGATCGCAGCGGCGTACCCAATAGAATCTCGGTGTTTTGCTTTCTCACAATCGTCATGAGGCTGAGCACGAGCGCGGATCCCATGCCATACAGGCGCTTGCCGCGCAGCAGGCCGCCCAGCGTGCGGAAGACAAACCGGACCCCGCGCGCGAAACCGTCGGGCGTCGACCAGGCGCGCACGAGCAGCCACACGTCGTCGGTCTTCAGCGGCGCGGGCACGGCCTCGGCGATGCGCGACCGCTTGGCCCAGTCGCCGAGCAGCTTGGCGTCGAACGGCTCGACCTCGATAGCCCGGCCGATTTTGCCGCCCGGCCGGTCGGGATAGTAGTCGGGGTAGTCCTTGGAGGCGGTCCATCGCACGCCGAGCCGCTGCAGGAAGCCGAACACCTCGGGCACGGTCTCGACGAACGCCCGCCGCCGCTCGAGTGAACTCGCCGGGCCGACCGATTCCACGGGCCCGATGGCGGCCTGCATGTAGGTGAGCGCCTCGTCCACCGAGTCGGGGATGCCGTGCTTGGCCATGAGCGGGTTGGTCGGCATCCACAGGCCGCCGCCGCTGAGGTTGGTCGTGCCGCCCCACTTGGGCGTGCTTTCCAGCACGAGCGTGCGCAGCCCGGCGTCCGCGGCCGTGATCGCGGCCGTGAGCCCGCTGGCGCCCGACCCGACGACCAGGACGTCGACGTCCCTGTCCCACGATTCCCGCGATTGGCTCATCTCACCCTCCAGGTTCAACCGGACAACGCTGTCCGGTTGCTAGAGTAGCTCGGTGACCGCTCCACGTCGAGAGAACCGAGGGCGTAACGCCGCCGCCGACAACCGCCGCGCCCTGCTGGCCGCCGCACGCGTGGTCTTCGCCGACGGCGGGATCGACGCGCCGCTGCACGCGGTCGCCAAGACGGCCGGAGTCGGGCAGGGCAGCCTCTACCGGCACTTCCCCGACCGGATCAGCCTCGCCCTCGCCGTGTTCGAGGAAAATGTCGCGCAGCTCGAGGCGCTGGCCGCCGATCCAAAATCCACATTGGACGATCTGCTCACCCTGATGACGGAAATGACGATCGAGTCGGTGGCCTTTGTGGAGATTGTTTCTCCGGTACCGGATGAGCCTCGGCTGATCGGCATAGTGCGGCGCGTCGAGGCCGCCATCGCCGCCACGCTGCCCGAGGCACACCGATCCGGCGCCGTGCGGCGCACCGTGCGCGTCGACGAGGTCATGCTGGCCGTCAGCCTGGTCAGCGCGCTGCTCGCCAAGGTCGCCCCCGACCTGCGCCGCGAGACCGCCGACAGCGCGTGGGCCCTGCTGCGCCGCGCCCTGCGCCCGTGATCTGATCGCAAAGACGGATCCCGATCTGTAAGGGCTCGAGCCCGCCTCCACCCGCTCCCTGGATGTTGTGGTGCGACAACAGGGCTAGCGAAGGAGCGCGCCAATGCAAGCGACGACGCGGGTCGGCGCCGATCGTTCTCGACTGCCGTCACTCACGGGGCTGCGATTCATCGCGGCGTTCATGGTTTTGCTGTGCCACATGGGCATCTCCCTGCTGCCGCGCACGGGCGTGCCCGAGCTCGCGGGGCTGTCGAAGTTCGCCTACGCCGCCGGCTCGGTCGGAGTGTCGTTCTTCTTCGTGCTCAGCGGCTTCGTGCTGACCTGGGTCGCCCGGCCCGACGACACCAAAGTGCTGTTCTGGCGCCGCCGGCTGGTGAAGATCTTCCCCAATCACCTGGTCGCGGCCGGCGCGGCGATCGTGCTCATGCTCACCGCCGGCATCGCGGTGACGACCGCCAACACGGTGCCGTCGCTTTTCCTTGTCCAGACGTGGATTCCGGCGCAGGAGGTGGTGCTCAACTACGGCGCCAACGTGCCCAACTGGTCGCTGTCGTGCGAGCTGGCGTTCTATCTGTGTTTCCCGCTGCTGCTCCTGCTGGTGCGCCGGATCCGCCCCGAGCGGCTGTGGCTGTGGGCGGGCGTGGTGGTCCTCGCGATCGCCGCCGTCCCGTTCGCGGCCAAGCTCCTGCCCGACCAGCCGCAGATGCTGCTGACCGGGGACGCGTGGCTGCAGGTCTGGTTCGTGTACTACTTCCCGCTGAGCCGGATGCTCGAATTCGTCCTGGGCATCGTGGTCGCCCAGATCGTGCTCCACGGGCGCTGGATCCGCATCCCCATCACGGCCTCGATCGCGCTGGCCCTCGCGGCCTATGTGGTCGGCGGGGCCCTGCCGGTGCCCTATGGCTATGTGGCGCCAACGGCGCTGCCGCTCGCGCTCGTCATCGGCGCGGTGGCCACGGCCGACATCGTGGGCAGGCGGACCTGGTTTGGCGGGCCGGTCATGGTGTGGCTGGGCGAGATCTCGTACGCCCTCTATATCGTGCACTTCCTCGTGGTGAGCTACGGGCCGATCGGCGCGGTGGACCCGGCCAACTGGGCCAAGTTGATCACGCTGCCCGAGGCGCTGCGCGACATCGGCCTCACGATCGCCATCTGCCTGGTGCTGGCGTGGCTGCTCTATGCCCTTGTCGAGCGCCCGGCGATGCGCCGCTGGAGCCGCCCGGCCAAGGCCCACCGGCCGGAGTCCACAGTGGAGCGTGCGCCTTCACCGGAGTTGGTGTAGCCGAATGGGCGTGGCACCGGTTGGTGCCACGCCCATTTTCGCCTAGCCGGTGCAGGACCGGACCGTGGGCCGGCCGCCGGTATTGCCGTTGAAGAACGTCGTGAAGCCCCAGTTGTTGCCGCTGCCGTTGGGGCGGGCGGTGATCACCAGCCCGGTGCCGTCGGCGCTCCAGGTGGCGTTCCAGACCGACTGGATCCGCTGCGACGACGGCAGCACGACCACGACCGTCCAGTTGTTGCTGCCGGAGACCGAGACATTCGTGTTGTACCGGTCGCCGAACACGGTGCCGGGCGACAGCGACGCGGTGCAGTTGCCGCCCGGAGGCTGGCTCGTCGGCGGCGCCGAGGTCGGGGTCACGCCGTTGTTGAGCGCGGCCAGCACCGCGTCGTAGGCGGCCTTCTTGCCGTTGCCGCTGTTGAACAGCAGCGGGCTCTCGCCCGAGCGCCACGAGTCGTTGTCGCGGATGCCCCACACGGTGATGCCGGTGCACCGCGCCACGGCCAGGCAGTCCTCGGTCGTGCTGCGGTAGGGCGCGGCCGGCGCGTTGGTGATGTCCAGCTCGGTGACCTGCACGTCGACGTTAAGCGCGGCGAAGCTGGACAGCGTGGTGCGGAAGTTGCTCGGGTAGCTTGACCCGCCGGTGAAGTGCGCCTGGAAGCCGACGCAGTCGATGGGTACGCCGCGGTTTTTGAAGTCCTGCACCATCCGGTAGACGGCCTGGGTCTTGGCGGCGGTCCAGTTGTCGGTGTTGTAGTCGTTGTAGCACAGCTTGGCGTTCGGGTCCGCTGCCCTGGCCGTGCGGAAGGCGACCTCGATCCAGTCGTTGCCGGTGCGCTGCAGGTTGGAGTCGCGGCGCCCGCCGCCGCTGCCGTCGGCGAACGCCTCGTTCACCACGTCCCACGCGAAGACCTGGCCGCGGAAGTGGGTCGCGACCTGCGTGATGTGATTGATCATGGCGTTGCGCAGCGCCTGGCCGGACATGCCCTGCATCCAGCCGGGCTGTTGCGAGTGCCAGGCCAGGGTGTGGCCCTTGACCCGCATGCCGCGCGACCGCGCGTGGTTGACGATCTGGTCGGCCGCGCCGTAAGTGAACTGGTTCTGGTTCGGCTCGGTAGCGTTGATCTTCATCTCGTTCTCGGGCGTGACCTGGTTGAATTCCCGATTCAAGATTGTCGTGTACGCGCTGTCGCTGAGTTTGTTCGCCGGGACGGCCGTGCCGAAGTAGCGCCCGCCTCGCTCGGCGGCCGACGCGCCGAGGGTCGTGGCGGCGTTGGAGGCGCTGGGCACGGCCGCGGCATAGGCCATGCTGAGCGCGGCGATCGCGCCGAGCACGAGTCCGGCCCGCACACCGGGCCTGCGCCACGCGCTGGTGGCCGCTGGGACGCAATGGTTGGTCATGTCAAACCTCTTCTGCCGAGCATCGATGGTGGAGCCCGCCGCCGATGCTGGTCCGGTATGGGCATGCACCCGGGCCGGCGCGGCTGCCCGGGCGCAGCGCTCATCATCGACCCTGGTGGATCGGAAGTATTGCAGCGTTTCCGAAATGGCGTCAACAACTTCCGGAAATCTTCCGACAACATCCGGGGACGTGAGGCGCGCTACCAGCGCCGTTCGAGCCGGATCGTGGGCGCGATCGACCGGTCGGTACTTCCACAGGCCTTCCGATAGATTAAGGCGATCATGTGCGCGCCAAACTCGGTTATGCGCCGGCCAGTGCGGGCCGGACGGCGAACGTGGCGTCCTTGCGGAACTGGTCCGTGCCGTCGGACACGTCGATGTAAAGCCTCAAGCCGTTGTGCCGCAGGTAGCGGTTGGGGTAGTTGTAGGAGCGCAAGGACGTGTACTGCCCGGTCAGCCCGGTCACCGGGCAGAAGGTCGCATCGGCGGCGAAGAGGGCATTGCCCTCCCGAGGCTTGGCAGCAACCAGGGCGGTACATCCCTGTTCATCGCGGCTCCAATCGGCACGGCACATCCCCGCGCAGATCGTCATACACGTCATTCGATGTCCGCATCCGCCGAACGGGTCCAACGCCGTCTCATGTGGACGGTCGCCGCGGGCGGCGGTGGGGTGTCAGGCAGTCCAGCCGAGCCAGGCCTCACCGGCGGAGATCGCGGCGAACCAGATCACGGTCGACGCCACCGGGACGATCAGCGCATACGCCGGCCTGCTGCCGCGCAGCAGGACGATCGCGGTGACCAGCAGCGCGGCCCAGACAACGAGCAGCGCGATCACGGCCCACCCGGGTGCGAGGAGCCCGCTGGCCGCATACCAGACCAGGGTGCCCAGGTGAGCGAGCAGGCCCACCCATCCCGCGACGAGCGCGATGACGTTGCGGCTCTTGGGCGCGGCGGCGTCAGGCGTTGTCATGCCGCCAGTATGACGGTCCAAGCTCCGATGGTGGAAGAGCCGTGCGTCAATGTCCGGGCAGCACGCATCGCGTGTCGAGGCCGAGCACGTGGTTGAGCCGGCCGAACGCGAGCCACGAGCCGATGCTCATGCTCAGCTCGACGATCTCGAGCTGACTGTAGTGTTTGGACATCCGCGCCCAGAACCCGTCGTCGAGGCCGTGGTGTTCGAGGGCGTAGCGCTCGGCGTATTCGGCGGCCAGGCGGGTGCGCTCGTCGAACAGGCCGGTGGTGCGCCACTGCGCCACGGCGTCGGCAAACTCCTGCTCGACCTTCTGCCCGTCGCGCTCGGTGCGCCAGTCGAGGCAGAACAGGCAGCCGTTGATCTGCGCGACGCGCAGCCGCGCGGCCTCGAACTCGCGCAGCCCGAGCGTCGAGTATTGGTACACAGACAGCGAAAACGCCGACGCGGCGACGCCTATGCCGGGGACCATCTCACCCCACACATACGCGATCGGGTCCTTGCCCTCCGGGATATCGATGTCCATGCCGCCGCCTCTCCTGCTTGCCGCGCGCGTAGGCAAAGTATAACTTGTTCTCACTTCGTCCCACGTGAGGATGTTAATAATGACCGATCGAAACAAGAAAGAGAAGGGTTCAACAGGCACGACGCGACGCCAGCTCATCGTTAGAACAGGTTCCATAATTGGGGCCGCCGCCATC
This sequence comes from Allorhizocola sp., assembly GCA_044869915.1. Taxonomy (GTDB): domain Bacteria; phylum Actinomycetota; class Actinomycetes; order Mycobacteriales; family Micromonosporaceae; genus Allorhizocola. The sequence continues at coordinate 28,130 of JBIOYB010000593.1, forward strand.
ACCGGCCAGGTCGCCGCCTCGCCCGCCCGGGCCGCCGCGAACCTTCCGGCCCTCGTGATCGGCACCGGATACGGCGGCGCCGTGGCCGCCCTGCGCCTGGCACAGGCCGGCATCGACGTGCGCATGGTCGAGATGGGACTGCCCTGGGACACACCGGGCACGGACGGCAAGATCTTCGCCAACACCCGCAGCCCCGACTACCGCTCCTTCTGGCTGCGCACCCGCACCAAGCAGCCGATCAGCAACTTCCTCGGCTTCCCGCTGGACAAGGACGTCCCGCGCCACACCGGGATCCTCGACGCCGAGGAATTCGGCGGCATCATCGTCTATCAGGGCCGCGGCGTCGGCGGCGGCTCGCTGGTCAACGGCGGCATGGCGGTCACACCACAGCGCGCCAACTTCGGTGCGGTCCTGCCCTCGGTCGACGCCAACGAGATGTACAACGTCTACTACCCACGCGCCAACGCGGGCCTGGGCGTCACCACGGTCGACCCGGCCTGGTGGGAAAGCGCCGCCTGCTACCAATACGCGCGGGTCGGCCGCAAGCACGCGCAGCGCTCCGGCTTCCCGTTCGTGATGGTGCCCAATGTCTACGACTGGGACTACATGGCGCGCGAACAGGCCGGCACGGCGACACGGTCCGCATTGGACGCCGAGATCCTCTACGGCAACAACCATGGCAAGAAGTCGCTGCAGCAGACCTACCTCGCGCAGGCGCGGGCGACCGGCCGGGTCACGATCATGACGCTGCACCGGGTCACCTCGGTCGCTCCGATCGCGGGCGGCGGTTACGCGGTCGCCATGGAGCAGCTCGACACCACCGGCGCCGTGGTCGCGACCAAGACCCTGCTGGCCGACAAGGTGTTCTTCGCCGCGGGGAGTGTGGGCACCAGCAAACTGCTGACCAAGCTGAAGGCCACGGGCGTGCTGCCCAGCCTCAACGGCGAGATCGGCAAGGGCTGGGGCGACAACGGCAACGTGATGTGCGGGCGCGCCAACCACCTGTGGGATCCGACCGGCAGCCTGCAGTCGTCCATCCCCACCGCGGGCATCGACAACTGGGCCGCGGGTGGCGCGTTCGCCGAAGTGGCCCCGCTGCCCACGGGCATCGAGACGTTCGCGTCGTTCTACCTGACGATCGCGCGAAACCCCAACCGGGCCCAGTTTTCGTGGAACGCCTCGGCGGGCCGGGTCGAGCTGAACTGGCAGACCGCCTGGAAGCAGCCGGCCATCGACATGGCGAAGAGCATCTTCGACAAGATCAATCAGCGTGAGGGCACGATCTACCGGACCGACCTGTTCGGCGCCTACAAGATCTGGGGCGACCATCTCACCTACCACCCGCTCGGTGGGGCCGTACTGAACAAGGCCACCGACAACTACGGGCGCCTGCACGGACATCCGGGCCTCTACGCCATCGACGGCTCGCTCATCCCGGGCAACACGAGCGTCAACCCGTTCGTCACGATCACCGCGCTCGCCGAGCGCAACATCGAGCGCATCATCGCCACCGATTTCTGAGGTTTGCGGGGCGCAGGGGAACGTCCAGCGCGTCATACAGGCCGGGTGCGGCGTCGACGAGCCAGTCGATCGCGCCGACCAGACGGCCGACGGCTGTGGCGTTCCCTCCCGCGGAACGGTTTCCGCCCTCGTCGGCGGCTTCGACGGTCACCTCGATCCGCGGGCGCCCCTCGATGATCACGCGGTGCGCGCCGACGCCGTCCGGTGGCACGGGCAAGTCCGGCGCGCACGACGGGTGGATGCGGGTGACGTGCTCGATCACGAGGCGTGGCACGCCGGCCACGATCCCTCGCACCTCGAAGCGGATCGCGCCCTGGGTGCCGGAATCGAACTGGCCCATGGCTTTTGTGGACACGGGTGCGGTGAGGAAGCGCCGCTCGACCGTCTCGCGGATGTCGTCGAGCTCCACCCCCAGCGCCCGTGCCATGAGCCGGATCTGCCCGCCCCACACCATCGTCGGCACAGTCGGCAAAAGCATGGGCGGCTCATAGTCCGGCGGCTGTCCCATGCCGACCAGATAGCGCACCGAATACTCCTGGTCGTAGGTGGAATAGTCGAAGATCTCCTGGCACCGGATCTCGTCGATCTCGCCGCCGAGCCCGCTGCACAGCAGGGGCAGGATATCGTTGCCCCACCCCGGATCCACGCCGCTGACAAACAGGCTGCCGCCGCCGGACTCGATCGCGGCCAGCACCGGCTCGCGCATCTCGGGTGGCGCGTTGCGCTGGTCATAGAGCGCGTAGACCGAGGGCGTGACGACCACCGCGCCGACGCCGATCGCGCGCACGATGTCGGCGAGGGCGTCGTCCGCCCGGATCTCGCCGGACGCCGCATACACCACCGCGCGCGGGCGCGCGGCCAGCACCGCGTCCGCGTCGTCGGTGGCGGCGATCCCGAGCGGGCGGTCGAGCCCGGCGAGCTCGCCCGCGTCACGGCCGACCTTGCCCGGATCGTGCACGATAACTGCCACCAGTTTCAAGATCGGATTTGACTCTATGGTACGGATGGCGGCGCGACCGATATTGCCAGTGCCCCAGACCGCGACGGGAATCATGCGCCCGAGGGTACCAAAATGAGAACGTGTTTCAATCTTATCGGACGTCCACCGTCAGGCGGACCGTCACCGTGTCGCCCACGTCGAGGCCCTCCGCCTTGCGCACGGCCAGCTTCAGCGGCACGATGTAACCCCCGTCCTTGGGCCACAGCGAGGTCGTCCACGTCGACCGTCCAAGCCGGACGGTCACCGGGATCATGCCCCAGCCATAGCTGACCAGTGACGCGGTCGACTCCAGCGCGCCGCAGTCGTCCTCCGGGACCGACACGAAGTGA
>JBIOYB010000594.1:0-3002 GCA_044869915.1 Allorhizocola sp.
GCGCTGGCGATGACCGCTGCGATCGCGCCGCTCGCGTTGATCGCGGGCGGCTTGATCCTGCTGTTCGGAGGGCGGCGCGGATTGCCAATCATCGGCACCTCGCTCGGCGTGCTGCTGCTCTTGGGCAGCGTCACCGCCCTCGTCGACTGAGCCCGGCGATGCGACGACGTCGCCGCGCCCACCACATCCAGAGCGCAACCTCGCGGGAGAGGCGAACGTCCGCCATGCTGCGCGGGCGTGGACCGCTGGTGGCGGTGGGCGCGGCACTGGTCGTCGTGATGCTCTTGGTCTCTGCCGCGGCCCCGGCTCCCACCCAGGCGGCCATCCCCATCCCCAATCCCTTCGGCATCCTCGGCGGGACGGTCAGCGGTGAGATCGGCAAGCTCGCGGTCGGCGCGTTTGACGCCATCATCAAGCACCTCTTCGCGCCGATCGCCAAGTTCATCACGGTCGAGCTGATCGGCTGGCTGGTGGCCGTCCCGGACTTCACGCAGGGCAACGTCGCCCAACTTGAGACGACGGTGTGTGCGATGGGCGGCGGGCTCTTGGGCGCCTTGGCCACGATCTCGGTGGCCCGCTACTGGGCGGCCGGGTTCGCCGGCGGCGGCGACTCGGGGTTCTCCGCGCTCGAGGGCCTCACCCGCACGGTCGGCGCCGCGCTGTTGCTGGCCATGTGGCCGTGGTTGTTCTCCACCGCAGTCAACCTGGCCAACCTCGCGAGCTCGGGACTGCTGGGCTCTGGCACCGTCACGGATGACAGCGCCCGTTTGCTGGTGGCCGGCCTGGGAGCGGCCGGCGCCCTAAATCTCACCGAGATCGGCGTGTTCTTGAACGTCGCGATCGCGATCGCCGCCAGCCTGCTCTTCCTAGGACTGCTGCTGCTCAAGATCGTGATTAGCGTCTCCACGGTCCTGCTCTTCGTGGGTATGCCCATGGCGATCGTGTTGTGGCCGGTGGCGCCCTGGGTCACCCACGTCGCCATGCGCGCGTTCGCCGTGTGCCTAGTCGTTCCGTTCACCTGGGCGCTGTGCTTTGCCGCGTCGGCCGCCGTGAGCGTGAACGTGCTGAGCTTCAAGGGCGGCACCGGGGTGATGGACAAGCTGCTGCAGCCGCTGGTGGCGATCGTGCTGCTGTGGGTGATGCTCAAGCTGCCGATCACGCTCGCGCGGGTGGCGATGCTGGGCGGCCAGGCGCTCAGCGGCGGCTTCCTGTCCCGTGCGGCCAGCTACGCGGCCGGTCGCAGCATGACCAACGCCGCCGGCCAGCACCTGCCCGCCTGGGCGGGTGGCCAGAAGACCAAGCAGACCGAGACCCAGACCTCACACAGCGGCGAGAGCCGGACCGGCAGCCGGTTGCGCAACGCCGCCAACATGGCCGGCCTGACCGCGGCGGCGGGCGCGACCGGCGGTGCGAGCGTCGCCGTGGGGATGCCCGCCGGCGCTACGGCCGCGGCAGGGGCTGCGACGCCCGCGGGAGCAGGGACGGGCGCTGCGAACGGACGCGCATACACCCCACCGCCGACCGCGCAGGCGCAGGCCTCCGGGCGCGGACTGCAGAACGGGCTGCAGACGCCGAGCTTCGCCGGCCGCGAGCAGGACTTCGCCAACGAGAAATTCGAGGCCAACTTCCGCGCGCGCACCAGCCCGGTGTCGACCGAGCAGGCCAAGCAAGCACTGCAGAGCCTGCCCGAGGACACTCAGCGCGGCGTCGGCCAGCTCGTCACAGAACACGGGGACGGGGCACGCGAACACCTCGCCTACCAGGCGATGGGCGAGTGGACCCCGAGCGAGCGCGAAGCACTACGCACCCTCGCCGCCGCCAGCCCCGACGTCCGCGCCCAGGCCATCAACGACGTGCTCGACGACACCGCCGGAAGTGACCCCACCAGCGCGCTCGCCGGCGCAACGCCGGACGATGTTTCAACTCACCGGCAGCCCGGCGGTGACGCCCTCGAGGGCGACGACAACGTGCTAGCGCCGGAGCCGGGGGACGTGTACAAGGCTGGAGGCGGCGAACAAGCCCCCACGGTGAGCTCCGAAAGCACTCCGATTGAGAAGTGCGCCAGCAATGCCAGCGCGAAGGGCTCGAAGGATGGCGTCGCGGGAAGCGCAGGCGATATGCCGTCTAGTCCGGCCCAACAGCCTGGGCCGGTTCGCAGTGCGCGCCCGGCTGATGCCGATCGCGGAAGCGGCGGTGCGCCGTCCTCGCATGAGCCGCGTGGCCCTGACCCCGACACGCTGTTCCCAGGCGGCTAAGGAGGGGAGCACGGTGAACTCCGCACCGGCCCATCTGGAATCCAAGTTGCGCTTCTGGGACTTCACCGTCGGCCAGATCGCCGCCGCGTTCGTCGGGGTCCTGATCGGAGTCGTGTGGGCGAAGTTCCTGAGCCCGTTCGACGGGATGTGGGCGGCGCTGAGCGGGACGTATATCGCCGCGCTGCCCGTCGTGCCGGTCTTCGTGGCCGGCCAGACCGAGTTCGACCTGTGGGGCTTGGTCTCCGGCGCGCTGCGCTGGCGGCGCCTGGACGGCCGCTACCTCCCCGGCGCCGGCGCCGCCCACGAGGGCTACGTGCTGACACCGGACGGTCCGGACGTCGACCCGACGAGCGACCCACACACCCTCGATCTCGACCTTCGGGCGCTGTGGGAGCAGGCATGACCCGCCCGGACGCGCGGCCCACCCCGCCGTGCAGCTCGGTGCCGTCCCCCGATCCGATCGGGACAGCGAACTCCCACGACGGGACGCCAGCGCGCCACCCGGACTCGTCGGGGGGCCGCTCGCTGGTCCGAGGCGTGGCTGGGCGTGGGCGGACCGGGGCCGGCGGCGGGCGGACATCCTCGCGAGCACGAAGGAGACGCGATGAGCGCTAGGACCGCAGTGAACGGCAAGCGCGACGAGCTGCCGGAGGCCGGCGAGCTGCTGGCTGTCGAGGCCGTCGATCGCACCGGTCTGATCGTGACCAGCGAGGGCGCGTTCGTGCGGATCTTCAAGGTGCTGCCGCC